>CAUHCL010000173.1 GCA_959604655.1 uncultured Alistipes sp. | reverse complement strand
CCTTATCCTCAGAACTGCTTGCTAATAAAGTGGTTATAAAAATCTTCCAGAATTATACAAAAAGTCTGCACACCTTCGTTAACGACAAACAATAAAAAAGACGTGGACTAAATCTGTGTTTTGTTTGCTGAGGTCTTAGACTACCTATCCGCCCAAATCAAGAATAAAGCCCACGTTGAAACCAACGTGAGCGCAAACTTTATTCCTCGGCGGTTCGATAAAAGTGTCTAAGTTTCAGCAAACCAGAGTAAAGCTAACGCTTTTTTACCAATATGTCCCGCGAAAAGCGGTTGAAAATACGTACCGAATCTTAAAAAAAGTCCGATAATCTGCGTTTTACGCACCTTTCGCTCTGCAAATATACGTATAAATTGCGAAAAAGCAACCTTTATCGAAAAATATTAATCGGTTATATACATTAATATCCGCCCGCGGACAATACCTTTGTATATAAATCCGCGCGGGCCGCATGCGCGACGCCGCACAGCGGCATCGCCCGACAGAGATTCCCGTCACTCCACCGTTTTGCGGCATTTCGCCACCGCGCGCATGGCGGCGAGCGCAATGCCGCCCGTGAGCAGTCCCGTCGCCATTCCCAGCAGGATATCGATCGGGAAGTGGTAGGCCAAATATATGCGCGAATAGCATATGAGCAGCACCGCCGACGTCATAAGCACGGTGAACCACCTGCGACGGACGGTGGGAACGGCCAGCACGGCCAGCGCCGTCATGGTGGCGGCATGGGCCGAGACGGTACCGTAGCGCCCGCCCTCGCGCACGACGTGCACCAGTCCTTCGAGCTCGGGGGTGTGCATGGGGCGCAGCCGCGCGGGGAACGACGGCCACAGATTCTTCAGCAGACCCGCATGCTTGAATATCCCCGCGATCATGTCGGAGAGTCCCAGCGCCAGGGCCGCCGCCGCGACGAAAAGCAGCACCCCGCGCCATCCCGCGCGCCGCCACACCAGCCACAGGATCAACGCATGGAGCCACGCCCACGCGGCGGGCGCGGAGCAGAACGACATGAAGCCGTCCATCGCCGCGCCGCCGTCGAAGTTGAGCGCCAGAAACAGATCGTAATCGAACGTGTATCCCATCAGAACTTGTTGTAAATCACCACAGGTCGCGAGCGGCGGACGCTCATCGACGGGAACCATATGTCGTCCGCTTCGATGCCGCACTTGTCCATCGCCTCGAAGCAGTATTCGAGCCGTCCGAAGTCGGCGTCGACGTTATTGGTGCCGAAGGTGAACTTCAGCCCGCGCTGCTTGGCCTTGCGGATGATGTCGATGCTCGGGATGCGGTAGCGGGGGTTGATCTCCAGCGCGATGCCGTAGCGCTGCAACACGTCGAGCACGCGATCGACACGCTCGTCGGTCCAGTACTTGTCGTAATCGGCCTGCATGTCCTGGGGCAGGTAGGTGGGGTTGGCATATATGTCGGCAGGCTCGTTGGTGAGGATCTTCACGGTCTGGTCGACCAGATGATCCATGTACTGCTCCTTCGTAATGCCGTCGTAGTGCACCTCCTCGGGCCGGTAGATACGCGAGTTGCGACCCTTGTGGTCGATGATGGTCATGGCGTCGGTGAACAGATAGTCGAACACGCCCAGCGCCTCCTGCGAGAATGTGGCCGTCCATTTACGGCCCTCGCCCTGCACGCCGCACAGAAACGGCATGGGCTTCACCTCGTCGAAATATTCGTACACCTCCTTGTCGTCGGCCAGCATGCGGCCCACGCCGCCCTCGCCCGCATTGGGCGCCACGCCGTAGTTGATGCCGTAGTTCATCGACATGGCGTGTGCCTGCTCCTTCGTGAGTCCGCCCTTGAGGTGCACATGGTAGTCGATGACGGGGAAGTCGCGCTGCTGCGCGCGTATGACGGCATCGGCACGCTCATCCACGGGCGGCAGGGTATCGGCCTCGTTGCGGGCGTCGTCGCGCAGCCGCGTGACGGTCAGGTTGCGGAACGCCACCTCGCCCCGCACGCCGCGCAGAGCTATCGCGCCGTGAGAGAGCAGGCGCCGCGCATATTTCTCGACGCGGTAAGGCACATCGGGCTCGGTGTAGCACACCACGTCGGTGCCGCCTATGCTCACCGCTATGTTCTTGCCGCGCACGGCCACCTCGAAGTCGAACCACTCGCCGTCGGCCGCAAGCGAACGGTAGAGGTTGCGCACCGAGGCCAGCGAGCCGCTCTTGCGGGTGCCGTCGATGGGACCGTTGCGGAACGTCACCTCGTAGCCCGACTCTCCGTCGGTGTGAAACAGCAGGGCCGCTTCGGCGCCCTCCTGCGTGAATGCCTGACCCGTGAGGCGGAAATTGGCGTAGTCGCCCGAGGCGGTCAGCGTCTCACCCGCCCCGACGGTAGGTTCCGTCGTGCGGAGAGTACGGCCGTCGGCGCTCCATGCGTCCAGAGGCTGCGGCACATCGTAACGTACGCACGAGCATACGAGCACAAGACACGCGATCGTCGCCGACAGCGGCGACAGAAATCTGTTGAATGGAAGGTTTGTCTTCATGGT
>CAUHCL010000172.1 GCA_959604655.1 uncultured Alistipes sp. | reverse complement strand
GCACATCCCCGCCGTCGGGCTGGACGAGATATACGCCTCGGTCCCTGATTCGCTGTTCGACATCACGCTGGCCCATATTCCGCAACTGTGGACCCCGATACTCGAAAAACGCCTTGCCGACCTCACGCTGTCGGGCCACGTGCACGCCATGCAGATGAAGTTTCCCGCGGGCAAGCGGGGAGTGTCGCCCGCGCGCCTGCTCTATCCCCGCTGGAGCGGACTCTACGAGGAAAACGGCCGCGCGCTTTACATCAACGACGGCATAGGATGCGTGCTTTATCCCATGCGCATCGGGGCGCGTCCCGAAATCACTCTCATTACGCTGAAACGTCGTGTTATGCCGTAAAAACTGACATATGCGACACCCCGAGGCCGAGTAAAATGTCGTAAAACGGCAATCTTTTCTCCGATTCGGACAACGGTTTTCTCATAATCGAAAAAGGGACGTATATTTGTCGTCGTCAATCAAGCACAACCTGATTATGAGAAAATATCCGATTCTGATTTGTCTGTCGCTGGCGGCCTTCACGGCATCGGCACAAACCGACGGGCAACGCATGATCTCACTCGAAGAGGCCGTGACGATAGCCACGACCGACAATCCCGCGATGAAAGCCGCCCAATACGAAGAACTCGCCGCCAAGCGCCAGCGCCAGGCGGCCATCGGACTGCGCATGCCCAAGATAAACGCGGTGGGCAGCTACATCTACACGGGCGACGACATAGCCATAGACGCCAACCATCTGAAAGGCCCCCTGGGCTCCGCGGCGGGCGATCTGATAACCACGGGCGTACAGAACGGAATCATAAGCCAGCAGATGGCGGGATTCCTTCAGGGCGCGCTGGGCTCGGTGGCGGGACTCGACTGGAAATACACGTTGCAGGACCGCAGCTTCGGTTTCGTGGGCGGCGAGATCACGGTGCCCGTGTTCCTCGGCGGAAAGATCAATGCGGTCAACAGAGCCGCGCGGATCGACGAATCGACGGCAGGGCAGCAGGGCATGCAGACCCGAAACGCACTCATATCGGAACTCGTGGAACGCTACTACGGTCTGGCGCTGGCCGCGCAGGTGGTGAAGGTCCGCAGTCAGGTGGCCGACGGCATACGGCGCCATCTGTCCGACGCCATAGCACTCGAAGAGCAGGGCATGCTGGCCAAGGCCGAACGCCTCTACGTGGAGTTCAAGATGGCCGAGGCCGAGCGCGAGCTCAAGAACGCGCAGCTGCAACTGGAGACCATAAAGGACGCTCTCAACAACACGCTCGCTTCGGTCGACACCGACTACGTGCCCGTGACCAAAATGTTCGTGGTGCAGCAGATTGAGGATGTGGAGTATTACAAGTCGCTGGCTTCGAACCACAACCCGCTGCTCAACCAAGTGACGCTCAAACGGCAGCTGGCCGAAGAGGGGGTACGCCTCCAGCGTTCGGACTACTTCCCGCAGGTGGTGGCCATGGGAGGCGGCTCGGTATACAACTATCAGGTGACCGACCTGCTGCCCCGCTGGGCCGTGGGCGTGGGCGTGAGCTTCAAGATATTCGACGGCCTGAACCGCGAATACAAATACTCGGCGGCCAAGCAGACCGTAAGACGCGTCGAGCAGCTGGAGACCAAGGCGCGTCAGGACATATCGGTCCTGGTGGAGAAACTCTACAACCAGCTGTTCAACTATTACAACCAGTTCGAGTCGGTGGAGTCATCGATCGACTTCGCCGAGGAATATCTCCGCGCCAAGAACGCGGCGTTTCTCAACGGCATGAGCTCGGCTTCGGATCTCATCGACGCCGAACTGAATCTGGCCAAGGTGCGCACCGAACGCATACAGATGGCTTTCTCGTACGACGTGGCGCTGGCCAAGCTGCTGGAGGCCGCGGGAGTGAGCGACGAATTCACCTCGTACGCGCGCCGCATCGATGCGCGACAAATCACATTCGACAATAACTAAAGAGACATAAGCACGATTATGAAAAAAAGAAATGTCATTTGGCTCATTATCGCCTTGGTCGTGATAATAGCAGCCGTAGCATTGGTGGGATATTATCTGAAAAAATCGGAGCCGACCATAATTCAGGGTACGGTGGAGTGCACGAGCTACAAGGCATCGTCGAAGATAGCGGGCCGCATCGAGGAGATGAAGGTCGAGCAGGGACAGCAGGTGACCAAAGGCGAGCTGCTCTACGTGCTCTCGACTCCCGAGCTGGATGCCAAGCTGCGTCAGGCCGAGGCGGTGAAGAGCGCCGCGGCGGCTATGGACGAAAAGGCTCTGGCAGGAGCGCGCAAGCCCCAGAAGGAGGCCGCCCTTAACATGTGGCAGAAGGCGCAGGCAGGCAAGCAGCTCGCCGAGAAGACTTTCGAGCGTGTGAAGGCGCTGTATGAGCAGGGCGTGGTCCCCGCACAGAAATACGACGAGGCCGAGGCCAACTTCCGCGCCATGGAGGCTACGGAGATGGCGGCCAAGGCTCAATACGACCTCGCGCTGGACGGAGCCAGCAAGGAGGAGAAGAAAGCTGCCGCAGCCCAGGTGCTTCAGGCCGAGGGTGCGGTGAGCGAGGTGGAGTCGTACATCAGC
>CAUHCL010000171.1 GCA_959604655.1 uncultured Alistipes sp. | reverse complement strand
CAACCTCTACTCGATGGGGCTGTCGGCCTTGCTGGCCCGCACGGCCGTAAGGCAGTGCTTCGGCAGCGGGGGAGGCGAGGAGTTCGGCGAACTCTATTTCGACGACCGCAGCGGCAAGTCGCTTCCGCTCGGCACGTTCTGCCGCTTTGCGAGGTAGCGCGGCGGTGCGGTCGCGCACAATATTTGTCAGGCATTTTCCGGAAATACGATGACCATGAACAAATTTTTCGAACTCTTTCTGTCTTTCTTCAAGATCGGGCTGTTCACCTTCGGCGGCGGATACGCCATGATCCCCATCATACAGAACGAGGTGATAACCCGCCGCAAGTGGATCGCCGAGGGCGAGTTCCTCGATCTGCTCACGCTGGCCCAGTCGGCCCCCGGGCCCATATCGCTCAACACCTCGGTATTCGTCGGCTACAAGATGTACGGCTATGCGGGCGCGGCGGCGGCCCTGCTCGGCGTCGTGCTGCCGTCGTTCACCATAATTCTCCTGGTGGCGGTATTCTTCTCGCAGATACGTCACAACGCCGTGGTCGACGCCGCATTCAAGGGCATGCGCCCCGCGGTGGTGGCGCTTATCATAGCCCCCATAATGGGATTCACCAAAGGCATGCGCCCCTGTCTTGTCGCAGTCGCCGCAGCCACGGCCCTTGCGGTGTGGTACTTCGGCTTCTCGCCCGTCTATCTGCTGATCGCGGGTGCGGCGGCGGGCATAGCGTGGGCGGCATGGTCGGCACGAAAGGGAAAGGAGGCGCAGCGATGATATACCTCAAACTCTTTTACAGCTATCTGAAGATAGGATTCTTCGGATTCGGCGGCGGATACGCCATGCTATCGCTCATACAGAACGAGGTGGTGGTGCAGAACGGCTGGATGACCAACGCCGAGTTC
Source organism: uncultured Alistipes sp. (assembly GCA_959604655.1). Lineage (GTDB taxonomy): Bacteria > Bacteroidota > Bacteroidia > Bacteroidales > Rikenellaceae > Alistipes. The sequence goes on along the minus strand of CAUHCL010000171.1, from coordinate 1,737 downwards.
GCCGACATAGTGGCTGTGTCGCAGATGACCCCCGGGCCGATAGCCATCAACTCGGCCACCTACGTGGGCTACACGGTTGCGGGATTCTGGGGCTCGGTGGTGGCGACCGTGTCGGTCTGCCTGCCCGCACTCACGCTGATGATAATCATAACGCGGTTCTTCCTGCAACTGCGCGACAACCGTTATGTGAAAGGCGCCGTGGCGGGTATGCGCCCCGTGGTGATAGGCATGATCGGCGCGGCCGCGTTGCTTCTGATCTTCCCCGCGTCGGACGACGGCGCGAGCTTCATCGACGCCTGGAGCTGGCTGCTCTTCGGCACGACGCTCGTCGCGTCGTACAAAAAGGTCAACCCCATATTGTTGATCGTCCTCTCGGCCGCGGCGGGTATCGCGATATATCTTTAGCCGAAGGGCGTTCGCCGACGGCGGTCGGAATGCTTTAGCAGTCCGCCGCGTGGGGGCGGCGGCGAACTGCGTGATATCGATATATGTCTATTCCTCGTCGTAGAGCAGATATCGGCGGCGCAGGGCGCGGTATTTCTCCAGCTCGGGCTGCCATACGGCGCGGATCTCGTCGGCCGAACGTCCCTCGACGATCATGCGGCGCACGTAACCGACACCAACCAACTTTTCGAACATGGGGGTGAAGAACTTCTCGCCCATGCCGAGATTGCGGTAGGCGTCTATCACATACTCCAGATCGAATCCGCGCTCGATGACCGTTTCGTCCTGCACTCCGCGCAGGTCGCGGCCGCGGCACGTGCGGTCCTTCAGCGGTGGATTCTTGGCCCCTGCCACCGACCGCGGCGTGAAAGTGAAGTCGCCGCCCTCGTAGTCGGGATGGCCGTAGCACTCGAACGGACGGTCAGTGCCGCGCCCGAGCGAACAGACGGTGCCCTCGAACAGGCACGTCGACGGATAGAGATAAACGGCATGCTGCGTCGGCAGATTGGGCGACGGCGCTATGGGCAGCACGTAACGCGTCGAGTGGGTATAGCCCTCGCACGCCACCACCCGTAATTCGCAGTCGCCGCACCACCCCTCGCCGCGTGACATGAGGGCGATCTCGCCCATCGTGAGGCCGTGCACAACGGGGATAGGCAGCGCGCCGACGCCCGACTTGTATTTCATGTCGAGTATGGGGCCGTCGACGTACATCCCGTTGGGATTGGGGCGGTCGAGCACTATGACGCTGCGGCCGCGGTCGGCGCAGGCGTCCATCATGCGCAGCATGGTTATATAATAGGTATAGAAACGCAATCCTACGTCCTGCATGTCCACCACGAGCACGTCGAACTTGTCCATCGTCGCGGCCGAAGGGCGTCCCGAGCCGCCGTCGTAGAGCGACCATATGGGAATGCCCGTCTTCTCGTCGACCGAACTGCCTACGTGCTCGCCCGCATCGGCGCCGCCGCGGAATCCGTGTTCGGGCGAGAAGATCCCCGCCACGGTCACACCCTCGTCGCACAACATGTCGACCAAGTGGCGGTCGCCGACCATTGCCGTGTGGTTGGCCAGCACGGCGATGCGACGTCCCCGCAATGCCGGCAGATATTCGTCGGTGCGCTCGGCGCCGACCTTCACGCCGCCGTCGGGCTCGACGGCCGATATGCGGCACGCCGAGAGCAATATCGATAAAAGTAAAACGATTCGCAACATAGCCATTGACTTTACGGTTAAATCGATATCGCGCAGCGATATCGGCAGTTCGCCGCCGCCCCATGCGGCGGACTGCAA
>CAUHCL010000170.1 GCA_959604655.1 uncultured Alistipes sp. | reverse complement strand
TGGATGTCGCCGAGGCCAACGGTCACGAGCTTTACAAGGAGTACAATTCCGATGGTACCATCGATCCGTTCATGTCGTTGATGGGTGCATATTCGATTACGGCGAGGGCCGGTAATACCGAAGTCCTTTTCGCAAAGCACGATGTTGATTACAAATCGTATATTCGTTACGGAGTACCTCGCGGCGATACGGGTGCCAACGGCGGTATGAGCGTTTCGCAGTCGCTGGTCGACGCTTTCGCCATGAGCAACGGTATCTATCCCATCGACGGTTACACCAAGGACAGCAAGGGTTTCAAGTTCAAGCCCATCATCAACCCCGAATCGGGATACGACGAGAGCGGTTTCGCCGACAGCGAGGTTTGGACCAAGACCAAGTGGACGGGTGCCGAGAAGCATGATGGAGATCGTTCGCTGATCACGAGCAAGGATACATATAATATGTATGTCAACCGTGAGCCACGTTTCTATATCACTGTTACCTACAACGAGAAGTGGTTCGACAATGGTCAGCAGCGCAAGGCCAACTTCTACAACTCGAAAGATAAGGGATATGACAGCAGTCTGGTAGGCCACGATAAAGTCGACAACGACGGTACGCACGATGCCCCGAACAACGGCTATCTCAACAACAAGGGTAATCGTCCCAACGAAGTTGCCAAGACCGACAGCTGGTCGTATCGTCAGGGCAAGTTCTACGGTCTGGCCGAGGCTTATCTGAATTATGTGGAGTGCTTGAACGAGGTTTCGCCGGGTCACGACGACATTCTCGTATATCTGAACAAGATCCGTGAGCGTGCGGGCGTTCCCGAGTACACCTGGGGCAACGAGATCGGCAAGATCCATGTTACTCCCGATCAGATGACAGATCTTATCCGCCGCGAGCGCCGCGTGGAGCTCTGCTGCGAGGACACCTACATCCGCTACACCGACATCCGCCGCTGGATGATCGCCGAGGAGGTTTGCGACGGCGTGGACTACTACCACGGCGGTATGAACTTCCATGGTACGAAGCGTTCGTGCGATCCCAACGATCCCCAGGCATTCTTCGTACGTACTTCGAACGAGGCCCCCCGCGCGTGGAAGCGTGAGTACTATTGGATGCCTATTTTCCAGACGGAGATCGACAAGAACCCCAATCTGGTGCAGGCACCCTATTGGGAGACCGTAAGCGAAGAGTAATAGGAATTTTAACAATCGAATGATTATGAAAAACATATTTAAATTGTTGACGTTTGTCGGGATTCTTTCCTTTGCGGCTTGCGAAGACAAGGACGGTCTGAACAACGTGTTCGAGAAACCGTCTGTGAATAACGATCTCGTGCTTACGTTGCCCGCCGAGCAGCTGTCGATCGGGCCCGATACACAGTGGACCAATCTCACGTTTACGTGGAATCAGCCCACCCCTCCGACCGAGGATTACCATATCAGCGGTTATCTTCTGAAAATTGTCAATACTATGGACGCGACGGCTCCCGCTTTCGTGTCGGATAATATCGATGCTTCGGCCACGTCGTGGGGCGTGTTGCAGCGCGATCTGTACAAGTTCATCGTCGCCAACTGGCAGTTCTACTATAACATGCCTATCGATTGCCAGATACAGTTGATGGCTTATATCGACGGCGGCGAGTTCTATTACAAACCGATAATTGCGACTGTCGATACTACTATTATTTCGGCGGAGATCCCCGTACGCCATTTCTACGTGATCGGTTCGGCCAATCCCTTCGGTGCCGATGCCCTTACGGGTCCCGAGATCAAGCCCATCGAGGTCGATGCCGAGTATCAGAGCCGCGATATCGTGCTTAACCCCAACTCCAAGTTCGTTCTGTCGACTATTTCGGGCCAAAAGTATCCGTGCTACATGCGCGGCGCGAAACTTGACGACAGCGATTTCGGTTACGAGATGGTTTATGTGGAGAGTGAAGAGGATGCTGCCGCCAAGGGCGCTGTCGAGTTCGACTCGTTCAACGCTTATGCCGCGGGTGCTCACGGTACCGCAAATAACTACATCTTCACGATCAGCTACAACGTGCAGGATCTGTCGGCCACCGTCTACTACGGCCGCTACTGCTCGTACGGACGCGCTCCGTGGATCGTCGGCGATGCCGTTAACGGAAAGTGGGAGCATGTGCAGATGAAGTGGGATTACAAGAATCCCGAGATCTTCTATCATGAGGGCAACTTCATATCGACGGTAGGCGAGCAGGCCATCAAGATCCATCTGGACAATAACTGGGGCGATCCGTCGTGGCGTCCTGTGGAAGCATGGGCGAATCCGTTGGAGGATGGCCGTGTGACATCGAATAGCAGCAATGATAAGAAGTGGAAATTACCCTCGGGTAATGACGGATGGCATCGTTTCGAGCTGAACAATGCCGATATGACCATAAAGATGTTCCCTACCGAAGCTCCTAAGGAAGATCCTGAAGAATAAAAAGGATTTTAATATCCCCATTTTTATTTGTCGACGTGGCCGCCTTTTCGGGCGGTCACGTTTTTTGCGGGTAGGGTTTGCCGATCGGTCTGTTGCGGTTTACCTTATATATAACGACATATCCCCGAAATTTTCTTTTTCTCGTATTTCGTTGATCTTCAGGGATTGTTTGGGAGGTGGATAAAAAAAGAGTAAAAAAAGGTTAATAAATATTTGGAAAGGAATAAAAAAGTGTGTTACTTTGCA
>CAUHCL010000169.1 GCA_959604655.1 uncultured Alistipes sp. | reverse complement strand
GCAGCAACAGCACCACCACGGCCACCGACGTGGTCCACGACGGTACGGCCTCCAGTATCCACATCAGCGTGGCGAACGCGAATATGGCCAGCAGACGCTGCTCCACCGCCGTGATGTCGGGAATGAACATGCACGACGGAGGCAGATACCAAAGAATCAACGTTACTGCCGCCACGACGGCCAGTTTTGCGATTTTCACCCCTTTGGGACTCGAAATCCTTGCGTGGCTTTTCCATTCGTGGTAAGCCTCGACGATGTGGTAGCCTGCGAAATTCTTAAACATGGCTCGACTCTTTTTCGGGGTTTTCCGTTCTGTTTGGGCTGCCGACTGCCGCCTGCGCGGCGGACGACTTGACACACACGGCGGGACAAGGCCGTGAAAATTCCGAGGCTGTGCCGCAAGCACGCCCCGCGAGGCCTTCGGTTGGAAGGCACACGAAACATTCACACATGGTCAGATGCGTTTTCAGGTTCTTTCCGAAACTCTTTATTCGGGATTAAAATCTTTTCGTACCGTAGCGCTAACCCACGAGCGATACGGCCTTTAATGAAAGGGCAGGTCTTCTGACTCGCTCCATTCCGACGCCTTCCCGATCCGCGAAGAACCAGTGGCTCAGAGATGTCGGAACTTTTACGGAACTTACAGCAGCGGGACTGTTCAGGATTCTCACCTGATTCCCTTTTAATCCAAACGGGTAGTCCGACCCGTTTGAAACCCTGTTCGCCGACAAAAATAGGCGTTTTTTTCGCAAAAACCAAACGCCTGTGGCCGATTGCCGTCGGCCGCGGTGTGCCCACGGCGTTTTTTTTGCACATCGGGGCGCGCACGGCGTCTTGCCGTTACGGGATTAAATCGTTATTTTTGCATGCGGTAAAAACGATTTTTGATGAAACGACATAAATTATTGTTCGGCGCGGCCGCGGCGGCATGCTGCCTGCTCTTCGCGCTGCGCTCGTGCGGCGGGAGCGATCTTGCCCTGCCCGAGAGCGAGATAGGCTACCGTCTCAACGACTCGCTCAGCAACTCGGTATCCGATCTGCCCGCCACGGCGCCTATGGAGCGCCACATCCGCAACTGGATGGCGCGCAACAACATCCGCGGCGCATCGCTGGCCGTGATGAAGGACGAGCATCTGATCTACTGCAAGGGATTCGGCTGGGCCGACAAGGAGCGCGACCGCGAGGCCGAGGCGGGCGACATCTACCGCATAGCCTCGGCGTCGAAGCTCATCACCGCCATAGGCATCATGAAGCTGTGCGACGAGGGGCTGCTCACGCTCGACGATCGGGTGTTCGGCCCGTCGGGCATTCTCAACGACCCCGCGCTGCTCGACATCAAGGACAAGCGCGCCGCCGACATCACCGTGCGCCATCTGCTCAACCACACCTCGGGCTTCAGCCGCCGTCTGGGCGACCCCATGTTCCGCATCACCGACGTCATGCGGTGGGAGGATATGGACACCTCGCCCACGGCCGACCAGCTCATAGCCTTCCAGCTCCGCCAGCGGCTGCGCGACAAGCCCGGGGGCTCGGCCCAGTACTCCAACATAGGCTATCTGGTGCTGTCGCGCGTGATCGAGAAGGTGTCGGGGATGGGCTACGAAGAATATCTCCAGAAACATGTGCTGTGGCCAGCGGGGTGCTACGACATGCACATTGCGCGCAACTACTACGAGGAACGCTATCCCCGCGAGGTGAAGTACTACGGCCACGACCCGGGCGAGACCATCGAGTCGTACGACGGCTCGGGCCGCATGCGGCCGCGCGAGTACGGCGGCAACGACATCACGGGATTGCAGGGCGCGGGAGCGTGGGTGTGCTCGGCGGCCGAGCTGCTGCGTCTGGTGGCTTCGGTCGACGGATGCGACGGCGTGCCCGATATCCTCACCCCGCAGAGCGTGGCCGAGATGAAACGCATAGCCCGCAAGGGCGACTATGCGCTGGGCTGGGCGCGCTACGACAGCCGCAGCCGCTCGCTGATCCGCACGGGCACCATGTCGGGCACGTGCGCCTACATCGAGAACCGTGCGGGCGGACTCTCCTATGTCTTCATCACCAACACCAGCAACTACCGCGGCGCATCGTTCACCAACTCCATAGGCCGCATGGTCCGCGACGCGCTGTCGAAGGTCAGGACGTGGCCGTCGGACCGCGATCTGTTCGTTGCCGTGCCGCACGGGGAGTCGGCGTCGGGCGACATGTCGTAGGCGTGCGGCGGCAGGGGAGTCCGCACGACTATCCCCGCCGCGGCCACTCGCCGATCTCCATGTCGCGTATGTCGTCGCCGTCGACGGTGAAACGCACGGCGGTGCGCACCTTGTGGAACCCGTATTCGCCCGCCGCACCCGGGTTTATGTGCAGCAGCGAGTAGACGGGATCGTACATCACCTTCAGAATATGCGAGTGCCCCGCGACGAATATGTCGGGCCGCGCGCTCTGTATCATGCCGACGGCCGCGGGCGAATAGTGGCGCGGGTAGCCGCCTATGTGGGTCATGAACACCCGCTTCTTCTCGCACTCGAAACATGCGAACTCCTTGTATACGCGGCGCGTCGTGCCGCCGTCGATGTTGCCGTAGACGCCGCGCAGAGGCTTGAACGCCGCTATCTCGTCAGCGGTCTCTATCGAGCCGAAATCGCCCGCGTGCCATATTTCGTCCACGTCCTGCAGGAATCGGCGCAGCGTGTCGTCGAAAGTGCCGTGAGTGTCGGAGATTATTCCTATTCGTTTCATGGGCAGTGGTTTTCAGTCGTGTATGTCGGGGGCGGAAGAATTGCGCCGCACGGCGGCGCTATCTTCGGCGGCTCGCGCAAAGCGCGACCCCCGCAGCCGCCGAAGAT
>CAUHCL010000168.1 GCA_959604655.1 uncultured Alistipes sp. | reverse complement strand
GGAAATCTTTTGATTGCTTCAAAAGTGCCGAAGGCATCCGATTCAGCGCAGTCGCAAGGACGGCCCCGAAATCGTTTCACCGCGGCGGTTTTTAGGTTACCTTTTGTCCGCACAAAAGGTAACGTATGAAAAATAATTGAGAAAATGCGACTCGCAGAGTCGCGCAGTTCGCCGCCGCCCCCTCGCGGCGGACTGCAACTCGCCGATGGCTCGTGCGAGTCCTGCCGCCGTCGGCGAACAGCACGCCAAAAACCAAAATGCAGTCCGTCAGGACTGCGCGGTCCCCGCAGGCTGCCGCCCGAACAACCGCAGCCGCCGAAGATAAATTTCACCCGAGATCGTCCGCAGGAGAACAGCACCCAATACCGACAACCATCCGCGTCATTCCACATTTTTCTTAAAAAAATGATTGGAATCCATACCGAACAACCACTCGTTTGCGATGCCAATCCTCGCCTAAAGGCTCGGTGGCATGACGTGTTTTATTCTCGGGGCACAGCCTGCGGTCTGCCCTCGGCGGACTGCCGTCGGTCAATCCTCGTATAAATCGATATATTCGTAAGAATTTCCCGCCGCCGCGAGAAAGCGGGCGAACATGGCCTGCGACACGACAACGGTGGCGGTGTTGTCGTTGGGATGGAAACAGAGGCTCGGCGCCGCGAGCAGATTGCGGTCGAGAAAGAGATGCACGTGATTCTCGGTGTCGTTTATAAGCCCGAAGGGCGACACCGACCCCGCGCGCAGACCCAGATAGCGCTCCATGCGCTGCTCCGAGGCGAACGACAACTTGCCCTGACGCAGGCGGCGCTCCAGGTCGTGGATGGCCAGCGAGTGCGAGCCGTCGAGCACCACCAGATAGTGGCGGTCGCCCTTGTGATTGCGCAGAAAGAGATTCTTGCAGTAACACGACCCGTCGTCGCGCCAATATTTCAATGCTTCCTCCACCGTATGCGCCTCGGGGTGGTCGTAAACATCGTATTCTATGCCGTGAGCGGCGAAAAAGGCGAATACCTTCCCGCGCCGCTCCATTCGCTTGTCGTCGGACATGGCGGTCGCTGTTTTTTCGGAAAAACGGTTTCTACTTCGACTGCACGCCCAGCACGCCCGTGCGGTCCTTGGCCCACTGGCCCTGCGCGCGGAGGGTCTGCTCCACGATGTCGCGCACCGCACCGCGGCCGCCTTCGAACTCCGACACGTAGCGCGAAGCCTCGATGACCTCGCTGCACGCATCGGCGGGGCATACGGGTATGCCCACCATCTGCATGCACTCCAGATCGGGAATGTCGTCGCCCATGTAGATGGTGTCGGCCGCGTCGATGCCGTACTCGGCGAAAAACTCAGTGAGCGCCGCGATCTTGTCCATGCAGTTGAGATACATTCTGGTCACGCCTAACCGTTCGAGTCGCGAGCGCAGCAGCTCGCCGTGGCCGCCCGTGATGACGCACACCTTGTATCCGCGGCGTATGGCGTAGGCTATGGCGTAGCCGTCCTTGGCGTTGTACTTGCGGATGAAGTCGCGGCCGCCCTCGATCGGCATGATGCCGCCGTCGGTCATAACGCCGTCCACGTCGAATACGAAAGCCCGCGTGCGGGCTATATCTTCCTTGAAGTTTCCCATATGTAGTCGGTTAACAATTCGTAAATCTCGCGTGCCCGCGGATCCTGCGCGAGCATCCCGCAGTGCCGCTCGGCCACGGCGCGGTCGCCGCGCACGGCGGGTCCCGTCTGCACCGTCCGCGGATGCTCGGCCTCGGCGGCCTTGCGCGCGGTCTCGGCGATGAGCGGACGCAGCACGTCGAACGGCAACCCCTCCCTCGCGGCGAGAATGTCGGCCGCCATGCAGTAGAGGGCGTTCACGAAGTTGCAGCCCAGCACGCCCGTGAGGTGTATCGTGCGGCGCCGCTCGGACGACGCGTGCTCCACGCTGCGGCTCAGAAGTCGGGCGAAGCGCCCGATGCGAAGCTCGGTGTCGGCGTCGGAGCCCTCGATGAAGATCGGCACCTCGCCGAAATCGATCGCGCGGCCCGCGGTGAAGGTCTGGAAGGGGTATAGCACCCCGTAACCGCCGTGCGCAGCCTCGGCAGCCCCGCGCAGCGCGTCGATCGCCACGCTGCCCGCCGTGTGCAGGAGCGTCGACCCCTCGCTGCGGCGCAACGCCGCGGCGACTTCGCCCACGGCGCGGTCGCTCACCGCTATGATATATATATCGGCATCGGCCGCACGGCCGAAATCGTCGGTCCACGCACATCCCGCCGCGGCCGCTATCTCGGCCGCCCGCGCGGCGTTGCGCGCTACGATCTGCACCAATTCGACTCCTTCGGTCCGCGCCGCCGCAAGAGCCAGGGCCTCGGCCACGTTGCCGCTGCCCGCGATCACCGCGCGTATGATTCCGTCATTTCCGTTCATCGTCTATAAGTTCGGTTATCTTCACATTGCTCGGGCTGCGGCGCGCCGCCTCCTTCAGCCGCTCCACCACGTCGGAACAGCCGCGCTGCCCGCACTTTCGGCGCAGGTCGGCCGCACCCTGCCCCGCGCCGCGGCTGTCGACCGCCTCCAGCACATCGTACACCCGCAGCGTCGATATGTCGCGTGCGGGTGCGTATTCGGGTTCGAACTCCTTGCCGTCGCGGCGTATCTCGTTGAGCATGCCCGCATCGACCAACGTGAAGAGCAGGTTGCTCAGGATTCGCGACGGCAGCTCCAGTTCCTCGCGTATCTCGGCCAGAGGCACGGCACCCCGTCCGTCGCGGAACGCCCGCACCACGAGTGTCATGACGGCCACCATCATCTTGCGGCGGCAGTCGTAGTCGGCCAGCAGCGATTCGCGTTCCTCGTCGAACCGCTTGCGGTTCTGGTATGCGAACGACAACTCGCCGCCGAAAAGGAGTATCTGCCACGAAATCTGCATCCAGAGCAGGAACAGCGGCAGTGCGGCGAAACTTCCGTAAATGGCGTTATAGGAGGTCATCCACTTTTGCAGGTGGACGTAGCCCCACTGGAACAGCAGAAAACCCGTGCCCGCCACGATGCCCGCCATGAGGG
>CAUHCL010000167.1 GCA_959604655.1 uncultured Alistipes sp. | reverse complement strand
AGCGAGCCTCCGCGGGGCGAGGCTACGGCTCGCGCGGCTCTGAAGAGCCGCAAAATATCAAGATCGGATGCAACGAGTCTAAAAGATGGTTACGTATAATTTTTTCATATAACGCACAATACGATCGTATATCTCAACGTATCGGCGTTCCGCGGCCGTGACATCGGTCCCGACGGGCGGCGGGTGCATTCGGATGTATGATCGCGACACAAAAACAACCCTTTGTTATGGAAGAATTGGTATTCGTGGCGGCACTGCCCGTTTTCATCGCCTCGCTGGTGGTGTTTCTGATACACCCGCGGCTGGTGAAGATCGCCAAGATGAAACAGATCGTGGACAACCCCAACGCGCGCAAGCTGAACAAGGTCCCCGTGCCCGTACTGGGCGGCGTGGGCGTATTCTTCGGACTGATGTTCGGACTCGGCGTGGCCGGTTATTACGTCCAGGACATGGAGATACAGTTCGAGCTTATAATAGCCATGATGGTGATGCTCTACACGGGCGTGGGCGACGACATAATGGACATATCGCCCACGGCGCGCTTCGCGTTGCAGATATGCACCGTGTGCATGATGATGTTCCTGTGCGGCATATACATCGACAATTTCCACGGCCTGTGGAACGTATACCGCCTCCCCGTGGCCGTGGCCGTGGTGCTTACGCTCGTCTCGGGCGTGGGCATCATCAACTCCATCAATCTGATCGACGGCGTGGACGGACTCTGCTCGGGATACGGAATGTTCGCCTCGCTGCTGTTCGGAATATGCTTCGTGCGTATGGGCGACATGTCGTATGCCGTCCTGGCGTTCTCGATGTTCGGGGCGTTGATCCCCTTCATGATGCACAACATGTTCGGCGCCAAGTACAAGATGTTCCTCGGCGACGGCGGCTCGCTGGTGCTGGGCTTCATCTGCTCGCTGTATGTGATGCGCATAATACAGTCGGGCAGCGACCACATTACGGGCAGCACCGTGAGCTTCACGCTGGCCGTGTTGGCCATCCCCGTGTTCGACACGCTGCGCGTGATGACGGCGCGCATGCTCAAGGGCCGCTCGCCTTTCAGTGCCGACAAGACCCACCTGCACCACATGTTCATCGGGCTGGGTTTCAGCCATGTGCTTACCTCGGTGAACATGCTTATACTCAACGGCCTGGTGGTCGTGGTGTGGCACGTGTGCAACGTGTTCGACCTCTGCCCCGAAACGCAGCTTTACGTCACTGCCGCCACGGGCATATCCCTGACGAGCGGACTCTATTATACGGTGGAATATATCCGCTTGCACTGCCCCTCGACCTATGCCGCCATGCAGCGTTTCGTGAAGGCGCACAGCCTGCGCCGCATCGGCGTCCTGCAAAAGGTGGGCGAGGTGCTCGACAGCCTGTAATGCCGCCGCGGCGTTAAGTTAATGCAAATTCGAAACAAGATCCTATGCCCCGAATATCCGAAAGAGCGGTCGAGATGCCCGAGTCGCCCATACGCAAGCTCGTGCCTCTGGCCGATGCCGCCAAGAAGCGCGGCACCAAGATTTACCACCTCAATATCGGCCAGCCCGATCTGCCCACGCCGCAGGTGGGACTCGACGCGCTGAAGACCATCGACCGCACGGTGCTGGAGTACAGCCCGAGCGACGGTTACCGTTCGCTGCGCGAGAAGCTGGTGGGCTACTACGACCAGTACCAGATAAAGCTGTCGGCCGACGACATAATAATAACCACGGGCGGTTCGGAAGCCGTTCTGTTCGCATTCATGTCGTGTCTGAACCCGGGCGACGAGATCATCGTGCCCGAACCCGCCTACGCCAACTACATGGCGTTCGCCATCTCGGCGGGTGCCGTGATCCGTACCGTGTCGACCTCCATCGAGGAGGGCTTCTCGCTGCCCAAGGTGGAGCAGTTCGAGGAGTTGATAAACGAGCGCACGCGCGGCATATTGATCTGCAACCCCAACAACCCCACGGGTTACCTCTACACGCGCAAGGAGATGTACCGCATCCGCGACATGGTGAAGAAATACGATCTGTTCCTCTTTTCGGACGAGGTATACCGCGAGTTCATCTACACGGGGTCGCCCTATATCTCGGCGTGTCATCTGGAGGGGATCGAGGACCATGTGGTGTTGATCGATTCGGTGTCGAAACGCTACTCGGAGTGCGGCATACGCATCGGGGCGCTGATTACCAAGAACCGCGAGCTGCGCGATGCGGTGATGAAGTTCTGTCAGGCGCGCCTGAGCCCTCCGCTTTTGGGGCAGATCGTCGCCGAGGCGTCGATGGACGCCCCGCGGTCGTACATGATCCGAACCTACGAGGAGTATATCGAGCGGCGCAACTGCCTGATCGACGGGCTGAACAAGCTGCCGGGCGTCTATTCGCCCATACCCATGGGAGCGTTCTACACGGTGGCGCGGCTGCCGATCGACGACTGCGACCGTTTCTGCGCATGGTGTCTGTCCGACTTCGAATACGAGGGCGAGACGGTCATGATGGCTCCCGCGTCGGGATTCTATACCGATCCCTCGAAGGGCCGCGACGAGGTGCGCATAGCCTACGTGCTGAAAAAGGACGACCTGCGCCGCGCGCTGTTTATCCTCGGAAAGGCTCTGGAGGCCTACCCGGGCCGCACGGAACGATAGGACGTTTCGGCATGCAACGACAAAGGCCCCTGCGACGAGGGGCCTTTGTCGTTACGTTGAAATATACTTTTTTCCTTAAAAGTAATACCCCAGACCGAGCTGGAATGTCGAGATCTTGTTCTTGCCCGTGGTGTAGCCGAGCACCTCGCTCTTCTTGAATGCGCCGTTGTAGCGTGCCGAGACCGAGAGTTTCCAGATGCGCGCCTCGACTCCCAGTGCATAGTTCACCGCGGGGCGCGTAATGTCCCACTTGGCGCCTTCGGTCTTGCCGCCCGAGTCGGTCATGAGGTTGAACGAGGGACCCGCCTGCAATGCGAGTATTCCCAGGAGCTTGACCTCCAACAGCAGCGGCAGGTCGAGCTTGCTCATCTTCATGCTGCCGTCGGCGCCGTCGACATCGAACTTGTTGTGCGAGTATATG
>CAUHCL010000166.1 GCA_959604655.1 uncultured Alistipes sp. | reverse complement strand
ATGAGTATGCGCACCTCGCCCGAGGCGATGCCCTCCAGCGCCGGCCGCCGCTCGGCCGCCTTCGCCGATCCCGTGAGTATGGCCACCCCGAGTCCCATGCCTTCTGTGAGGCGCGAGACGGTGGCGAAGTGCTGGCGGGCGAGTATCTCCGTAGGGGCCATCATGCAGGCCTGGAAGCCGTTGTCGGCGGCCAGCAGCATCGACATGAGCGCCACCATGGTCTTGCCGCTGCCCACGTCGCCCTGCAACAGACGGTTCATCTGGTAGCCCGACACCGTGTCGCGGCGTATCTCGCGTATGACCCGCTTCTGCGCCCCCGTGAGCGAGAAGGGCAGGCGGTTCTCGAAGAAGTCGGTGAAAAATTCGCCCACGCGGGAGAAGACGAACCCGTTGCGGCGGGTCATGCGGTCGGTGCGGTGCGACTGCACCGAGAGCTGCACGCCCAGAAACTCGTCGAACTTCAGGCGGCGTTCGGCGCGGGCCAGAGCCTCGGCCGACTGCGGGAAGTGTATGTTGAACATCGCCTCGCGCAGCGGCATCAGATCGTAACGCGCGCGCACCGCCTCGGGCATGGTCTCGGCTATATGGTCCTGCGCGAGCATCCAGGCGTTGCAGACGATGTTGTAGAAGCCCTTGGCGCCGAACGTCGACGCCATCTTCTCCGACGACGGGTATATGCCCTGCATGCCGCTACGCACGGGGCGGCTGAGGGCCTTCTCGACCATCTCCAGCTCGGGGTGGGCCATCGACAGCTCGCCCCGATAGAACATCGGGCGGCCGAAGATGATGTACTCGCGGCCCACCTCCACATTCTTCTCCATCCACTTTATGCCGCGGAACCAGATGAGTTCGGCCGAGCCCGAGGAGTCGGACACGTAGACCGAAAAGCGCTGCTTGCGGCCCGCACCCGCATAACCCACGCCCGTCACGCGGGCGCGCAGCTGCACCAGCGACGAGACCATGCGCTCGTCCACCTCGGCTATGCGGTATATCTTGGTGCGGTCGATGTAGCGGAACGGATAGTGGCGCAGCAGGTCGCCGACGGTGAGTATGCCCAGCTCCTTTTCGAGGACCTTGGCGCGCGCCTCGCCGACTCCCGTAACGTATTTCACGCTGCTGTCGAGAATATTCGCCATGAGGCAAAGATACGAATAAGCGAGGGCAAAAGCAAGCTCGCTTGCATTTTGCCGAGCGAGAGTATCTAAGGCGCAGCCAAAGATACGGATAAGCCGAGCGCAGAAGCAAACTTGTTTGGATTTTGTTGAGGCGCAGCCTGCTGTTTGCCGACGGCGGGATGGGTGACATTTATCTTCGGCGGCTGCGGGGGTCGCACCAAAGGTGCGAGCCGCCGAAGATAACGCCGCTGTGCGGCGCAGTTGTTCGGGCGGCAGCCTGCGGTCCGCACGACTCTGCGAGTTGTATTATTACGATGTTTTATGCTGTTCGCCGACGGCGGTCGGAGTGCTTTAGCAGTCCGCCGCTGTGGGGCGGCGGCGAACTGCGCGGTTCTTCGAACCGCAAATACTTTATATGCTATTTCCACCTTTTGTCACCCAAAAGGTGGAGCCAAAATGTGCCGCGGTGAAACGATTTCGGGGTCGTCCTTGCGCCTACGCTGAATCGGATGCCTGACGGCACTTTTGAAGCAATCAAAAGGTCTCCGATTCTTTACGCTCCGTCGCAGCGGCCGCCCTCTGTCCGAAATCGCTTCTGCCGCGGGTGAGGCTGACGCCGCAACTTATTTTGCGCTCGCATGCGGTTCCCGCAGGCCGCGACCCGATTGTCCTTTCGCCGAAAAGAATTAACTTTGGAGACAAAACCTAAGGGATCATGAGGATTGCTCTTTTTCAACGCGATATCGAACTTTTGGCGCGCGAGCGGAATCTGCGGCGCGCCGAGGATGCTTTCGAACGCCTGTTTGAGGCGCAAAGCGAAGGCGACAATGTCGGCAGGGCCGATCTTGTCGTGCTGCCCGAGATGTTCACCACGGGTTTCGTGCCCGCGGCAGACGATGTTGCCGAGAGCGACGGTGCCACGGCGGAGTGGATGCGCCGCATGGCCGCGCGGTACGATGTCGCCGTGGCAGGCAGCGTGGCAGTCGCGGAGGCAGGGCGGCGTTACAACCGCCTGCTGTTCGTGCGGCCCGACGGTTCGGCTGCGTGCTACGACAAGCGCCATCTCTTTCCGCTCGGCGGCGAGGACCGCCTCTTCGCCGCGGGCCGCGAAAGGGTCGTCGTCGAGTGGCGCGGCGTGCGGATACTGTTGCAGATATGTTACGATCTGCGGTTTCCCGTATTCTCGCGCTGCCGCGGCGACTACGACATGATGATCTTCGTCGCCTCGTGGCCCGCGTCGCGCATTGCGGCGTGGGATGTGCTGCTGCGTGCGCGCGCCATCGAAAACCAATGCTACGTGGCGGGGGTGAACCGCACGGGGTCCGATGCCTCGGGCGTCTATTCGGGCGGCACGGCTCTGATCGACCCGCAGGGGCGGACCGTCGCGGCGTGTGCCGACGGGGCAGAGGGTGTCATAACGGCGGAGATCGATATCGAATCGTTGAGGCAGTTCCGCCGCGAGTTCCCCGCATTGGACGGCCGCGACTGAACGGGTTTTTATCCTGCCGTCTAACTTTTTGCCGACGGCGGTCGGAATGCTTTAGCAGTCCGCCGCAGTGGGGCGGCGTCGAACTGCGCGACTCTGAAGAGTCGCAGATATAATGATGGAAATGTTCTCGGGCGGCAGCCTGCGGTGGTCCGCTCGATGAGCGAATGCGAATAGCGGGCCTCCGCGGGGCAGAGGCTGCGGCCCGCGCAGTCCTGCGGACTGCAATATTCACGCGCGTTAGCCCATCCCGCGGCAGAAGCGATTTCGGACAAAGGTCGGCCGCGGCGACGGAGCGTTAAGAATCGGAGAACGTTTTCGATAAGCCGAGAGCAGAGCCGAACTCGTTCGAGCTTTGCCGAGGCGAGAAAACGTCTGCGTAAGCGAAATTTTGATCCTCAAAAATGCGAAGCATCCGATTCAGCGCAGGCGCAAGGCCGACCCCGAAATCGTTTCACCGCGGCGG
>CAUHCL010000165.1 GCA_959604655.1 uncultured Alistipes sp. | reverse complement strand
CGTCGCCGCCGCGGCGGAACTCGTGAATGTGGTGGTACTCGGCCGTCAGCTTCGAGCGGATCGAGGTCTTGTAGTAGCCGCGGAATCCGACCGTCTCCGATTTCACCTGCGGAATGTCGCTGAACCCGTCGTCGTTACGGTCGTATGCCGAGCGGTTCTTTATCATGCCGAACAGATAGAGTCCCGCGCGGCCGTCGTCCGACACGAACGATCCGTTGAGCGAGGTGTTGTATTCGGCCGTGCCGTCCTCGATTATGTCGGTCAGGTTCGACACCGTGAGCGAGTTGCGCAGCGGCTCCTTGGTTATGATGTTCACCACGCCGCCTATGGCGTTCGAGCCGAACAGGGCCGAACCGCCGCCGCGGATCACCTCCACGCGCTCGATCATCGCCATGGGCAGCTGCTCCAGTCCGTAGACGCCCGCCAGCGAGCTGAATATGGGCGCCGAGTCGAGCAGGATCTGCGAGTACTGCCCCTCCAGACCGTTGATGCGCAGCTGCATGGTGCCGCAGTTGCCGCAGTTGTTCTCCACGCGCAGACCCGACTGGAACTTCATTGATTCGGCGAGATTGGTTGAGGCCGTATTCTCGAACAGCTTGGCCGAGGCTACGTTGACAACCACGGCGGTGCTCTTCTTGTTGGTCTCGTTGCGGGTGGCCGACACCACCACGGCGTCCATCGCGAGCGTCTCCTCGCTCATCTCGAAGTTCACCTCGACGCTTTTGCCGCTGCGGACCGCGACGGTCTGTTCCGCGGCTTTGTAACCCACCGATTCGGCCACGACGGTGATCTCGCCCTCGGGCAGGTTTTTCAGATAGTAATGGCCCGTGGCGTCGGTCGTGGTGCCTATGGTGGTGCCCTTGACCGATATGGTGGCGAAGGGGATGTGTTCGTGGGTGCGTGTGTCCACTACGTGCCCGTGGGCGTTCGCGTCGCTTGGTTTGCGACGCTGCGGATCGGTATTGTCGGGGGCGGCGGCTGCGGCGAGGCAGAGCGCCGCAAGCGATATTGCGGTGTAAAGGAATTTCAGTTTCATGAAGTCTCTGTCGTTAAGGGTTATGATAAGTATATGCCGTGCCCGGGCCTTCGCGGCGGAGCATGGCGGCAGGGGGCGACGGTTTTTCGCCCTGAAGATTACGACAGAAGTGCGGGAGGTGCGCGCAGCCCGTAGCGGCGTACGGGTCTCGACTTTATGCGGCGGGTGGCGCCGTCCGAGAATATGGCCGATATGCGGCGCGTCACGATCTGCGGACATACGGCAGAGGCTGCCGCCAGAGCCAGGAACAGCGAGAGCGCCGCTATGGTACCGAACTGCTGCGCCGTGTGGGTGTGCCCTGCGGTGTCGGGCGCGGACTTGTTGGGGTGGGAGTGGACTATGGTGTACCCGTCGATGGTGTGGCGGTGCATGAAGAGCGTGATGCCGCCCGCGTAGGTGCAGAACAGCATTAGCAGCGTCAGCGCGCCTGCGATGCGATATTTCCGAAGTCTGGAAAAGATCATTGCGCCGCAAATATAGCTCATTTCGCGCAATATGGCAAATGCGGCATCGGTATGAAGAACATGCGGCCCCGCGGGGCGGAGCCGTATGTCGGGTTTATCGTTCGGCCTCGGCCTTGTGGTCGTAGCGGAAAAGCAGGGCGAACAGCACGGCCACCACGAGCGCGTAGGCTGCGAATATCAGCCACGACGTCTGCCATCCCACAATCTGTTCGAGACCCTCCGAGCCGTTGTACACCAGTCGGTTGACCACCGCCTGCGCACCCAGGGTGCCGATGGTGGCGCCTATTCCGTTGGTCATTATCATGAACAGTCCCTGCGCCGAGGAACGTATAGCCGTGTCGGTCTGCTCGTTGACGAAGAGCGAACCCGATATGTTGAAGAAGTCGAACGCCACGCCGTAGACGATCATCGAGAGTATGAACATCCACACGCCTCCGCCCGGGTTGCCCAGACCGAAAAGTCCGAAGCGCAGCACCCACGACAGCATGGCGATGAGCATCACGCGCTTGATGCCGAAGCGTTTGAGGCAGAAGGGTATGAGCAGTATGCAGAGCGTTTCGGAGATCTGCGACAGCGAGATCAGCGCGTTGGCGTGGTTGGCTCCGAACGTCGAGGCGAACTCGGGCACGTCGCGGTACGACGATATGAACGGATTGGCGAAGCCGTTGGTTATCTGCAACGATACGCCCAGCAGTATGGAGAAGATGAAGAACATGGCCATGCGGCTGTCCTTGAAAAGCGTGAAGGCCCTGAGCCCCAGCGCGTCGACGATTCCCTTCTTCTCCTGCGATCCGTTTACCGCGCATGCGGGCAGCGTCAGGGCGTAGAGGGCCAGCACCGCCCCCAGCAGGGCGCATTGCAGGAACTGCATGCTGTTTGTCTGGAATCCCGAGAAGTCGCACAGCAGCATCGAGCAGATGAATCCCACCGTACCCCACACGCGCACGGGCGGGAAGGCCTTTACGGGGTCGAGCCCGTTGCGCTCCAGGACCGAGTAGGCCACCGAGTACGACAGCGCCACCGTGGGCATGTAGAACGCCACGCTGAGCGAGTAGAGCGTAAAGAGCGGCGCGAAAGCCACTTCGTCGCCCGCCTGCGAGGCGTAGAACCATACGCTGCCCATGAAGATGGCGGCCAGGGCGTGGCATATTCCGAGCAGACGCTGCGCCTGCACCCAGCGGTCGGCGATGATGCCTATGACGGCGGGCATGAATATCGAAACGATTCCCTGCATGGCGTAGAACATGCCGATGTGCGAAGCCATGCCCGCGCCGGCCAGATACGAACCCATGGAGGTGAGATACGAACCCCATACTGCGAATTGCAGGAAGTTCATGACGATGAGTCGGAGTTTTATGTTCATAGTGTACTGTTTTGTTTCGGGGATGTAAAGTTAGCCATTTATTTCATTCCGCGGGCTGCGCGGGCCGATTTTTGGCAATTATATCGTCGTGACGGAGTGTTTCGGAGTATTCGGCCTGCTGTTCGCCTGCGGGCGGGTAAGATTTATCTTCGGCGGCTGCGGGGGTCGCGCTTTGCGCGAGCCGCCGAAGATAACGCCGCTTCGCGGCGAGGTTGTTCGGGCAGCAGCCTGCGGTGGTCCGCCCGATGAGCGAATGCGAATAGCGGGCCT
>CAUHCL010000164.1 GCA_959604655.1 uncultured Alistipes sp. | reverse complement strand
AAATCGTTTCACCGCGGCGGTTTTTCGGTTACCTTTTGTCCGCACAAAAGGTAACATATGAAAAAAATATGTCATGCCACCGAACCGCAGGGCGAGGATTGGCATCGCAAACGGATGGTTTTAGGGGTATTCGGCTTGCTGTTCGTTGCGACGATAAGGCCGCGAATCGGTACGAAAAGATTTGTTTATTATATCCGATTGTCCTAATTTTGGGGCATGCAGGCCCGAATCCGTCACGACGGGGCCGCAACGGCGATAACGTTTAACCTTTTTTATGTTTTTTACGGGGATCGGACACCCGTCCGATCCCTTATTTCATAACCGTATGTTCAACCGAAAATATCTGTTTCTGTCCCTCGCTGCCGTGTGTGCCGCCGAAGCATATTCGCAGCAGCCTGCGTCGTACGTCGATCCGTTCATCGGGACCGTCAAGATGGGACATACCTTCCCGGGAGCCTGCGTGCCGCACGGCGCGGTGCAGCTGAGCCCCGACACCTCCGATACGCCGCACAACATCGACGGCGTGTACCAGACCGATGTCTACCGCTATTGCGCGGGTTACCAGCACGACGACCCCACCATCCTGGGCTTCAGCCACACCCACCTGAACGGCACGGGCCACTCCGATCTGGGCGACATACTCATCGTGCCGCAGACGGGCGAGCGCCGCCTCGACGCGGGCAGCGAGTCCGATCCCGCCTCGGGCTACCGTTCACGCAAGATTGCCGAGTCGGAGAAGGCCGGGTCGGGATTCTACGAGGTGTCGCTGGAATCGGGCATCCGCGCCGAGCTCACGGCCACCGAGCGCACGGGCGTGCACCGCTACACCTTCCCCGCGGGTGCCGCCGAGCGCGTGATCGTCGACCTCGAACACGGCATCTACAACTACGACGGCAAGACCCTGTGGGCGGGTCTACGCGTCGAGAACGACACGCTCGTCACGGGATACCGCATCACCAACGGCTGGTCGCGCGAGAACTACACCTATTTCGCCGCGTCGTTCTCGAAACCGATAGCCGACTACGGCTGCAAGGACCGCGCGAAGGTGCTCTATCAGGGCTTCTGGCGCAAATTCAATCTCAATGAGAATTTCCCCGAGATGGCGGGCCGTAAATTGGTCGCGTGGTTCGAGTTCGCGCCCGACGGCTCGGACGACATCGAAATACGCATCGCGCTCTCGGCCGTGAGCACCGCAGGGGCGCTGCGCAACCTCCGCGCCGAGACCGACGGCAAGTCGTTCGACGACCTCCGCGCCGAGGCGTTCGCGAAGTGGAACGACGCCCTGTCGATGTTCGAGGTCGAGGGCAGCGACGCCCAGAAGACCATGTTCTACACCTCGCTCTACCACACGATGATAAATCCGTCGGTCTACATGGACGTCGACGGCAGCTACCGCGGCGTGGACCACAACATCCACCGCGCCGAGGGTTGGACCAACTACACCGTCTTCTCCGTGTGGGACACCTACCGCGCGCTGCATCCGCTCTTCAACATCGTCAACCGCGGACGCAACGCCGACATGATGCGCTCGATGCTGGCCCATTACGACCAGAGCGTGCACAAGGCGCTGCCCGTGTGGTCGCACATGGGCAACGAGAACTGGTGCATGATAGGCTACCACTCGGTGTCGACTATGGCCGACGCTCTGGCCAAGGGGCAGCCGCTGCCTGCGCGTAAGGCTCTGGAGGCCATGGTGAGCAGCTCGAACGTGGGCTACTACGACGGCATAGACGAATACCGCCGTCTGGGTTACGTGCCCTACGAACGCAGCGGCAGCGGCGCTTCGATGACGCTCGAATACGCTTACGACGACTGGACCATCTACCGCACCGCACTCAAGGGGGGGGTAACGAGGATCTGGCCGCCGAGTACCGCCGCCGCGCGCAGAACTACAAGAACCTCTTCGATCCCTCGCTCGGCTTCGTGCGTCCGCGCATGCGCGACGGCAGCTGGAAGGAGGATTTCGATCTGATGGAGACTCACGGTCAGGGCTTCATCGAGGGCAACTCGTGGAACTACTCGTTCTACGTGCCGCACGACGTGCGGGGGCTCATCGACGCCATGGGCGGCGACAAGCGCTTCGTGCAGCGTCTCGACTCGCTCTTTACGATGCACCTGCCCGACGAGTTCTTCGAGAACACCGAGGACATAACGCGCGACGGCCTTATAGGCAACTACGTGCACGGCAACGAGCCGAGCCACCACGTCCCATATCTCTACGCGTGGACCTCGCAGCCGTGGAAGACGCAGCAGAGGGTGCGCGAGATCATGAACCGCATGTATGTGGATTCGATCGACGGCCTTTGCGGCAACGACGACTGCGGCCAGATGTCGGCTTGGTACATCTTCTCGGCCATGGGCTTCTATCCCGTGTGCCCGGGATCGGACCAGTATGTGCTCGGCGCGCCCTACCTGCCCCGCATCCGCCTGCGTCTGGAGAACGGCAATGTGCTGGAGATCAAGGCTCCTAATGTGAGCGACGAGAACTGCTACGTGCAGTCGCTCACCATCGACGGACGGCCCTACGGCAAGATGTACATCACGCACGACGATCTGATGAAGGGCGGCGTGCTGGAGTTCCGCATGGGCCCCAAACCCGCCCGTCGCCGCGGCACGCGCGTGGGCGACAAACCCTATTCGCTGTCGGACGAAACGGATAACATGCAATAACGAAAAGTGAAACAGATGAAAAAAGCGATTTTGACGGCGGCCTGCCTCGCCTTGGGGCTGGCCTTCTGCACGCCCGATTCCGATAGGCAGAGGTCATGCGGCGACGGCGCCGTGAAGCACATCCTCGGCGAGGAGTACGACATCGACGCCCTGTGGCGCGAGTACCGGATCGCCGTGGGCGACATCGAGGCGTGATCCCGTGATACTGCATCAAACCAAATTCAATAACTTTTAACCAAGCGTAAATGAAACGAATCTTATTGTTGGGCCTGGCCGCGCTTCTGTTTGCGGGAGTGGCCGACGCCCAGGAGAAAAACAAGGCCTACATCGTGTCGAACGCCCATTTCGACTCGCAGTGGAACTGGGACGTGCAGCGCTCCATAGCGGAGTACATCCCCAAGACGCTCGACCGCAACCTTATGCTGCTGGCCAAGTACCCCCACTACGTGTTCAACTTCGAGGGCGGTATCAAGTACCAGTGGATGAAGGAGTACTATCCCCACCAGTACGAGCTTATGAAGAACTACATTGCCGCGGGCCGCTGGCACGTGACGGGCAGTACGTGGGACGCCACCGACCCCAACATCCCCTCGATCGAGTCGTTCACCCGTAACATCCTCTACGGCCAGCAC
>CAUHCL010000163.1 GCA_959604655.1 uncultured Alistipes sp. | reverse complement strand
GGCGGCTGCGGGGGTCGCGCTTTGCGCGAGCCGCCGAAGATAACGCCGCGCTGCGGCGAAAGAGCTCGGGTTGCGAGACTCTGCGAGTCACATCATTACGATATTTTATGCTGTTCGCCGACGGCGGCGTGAATGCGACAGCAGTCCGCCGCAGTGGGGCGGCGGCGAACTGCGCGACTCTGCGAACCGCATTCTCTCAATGCTTTTATACGTTACCTTTTGTGCGGACAAAAGGTAACCGAAAAACCGCCGCGGTGAAACGATTTCGGGGTCGGCCTTGCGCCTGCGCGGAATCGGATGCTTCGCATTTTTGAGGATCAAAAAGTCTCCGATTCTTTACGCTCCGTCGCCGCGGCCGCCCTTTTCCCGAAATCGTTTCTGCCGCGGGTGAGGCTGACGCGTGTTAATATTGCAGTCCGCAGGACTGCGCGGGCCGCAGCCTCTGCCCCGCGGAGGCCCGCAACGGCATTCGCATCGTTGCGTTCCCCGCAGGCTGCGTCGCGAATATACGCTCGAAATACCGCCGAGCCGTCAAAATTCGGCAGTACTCTACCGCATCCCGTAGAACGCTATATGCGACGGATGGTCGGCATCGTGGTAGATACGCACGTCGCACGGCACGAAATCGGCCGCCGAACATTTGTATATGTCGACGAACTGCTGCGGATTACGGTCGAACAGCGGGAACCACGAACTCTGAATCTGCACCTTTATGCGGTGCCCCGCCATGAAGGTGTGCGCCACGTCGGGCATGGTGAAGGCGATGCGCTCGATCCGATCGGGCGTGAACGCCTCGGGCGTCGAGAATCCGTTGCGGTAACGGCCGCGCATGATGTCGCCGCGCACCAGCATCTCGTACTCTCCGTCGGGTCCCACGTCGATGACCTTGACCACGAAATCGGCATCGGTGGCTGATATCGCGGCATATACGACTGCCTCCACGGCTCCCGCCATGGTAACGTCTTCCTCCAGCACGGGCGAGAGAAACGACAGCACGTCGTCGCGCGAGTCGACGAACTCCTGCCCGGCAACCATATACTCCTTCTTGCGGCGGCTCTCGGTATCGGGATAGTAGGGAACGGGATCCGACGGATCGGAGGTATATGCGCTGTAAGACTCGCGCGCATCGGGAGCGGAATCCTGCAATACGCCCGTCTCGGCGATATAGAGTCTGCGGAGTTCGCAATCCGTCTCGGGATGCCAGCCGTCCGACTCGCGCCAGCTGTTCTCGCCCGAGAAAAAGACCAAGGCACCCGACGACGAAGCACCGCCGTCGCCCTCGCCGCGAAGCATGCGATCGAAGAAGGGAAACTCTATCTCGTCGCGGTAAAACTCCGACATGGAATCCTCGGCGAAGACCGCATCGCCCAACCTGTTAGCAGCGCCGTTACCGCGCCAGGCTCCGTGCGCCCACGGCCCCACGACTACGCGACAGTCGAGCGAGGGATTGTTCTCGCGAATGGCGCGATAGATGTTCCACACGCCGTAGGCATCCTCGGCGTCGAACGTGCCTCCGACCATCAATATCGGCGCCGATATGTTGCGGGTCGCCCGCAGCGCGCTTCTCTGCCGCCACCACTCGTCGTAGTCGGGGTGAGCCGTCATGTCGTCCCAGAACGGGACACGTCCGCCCAGTTCGGCCGTAATGTCGGCCACGGTATGCGTCATGAAATAGTCGTAGCTGCCGCCGCGCAGGGGCGATTCGAACGGAACGGGCTTGTCGGTGGGTCTGACACGGCCCGTCGTGCCGAAATAGGGCAGGAACGACACGGCATCGCATATGGCGAAGGCGCCGTTGTGGTGGAAATCGTCGCCCATGAACCAGTCGCCCACTGGAGCCTGCGGCGACACGGCGCAGATGGCGGGATGACCACTCGCGGCAGCCATAAGGGCATAGAACCCGCAATAGGAGTTGCCGTAGACACCTACCCTGCCGTTATGCTTGCGCACCTTGCGCAGAAGCCACTCCACCGAATCGTAGGCGTCGCTCGCCTCGTCGACCTCGCGGCCCTGCTTGTTCTCGATGAAAGGACGCACGTTCACGAAATCGCCCTCGCTCATCCAACGGCCGCGCACATCCTGGAAAACGAATATGTATTCGGCTTCGAGATATTTGCGATAAATATCCTGCTGCCAGAAATCGGCGTTCTTCTTTCCGTAGGGCGCGCAGCCGTAGGGAGTGCGCATGTAGAGCATGGGATGGTCGCCGCCGCGCTTGCTTTTGGGCGTGAAGACGGCGGTATAGAGCCGCACGCCGTCGCGCATGGGGATCATATATTCGGCCTTCGCGTAATGTTCCTTGAACCATTTGGCATCGATGCCGCCGTCGGCATGCGCACCTAACGCCACGCACAAGGCAAGCAGCAGGGAAAAGATCTTCTTCATAGGACGATGACAATAACAAACGGGATCATGCGTTCATAATCCCGTTTGCAAAAATAGTATAAAGAAGCCTGAAAAGCAATCAACTCTTGTTTTTATCGGCGCTTTTGGCGGTATATATGTCGGTGACGTAGATGGTGAAGATCGGGAAGAACATCATGCCGAGTCCGGGCAGCATCACCGCCAGCACCTTGCCCGCGGCGGTGACAGGGAATATCGCCGCGCCCACCGTGGTGACGTTCATCCACGCCCACCACAGCGCGTTGCCGAATCCGTGCAGTTTGTCGTTGACCAGAACTTCGTAATCGTAGAACATGAGCGCCGCCAGATAGGTGAAGCACACCACGGTGAAGATGTAGGCGCCGAATATGCGGCTCACGCGGCTCTCGATCATCCACTTCACGACCACCACCATGGCAACGAACGCGCGTATGAGGGTCAGGGCCATTATGGCACGGGCCAGATCGTGACCCATCGTCACACCGCACCAGTGCAGGATGTTGAGATAGGGAATCGATATCAGCAGGAACAGAATACTTATAAGGTAATGGCGTTTCGACTTGCGGCGCGAGAGTATCTCGCCCAGAAAGTCGATGATGAACACTACACAGACGATAAATTGCAGCCACAGGTACCATTCCGAATAGGCGCGATGGTCGCCCGTCAATACTTCGATCGATATTCCGACCATCAACGCTATCGCGGCGACCATACTCACCACTTTCATCCAATTGCTTTCAGTAATCATAGAATCAAGATTTTAGGCGCACATCAGCAAATGCTGTGCCGAAGAAAAGTAAAATTCGGATGTAATTTTTTGCAAAAACATTTTGCATAAATGAAAAATCGACTTATCTTTGCACTCGCAATTAAGCAATGGCGAGATAGCTCAGCTGGTTAGAGCGCATGATTCATAATCATGAGGTCGAG
>CAUHCL010000162.1 GCA_959604655.1 uncultured Alistipes sp. | reverse complement strand
GTCGCCGCAGCCGCCCTTTATCCGAAATCGCTTCTGCCGCGGGATGGGCTGACGCGTGTGGATATTGCGACTCGCAGAGTCGCGCAGTTCGCCGCCGCCCCACTGCGGCGGACTGCTATCGCACTCCGACCGCCGTTGGCGAACAGCATTCGCTTCATCGCGTCCTCCGCAGGCTGCCGCCCGAAAGCCATTCCGTCCGAGATACCGATTCCCGCACAACAGCCCCGAGCGGACGATCGCGTTCGGGGCTGCGAAAATACTCATTAATCACCACTCCGCCAAGCGCAGTATCGGCACGTATATCGCAAAAATCATTTTGCGAACAACATCGGTGCGAACTCCGACAGATAGATGCGCCAGTTGCGCCATATGTGGCCGCCGTCGCTCTCGCGGTAAACATACGGGAAGCCGATCGAATCGAGATACTTCATGTAGTCGCGGTTGGCCTGATAGAGGAAATCGGTGTTGCCGCACGCGATCCAGTAGAGCTTGAAGCCCTTGTCGCGCTGCGCGGCCAGGCTCGCCGCCACCTCGGCATCCTTCACGTCGCCCACGGCTGCCGAGAACAGACCCACGTAGTCGAACTTGTCGGGATACATGCGCGATATGTTGAACGAGTGTCCGCCGCCCATCGACAGACCCGCCACGGCGCGCGCCTCCTTCTTGCGGATGGTGCGGTAGTTGCTCTCCACGTACGTCATCACGTCACCGAAGGCCTCCTCGAAGGATTTCTGTGACGGGTCGAACTTCATGGCGGGCTGCACCATACCTGCCGCCGACTCGCCCGGGGCCGCCTGCTGCCACGGATTGCCGTTGGTCATGACCACGATCATCGGACGGCACCGCCCCTCGGCTATGAGGTTGTCCAAGATCTGCGACGTGCGGCCCAGCGTCATCCACGCTTCCTCGTCGCCGCCCGCGCCGTGAAGCAGGTAGAGCACGGGGTATTTCTCCTTGCCCTGCTCGTAGCCCGCGGGGGTGTAGACGGTCATGCGGCGCTGCTTGCCCAGCGTGGGGCTGTCGTACCAGCAGCGCTTCACGCTGCCGTGAGGCACGTCGTTCACCTTGTAGAGGTCGCCGCGGTCGCCGTCGACGATCAGGATGTTCATCACCGAGGCCACGTCGCGGTTGATGTAGACGTTCGACGGGTCGCACATCCTCACGCCGTCGACGACGAAGGTGTAGCTGTAAAGCTCCGAGCGCAGGGGCGGCGTGGTGAACTCCCACACGCCTTGTTCGTTGCGGGTCATCTCGCCGAAGCCTATGTCCTTGCCCTCGCGGGTGGTGAAGTCGCCCGCCACGATCGCCTTGCGCGTTTCGGGGGCGTTGAGACGGAACGTGACGCTGCCGTCGTCGTTGATTTGGGGCGATACGACTGCGGCGCGGCTCCACAGAGCCTGCTGTGCCTGCGCGGCGAGGCATGCGAACGCAATCGCCGCGATCGATATGAAGAGTTTTTTCATGATAAAAGATGTTTTATTAAGGTAACACGCACCTAAGTTAGCGAATAAATCCGCGATATGCAAGCGATATAGGCGAAATCCGTCTTTCCGCCCCCGCGACCGACCGCGGAGGCCGCGGAGCGTTTTTCGCCGCCAAGTGTTCGGCCCTGCGATATTTGCAAAATAGAGAGATAGGTTTTAACTTTGCCGAACAATACAAATCATATCGAATTATGAAACACGCTTATGTATTCCCCGGTCAGGGAGCCCAGTTCTCGGGCATGGGAAAAGATCTATACGAAAACAACGCTTCGGCCAAGGCGCTTTTCGACAAGGCCGACGAGATCCTCGGATTCAGCATCACCGACATCATGTTCGGCGGCACGGCCGACGAGCTCAAGCAGACCAAGGTGACGCAGCCCGCCGTATTCCTCCACTCGGTAATTCTGGCCAAGGTACTGGGCGTGAAGCCCGACGCAGTGGCGGGACACTCGCTCGGCGAGTTCTCGGCCCTCGTGGTTTCGGGCGCCGTGTCGTTCGAGGACGGCCTGCGTCTGGTATCGAAGCGTGCCATGGCCATGCAGAAGTGCTGCGAGAACCGCCCGGGCGGCATGGCAGCCATCCTGGGTCTGGACGACGCCGTGGTGGAGCAGGCTTGCGCCGATATCGACGGCATAGTCGTTGCAGCCAACTACAATTGCCCTGGTCAGCTGGTGATCTCGGGTGCCGACGAGGCCGTGGATGCCGCCTGCGCCCGTCTGAAGGAGGCGGGAGCGCGCCGCGCCCTGCGTCTGCCCGTGGGCGGTGCGTTCCACTCGCCCCTGATGGAGGATGCCCGCGCCGAGTTGGAGCAGGCCATCGCCGAGGTGGAGTTCCACACTCCCGTGT
Organism: uncultured Alistipes sp.; assembly: GCA_959604655.1. Lineage (GTDB taxonomy): Bacteria > Bacteroidota > Bacteroidia > Bacteroidales > Rikenellaceae > Alistipes. The sequence continues at coordinate 983 of CAUHCL010000162.1, read as the reverse complement.
GCCCCATCTACCAGAATGTGGACGCTCAGCCGCAGACCGATCCCGAGAAGATCAAGGCCAACCTCATAGCGCAGCTCACCGCTCCCGTGCGCTGGACGCAGATCGTACGCAACATGCTCGCCGACGGCGTGAGCGAGTTCACCGAGCTGGGTCCGGGCAACGTGCTTCAGGGCCTTATAAAGAAGGTGAACGCCGAAGCCGCGGTGGAGTCGAAGGCCTCGATGTAAAAACGCGCAGCATTTATCCCGCGACGGCGCCGTTTTACGCAAAAACTTCGTATATTTGCGGACGGTTGGCTACCGCCCTGCGCGGCGGCCCGCAGACGGGACGCGATTGATTCATTAACTTACACAATAAAAACAGAATTATGGTATCTTACAAAGATCTGGGTCTTGTGAACACCCGCGAGATGTTCAAGAAGGCAATCGACGGAGGTTATGCCATTCCGGCATTCAACTTCAACAACATGGAGCAGATGCAGGCCATCATCTCGGCTTGCGTCGAGGTTTCGTCGCCCGTTATTCTTCAGGTGTCGTCGGGTGCGCGCAAGTACGCCAACCAGACCCTGCTGCGTTACATGGCGCAGGGCGCGGTAGAGTATGCCAAGGAGCTGGGCAAGAACATTCCCATCTGCCTGCACCTCGACCACGGAAACTCGTTCGAGCTCTGCAAGAGCTGCATCGACATGGGCTTCTCGTCGGTGATGATCGACGGTTCGCACCTGCCCTACGAGGAAAACGTGGCTCTCACCAAGCAGGTAGTGGAGTATGCACACCAGTTCGACGTTACGGTCGAGGGTGAGCTGGGCGTACTGGCAGGCGTGGAGGACGAGGTTTCGGCCGAGCACCACACCTACACCCGCCCCGAGGAAGTCGTTGACTTCGTAAGCAAGACGGGCGTGGATTCGCTCGCCATCTCGATCGGTACCTCGCACGGCGCCAACAAGTTCAAGCCCGAGCAGTGCACCCGCAACGCCGAGGGCA
>CAUHCL010000161.1 GCA_959604655.1 uncultured Alistipes sp. | reverse complement strand
ACTCACTTTGCGTTCGTCTGCGTCCTCCGCAGGCCGCGACCCGAAACCGTTCTATACACACGCGTCAGCCCGTCCCGCGGCAGAAGCGATTTCGGACAAAGGGCGGCCGCAGCGACGTAGCGTTAAGAATCGGAAATCTTTTGATTGCTTCAAAAGTGCCGCAGGCATCCGATTCAGCGCAGACGCTGCGGCTGCCCCCGAAATCGTTTCACCGCGGCGGTTTTTGGGTTACCTTTTGTCCGCACAAAAGGTAACGTATGAAAAAAATACGTCATGCCACCGAGCGTGAGCGAAGATTGGCATCGCAAACGGGTGTTGTCGGAAGAGATTCCATTCATTTTTCGTCCTGACGAACAAAAAATGTGGAATGAAGCGGGGTGGAGTATTCGGCTTGCTGTTTGCCGACGAGGAACGCGTGTGGTATTTATCTTCGGCGGCTGCGGGGGTCGCACCAAAGGTGCGAGCCGCCGAAGATAACGCCGCTTTGCGGCGCAACTGTTCGGGACCTCGTGGGGAGAGGCTGCGGCCCGCACGACTCTAAAGAGTCGCAGGCGTAACGCCTGTTTTATGAAAAAGATGGTTCGTCATGCCACCGAGCTGTCAGGCGAGGATTGGTATCTCAAACGGGTGATTGTCGGAGTATTCGGCTTGCTGCTCGCCGACGGGAACGTGAAAAATGCAGTCCGCAGGCTGCGCCCCGAGTAACTCTGTGAACTGCATTTTTCGGTTTTTGGCGTGTTGTTCGCCGACGGCGGGCGGAGTGCGAAGCAGTCCGCCGCAGTGGGGCGGCGGCGAACTGCGCGGTTCTTCGAACCGCAAATACTTTATATGCTATTTCCACCTTTTGTCCCCCAAAAGGTGGAGCCAAAATGTGCCGCGGTGAAACGATTTCGGGGTCGGCCTTGCGCCTGCGCTGAATCGGATGCCTGCGGCACTTTTGAAGCAATCAAAAGGTCTCCGATTCTTTACGCTTCGCCGTCGCGGCCGCCCTTTATCCGAAATCGCTTCTGCCGCGGGATCGGCTGACGCGTGTGTATTGATGAAATATTTTCGAGCCGCACCCTCAGCGCCCTCGGCGTGTCGCGGCGCGGCGCAGCAGCAGGGCGTCGTAGAGGTATATCGAGGCGTCCTTGCGCGGATTGAGCCAGCGGAACATAAATTCGTGCCGCGCCTGCGGCATGTCGAGGTTCCAGTAGAGGTCGAGGCGGCGTTTGGTGAACGAGGCGGGCATCGGCACGGTGACGGGTTCGGCGCCGTCTACGGTGATCTCTATCATGGCCACGTAGTCGCGGTCGGCGCAGCGCACCTCGCCGCGGAACACCATGCCCGCGCACTCGGCACTGATGCCCTCGCGCTCGGTCATGTCGCGGTTGAAGGGCATGCGCTTCTCGGGCACCAGATCAGGGAAGCTCTGCTCGTAGCGCACGGGGTGGGGCCGTTGGCAGCGTATGGTCACGTCGGTGTCGGTGATGCGGCCGCCGTTGCGCCCGATCATCTGCAAGGCGTGCGAGAAGCTCATGCGGTAGGTGCCGTCGAGCGAGCTGTCGGTGTAGGCGAACTTGATCTTCTCGGCCTTTTTCAGCGGATCGAGCCAGTAGGCGGGGATCTTGTCGTAGCCTATGGCCGTGCCGAGTATGCCGCCCGCCGAGGCGGGGTTGCAGTCGGAGTCCTGACCGCAGCGGGTCGATATTTCCAGCGTACGGCCGAAGTCGCCCTCGCCGTAGAGCAGGCCTATCACCACGTATGCGCTGTTTATCACCGCGTCGATGTTGAGCGGCATGAGCGCCCCTTCGTCGCAGGCCACGTCGTCGTTCCAGCGCTCGCGGCACATCTGCCATGCGGCCAACCAGTCGTCGGGACGGCGGCGGTGGATCTCGATCACGTCGGCTATACATTTGTAGAACTTGCTTTTGCGCGGTATGGCTTTCAGGGCCTCGGTGACGATGAATTCCACGTCGTCGCTCACGAAGGCCAGGGCGTACATGGCCCCCATGTAGACTCCGCCGTACCAGCCGTCGCCGTAGTTCATGATGTGACCCACGCGGTCCGATATCTCCGAGGCGGCGTCGGGCATGGCGGGCGACATGAGTCCCGCGAAGTCGGCCTCGATCTGATAGTCGATGTCGTCGGCGTGGGGATTGTTTTTCCAGTGGCCCGACTCGGGCGGCATGATGCCGTGCATTATGTTGTATCGCGCCGCCTGGTTGGCGTGCCACAGATCGTACTTGGCATACGCGAAGGCATTTGCGAGCGAGTCGACGGGGGCGTCGATGCCCAGCCGCTCGAACACCTCGACGAACGTGAGGTCCATGTATATGTCGTCGTAGAGCCACGGCTTGCGCGTCATGGTGTTGCTGATGTAGTCGGGGTCGCCCCACGGGATCTCGACGCTCGGTTCGATTATGCGGTCGCGGTAGATGAACTCGGTGGGTCCGCCGTAGGTGACGCCTATGGTCTGGCCGGCCCATCCGCCCTTGATCTTGTTCATCAGTTCGTCACGCGTGAGTGTTATGCGCGAGGGGATGCGCTGCCTCTTGCGGGCTTCGCCGTTTGCCGAGTGTGCCGAAAAAACGGAAAAGAGAAGGGCGACGCCGAGCAGGGCATTGAGCGTAAAACGCAGTTTGGATGTGTGTGTCATGACAGTATGTTTCCACAAATGTAGCGATTCCTGCTCTGATCTGCAAGAAAACGTGGTGCGGAGAGTTCAATATAATATAGGTAAAAAGCCGAAAAATTAAAAAATCTTCATAATTCGCGAAAAAATGTTCGGAAAAGTTTGCACGTATCGATTTTATGCCTACCTTTGCATCCGCAATCAGGAAATGAGTTCTTCGAAATAGCGATGGGGCAGCGCAGAAAGCGGCTCGGGAGCGAATCGAAACATGATCTCGAAAAGAGATTGCAAAAAAAAGTTCTTGAAAAATTTGGAGGTTCAAAATATTTGATTTACCTTTGCACCACTTTCCGTTACGAAAAAAGGAACGGAGATTTTTCAAACGGTTCTTTGATTTACTGGTTTTTAATGAGAGAAAATTGTAGTATTTATCTGTCAATTCTTTAACGAGAAGAAGTAGTCAGGACTCTAACAATACATTATTTTAATACAATGGAGAGTTTGATCCTGGCTCAGGATGAACGCTAGCGGCAGGCCTAACACATGCAAGTCGAGGGGCAGCATTTGTGTAGCAATACACAAGATGGCGACCGGCGCACGGGTGCGTAACGCGTATGTAACCTACCTTAAACAGGGGGATAACACTGAGAAATCGGTACTAATACCCCATAATACTTTAGAAGGCATCTTTTGGAGTTGAAAGTTCCGGCGGTTTAAGATGGACATGCGTTGTATTAGCTGGTTGGTGAGGTAACGGCTCACCAAGGCGACGATACATAGGGGGACTGAGAGGTTAACCCCCC
>CAUHCL010000160.1 GCA_959604655.1 uncultured Alistipes sp. | reverse complement strand
TACGGATAAAATTTATCTTCGGCGGCTGCGGAGCTTTGCGAATGTTTTCGGGCCGCGGCCTGCGGTGGTCCGCTCGATGAGCGATGAGCGAATAGCGGGCCTCCGCTGCGGGAGGCTGCGGCCCGCACAGTCCTACGGACTGCAAATACTTTATATGATATTTCCACCTTTTGTCACCCAAAAGTGTGGAGCCAAAATGTGCCGCGGTGAAACGATTTCGGGGTCAGCCTTGCGACTGCGCTGAATCGGATGCCTGCGGCACTTTTGAAGCAATCAAAAGATTTCCGATTCTTTACGCTCCGTCGCCGCGGCCGCCCTTTTCCCGAAATCGCTTCTGCCGCGGGATCGGCTAACGCGTGTGAATATTGCGGTTCTTCGAACCGCGCAGTTCGCCGCCGCCCCACCGCGGCGGACTGCAACTCGCCGATGGCTCGCGCACGTCCTCCGCCGTCGGCGAACAGCAAGTCGAATACCTCGACAACCACACGTTCGAGATGCCAATCCTCTCTTATCGTTCGGTGGCATGACGAACTATCTTTTTCATAGAACAGGCGTTACGCCTTAGAGTTGCGCTGCCCGCCGCCCGCGAGAACCGCAATCATATCACAAGAACAAAATGGGAACCCGCTAAAGAAAAAAGACCGTCCGAGCATTTCGGACGGTCTTTTCGAGTTGGGCTACCAAGATTCGAACTTGGAATGACAGGACCAGAATCTGTAGTGTTACCATTACACCATAGCCCAATTTCAAGTGTCGCGACGGCCGCAACCGTTTTGACACTGCAAAAGTAGAACATAATTTCTTTTCTGCAAAGAAAAAACGAAAAAAATATCGAAATCGGGCAGCACGGCGCCATTTCACCCGCGGCTTTGCGGCATTTTCACCTCATCGGCCGTCGGCCGCAACAGCGGAGCGCACGCTCGTGCGGCCCGAGGGCCTCATCTCGAAGAGATATTCGCCCGACGGTACCTCGCCCGCATCGATGAACGCACTGCCGCGGCCGCGGCGGGCACGACGAAAGGCACCGTTACATTCAAGGGTGAAGCGTTCGAACACGGCGGGCAACGATATGCGTGCGACGGTGTTGGGCGGCACGACCACGCGCATACGATAGCTATCGGGCGTGTTGTCGATCTCGACCTCGACCCCGCCGCGGACGGTGGGGACCACGGCCGCCACGTGGCGCAGCGACGACACCTGCGGACGCACCGAAATCACCTCGCATGCGGGGGTCAGCGGCTCGACGCCCACCAGACGACGGGGGATGACGTTGGCGGGTGCCGCACCCCAGGCATGATTCCAGTCCTGATTGGGCTTGAACGAGTCGTCCCACGCCTCGAAAGTGATGGTGGCGCCGCACGCAAGCATGTTGTACCAGCTGCGCTTGTCGCGTTTGGTGAGCATGTGCAAGGCGTAGTCGCCGTCGCCCGCATCGTACAGGGCGTCCAGCAGGAACTGGGCGGCGTAGACGCTGCAAGCCATGTCGCGCGAGCGTATGTGGCCGAGCACCGCGTCGCGGTGTTCGTCGGGCACGAGCCCCAAAGCCGCGGCGAAGAGCGACGCGTGCATCGAATGGTGGTCGACGCCTATGCCGTCGCGATAGGCGCCCGCATCGGGATCGAAGAAGGCATCGTTGAATATGTCGCGGAAGCGGTCGCACTCCGCGTCGATCTCACGAGCCTCGTCGCTGCGCCCGAGAACGTCGGCCATGCGCGCCAATATCCGCATGGCGCGATAGTGAAAGGCATTCACCACGCAGTTGTAATCGGAGAATACGAATCCGTCGTCCTCGCTGCCGCGCGGCCAGTCTACTATGTCGCGGACGGTGCCGCCGAAATTTATCGAACGGCGGAAGGCGTCGCTCTCCACCGTCTTGTCGACCGTGGTCGATATCAGACCGTTGTCGCGCCGCAGCACACCGAGGGTCCGCGCCCGAAGCAGGTCGAAATTAGCCTCTATCGACCGCGCGTCGCCCGTGTACATGTAATCGTTCCACGCGATTATCAACGCCTGCAATATCCACTCGGTGGGCCACGTGGGGTGCGCCAGAAGATATTCCGAACTGCGGCGCGCCATGGCGTACTCGCGGTCGACGGCGTAGTGGCCAAGCTGGTTTATGACGGCATCTGCCTCGTAGGGTATGCGCTCGCGGTCGCCGTCGATATATATGCCGAGGGCCGAAGTAGCCTTTATGGAGTATTTGCACAGATCCCAGACGGCATTGAGCGTCGGATCATCCGACGAGAAGCGTGCCGCAGCCTCGTCGAAAGGATACACGGCCGTATGCCGCACCGCCCCCGCGACCTCCACGCCGCCGCGGCAATTCTCCACCTGACAGTAGCGGAACGGCGCCACCTCGCCTATGTGGTCGGGCATAAGCACCGCCTGCGGGCCCGTGTTGCGTCTGTCGTGGTCGGGGATCACGCGATAGGCATGTCTGCCCGCCTTCAGCACCAGCGGGTAACGGTAGTAACGGACCGTACCCGGCGGACGGCTATCGATCCGGCCGTCCCTGACCGCCTCGCCTATGGCAACATACACCGTGTCGCCGTCGCGCGGCGACTGCAATGTGACCTCGACCGATCCGAACGAGGCGCGTCCGAAATCGAAAAACACCGTCGAGGAATCGAGGCGCTTCACCGCCACGGCCGAATCGCGCTCGCAGATCTGCGGGCGGTAGGACGGGGCGTATTCCGAAAGCTGCGGCGAGGTGCGGAACGGCTCCGCCGCCGACCACTCGCTGCGGCCGCCCGTGTCGGTGACCACCCGCACGCTCCAGAAATAGAGCCTGTCAGGCAACAGATCGCCGCCGCCGTACACGACGGCCGCCGACTGCGCGGAGCGCACCTCGCCGCTGTCCCACACGTTTCCGCGGTGCGCCGCGGCATCGGCCGCATTGTCGGCCACTATTATGCGGTACGAACGCTGGCGGGTGCCGCGGCCGCAGTCGGGCACGATCCATCCGAACGTGGGACGCGAGGAGCGTATGGCGGCGAAACGGCAATCGCCAAGTTCGGCCTCCGATGCCTCGGCCACACTCTTGTCGAGTCGGTATCCGTCGCGGTAGAGGGCACCCGCATCGGTCACCAGATCGGTCATGAGTCCCGCGGGACGGTTCTGCGCAAACGGCGCCGAGCATATCAGAAGCGATGCGCACAACAGAGATACTAATTTCATGGTCGGTAGTTTTTGGTCGTGTAAATATAGCCATATTTCGGACAACAGCCCAAAATTTCAAAAACGGATTTTGTTCTCGGGCGGCAGCCTGCGGAGACCGCTCACGAACGTAAAGTGAGTTGCGGGCCTCCGCGCGCCGAGGCTGCGGCCCGCGCGACTCTAAAGAGTCGCATTCTCTCAATTATTTTTTATTACGTTACCTTTTGTTCGGACAAAAGGTAACCGAAAAACCGCCGCGGTGAAACGATTTCGGGGTCGGCCTT
>CAUHCL010000159.1 GCA_959604655.1 uncultured Alistipes sp. | reverse complement strand
GTCGCCGCGGCCGCCCTTTGTCCGAAATCGCTTCTGCCGCGGGTTGGGCTGACGCGTGTGTATTGATGAAATGTTGTCGGGTCGCAGCCTGCGGGGACCGCGTGAATGAGCGATGAGCGAATAGCGGGCCTCCGCTGTCGGGAGGCTGCGGCCCGCGCAGTCCTGCGGACTGCATTTCTTTGTGCCGCCGTCGGCGAACGGCAATCTGCACCCCGAAAACATAGCAACCCAATGAAGCAAAATCGGCTACCTTTTTAGGTAGCCGATCTCGTAAGAATCAATAAACCGTAAACTCGTATATTCGGACCGTGCCGCCTTCGCTTTGGTCGGGCTTGGTGACCAGCAGCCGCACGTAGCGCGCCTTGACGGGCTTGTCGAGCAGACGGTCGGTCTCCAGGGCCGTGTTGTCGTAAACGGTGTCGACGGTGGTCCAGTTCTCGGCGTCGTCGCTCACTTGAAGGCTGTACTCCTTGGTGATGTAGTCCAGCGCCTCCAGACCCGCGTGTAGTACCGACCAGCCGCGCACCTCGTTCTGCTGCTGCATGTCGACGGCGATGAACTTGGGCTTGGCGTCGCTCGTGTCGCACCACTTGGTGTCGATATTGTCGTCGACGGCCAGTTCGGCCTGCTCGTTGCGCACCTGACCCGTGCGGGCCACGACGGGCTTGCCCAGAATGAGGTTCTTGCCCGAAGCCACGTCCTCGTCGGCACCCTTTGCGGGCAGGTTCACGCCTAACAGATCGACGGCGGGCGCGACGCTGTTGTTACGGTCGTCGGCCAGCGTTATGGCGAACACCACGATGCGAGGGTCGTCGGGCAGAACCAGTCGGCTCGCTCCCGCGGGGATGTCGATCGCCGAGGCGAAGAGGTAGGTGAACTCGTAGGGCAGATCCTTGTTCTTTATCATGTCGTGCTTGTGGGTACCCACGAAAGCTATGTCGGCCGACTTGAGGAAGCCCTCGGTGTGGCCCGTGTGGCCCCACTGTCCCACGAAGCCGCTGTAATAGGGAACCAGCGCGGTATGCTCCTTGCCGTCCACCGTGAACACGGCGTTGTTGTCGTGACGCGTCGAGGTGGCGAGGATATACATCTTATTATAGTTGCCCGCGGGCAGATCGATCGTGTCGCGGCGGCACTTCACGCCGTTGGCACCCTCGGGAGAGGCCAGTTCGAAGCGTATGCCCTTGAAGTCGATGGTCTCGGGCAGCAGCTCGGCGGCGAAAGAGACTCCCTTGCCGTCGAAGTTGGCATCCGAACGGTAGGCGTTGTACGACGCGGTCTTGGTGTTGTAGGGCAGAGCCACGGCCGTGCATGCGGCGGGAGCCAGCGGAGCGGCGGGAGCGGCGAGCTTCACCTTGAAGGTCTTCATGCCGAAGGGCTTGATCTCGAACGAGAGCTTGCCGCCCTCGAACGAGGCGTCGCCTATCTCGTCCTCGACGCCGTTGAGCTCCTTGGCCGACACGATAGCGGCGGCGAAGTCGACTACGGCCTGCTGCGCCTGACGGCCCGAGGTCTCGTAGAAACGCACCACGTACTCGTCCGACTTCTCGGCCTGCTTCAGAGCACGCAGCGCCACGTTGTCGTTCTCCGAACGCACGAACGAGAAGCTGCGGCCCAGCGTACCCTTATGCTTGTCGGCCGCCGTGAAGGCCACGATCGGCCGGTTGAGCACCTCGGCCTTCGCGACGGTGGCGCCTTCGCGGTAGTCGCCCGCGTGGCCCACGATCGAATAGGTGAAGCGGTGGTGGCCGAAATCCTGACGGTTCTGATACGAGTAGCCGCCGCGGGTCTTGGGGGTGTGCAGAAGCGTCAGGCGGATGGTGTTGTCATCGGGCTTGTCCCAGCCGTACTTGCAGTCGTTCATCACCGACACGCCGTAGCTGCCGTCGGCATCGGTCAGGTCGGCCCACTGCTGGGCGTATACCTCGTAGGCGGTAGGCGTGTTGTTGCCGCGCTCCACCGAGCCCACGCCGAGGTCGTAAACGGCCTTCTCGTTGGTCACGCCGAGCGGGAACTCGGCCTTGAGCAGCGCGTTGGTCGACTGCCAGTCGATGTCGTTCACCAGATCGATGCGGTCGCTCTGGCCGCCCTCGGTAAGACGTATGTACTGACGGATCACCGACTCGCCATGCGTGCGCTCCACGCATACCGACGCGCGCAGCGGACCGTTCTCGACCACCGAGATCTTCACGTTCTCGGTCAGCGACACGGGCTCGGCGTCGATCGTCTTCTTGAGGATCTCCCATGCGGGCCATGCGAACGACTCGTTCTCGGTAAAGAGCGCCAGACGCACGGCGCGGCCCTCCTTCACCAGCTCCTTGCCGTTGCGCTTGTCGACGATCGACTTTATGTCGCCGTTGTCGTCGAGCGCTATGCGGTAAATGCTGTTCTCCAGCGACGATCGGGTGGCCTTCAGCGCGGGCGCGGCCTTGGCCGAACCGCCCTTGCGCACGTCGTAGACGGCGTATCCCGCGGCGGGAGCCGAAGCGAGCACCAGCATGCGCACGGCACCGTTCTCGGTGCCCAGCACCTGGTGGGGAACCCGCACGCCCTTCTCGTTATATACCGACACGTTCGACGAGAAGCCCGGAACGGTCACCTCGACCACATCCGACACGGGGAATCCCGCGGGATTGTAGATCACCAGCGGCGTGCCCTTCACGTTGGTGTCGAGCGCACGCGAAACGGCGCCCACCGACGAGGTGAGCACACCCGCGAACTGACCCAGCGAGATAAGCTCGTCGTTCCACGAGAATTCGTAGGCGCGCGGAATGCTGGTACCCGTCAAATCGTCGTGGAACTGGTGCCATATGAAGCGCTTCCACGCCTCCGAGAGCGTGGCGCGGGGATACGCCGAAGCACCGAGCCAGTCGGCGGCCACGGCGCTGCGCTCGGCGGCGTCGGCCAGCAGCTCGTTGCTGCGGTTATAGAACTTCATGGCGGCCTGCGACGTGTAGCATCCCGTGGCGTGCACGTCCATCAACAGCTCGCCGTTCCACACGGGCAGCTCCGAATGAGAGGTGAAAGGCAGATAATCCTTGTAGAGTTGGTCGCTCGTGGCGCTGATGATCTCCACGGGACCGTCGCCGTGCAGGCCCATCTCCAGCGCGCGCACCGACTCGATGGTCGGGGCGCCGCCCGTATCGCCCGTACCGTAGTAGTGGTATACGGTCTTCAGGGGGCTGGCGTCGGTCATGCGCTTGAGCGACTCGTTCTCGCTCAGATCCTCCAGACGCCATTTGGTGGTGTAGTTGTGGGCGTCCATCACGGCCATGATGCGCGCGCCGTCGACACCCTCCCACAGGCCGATCTCGAAGGGAATCTTGCTGTTGCCGTAGAAGGGGCGGTGACGCCACATGAGCTTCTGCGTCGAGAAGCCTATAAGACCGCAGTGTGCGGCCACCGTGGGCAGGGTCCAGCCGAAGCCGAAGCAGTCGGGCAGGAAGATGTCGGTGCCCTCC
>CAUHCL010000158.1 GCA_959604655.1 uncultured Alistipes sp. | reverse complement strand
CGCACGGCGCCAACAAGTTCAAGCCCGAGCAGTGCACCCGCAACGCCGAGGGCATACTGGTTCCGCCCCCATTGCGTTTCGACATCCTCGCCGAGATCGAGAAGCAGCTCCCGGGATTCCCCATCGTGCTGCACGGATCGTCGTCGGTACCCCAGGAGTACGTGAAGATCATCAACACCCACGGCGGTGCCCTGAAGGATGCGGTAGGTATCCCCGAGGAGCAGCTCCGTCAGGCAGCCAAGAGCGCCGTATGCAAGATCAACATCGACTCGGACGGCCGTCTGGCCATGACCGCAGCCGTTCGCAAGGTGTTTGTGGACAGCCCCGCAGAGTTCGACCCCCGCAAGTATCTGGGTCCCGCCCGCGACGAGCTGAAGAAGCTCTACATGCACAAGTGCGAGAACGTCCTCGGTTCTGCCGGCAAGGCTTAATCGCGACGCGACAAAGCATAGAAAAAGAGCTGCTCCCGACGGGGGCAGCTCTTTTCGTCGTATAGTCGGCCGATCACACCTCCACCAGTCCGTGGCGGATGGCATACACCACCAGACTGGCTGTGTTCTTACAGCCGCTCTTTTCCAAAATGTTGGCGCGGTGCTTGTCCACGGTGCGCTTCGAGATGAAGAGGCGGTCGGCGATCTCCTGAGTGGAGAATCCCTGACATATGGCCACCAGAATCTCCACCTCGCGGTCGGAGAGTCGGTCGGACTCGGCCACGGCATCGGCGGCCGAGTCGGCGCCCGACGCGGCGGAGCGTATCGAATGCGAGAGCGACTCCAGCAGCGATGAGCTGAAATAGGTGCCGCCCGAATATACCGTCTCCACGGCCTCGACCACCTCGTCGAACTCGGAATCCTTGAGCAGGAACCCCTTGGCGCCGCTCGACATCATGCGCGAATAGTAGGCGCTGTCGCCGAACATCGACAGCGTAATGACCTTCAGATCGGGGTATTCGGCCAGCGCGCGCTCGGCGGTCTCGGCCCCGTTCATCTCGGGCATGTCGTAATCCATGAACACCACGTCGGGGCGCGCCGTGGGCAGCATGGCGAGAAACTCCCCGCCGCTTCCCGCATCGGCCACCACCTCGAAATCGGGGCGCGACGAAAGCAGCACCTTCAGGCCGCGCCTGAACAGCGAATGGTCGTCGACCAGAGCTATGCGTATCATTTTTTTCTCTCCCTTCTGCGTACGGGCCGCGCCTCGGCGATGGCTGCGGGGCGTGCGGCCAGACGCGTGGCGCCGCGCACGTTCACCTTAACCGAAGCACCCATTCCCCTGCCTTTCGACGAGCGTATGTCGAACTCGCCGTTGAGCGAGTTGACGCGCGACTGCATGTTCGACAGCCCCATGCCGCAATCCATCATCGCCTGGGGATCGAAACCGCGGCCGTTGTCGGTGTACTGCAATTCGAGCATGTCGCCGCCCGACGAGAGCGACAGACGTATCTCGCTGCATCCCGAGTGTTTGAGCGAGTTGGTGATAAGCTCGCACACCACGCGGTAGAGGATCACCTCTATGTCGGTATCGTAGCGCTCGCCGCGCAGATTGGTGGCGAACGAGATCTTCACCTTGTGCAGCGCCGTAGCGCGGTCGATGAAATTCTGTATTCCGCGGGCCAGACCGAAGTCGCTCAGCACGTGCGGCGAGAGGTTGTTCGATATCTCGCGCAGCGAACGCAGGGCCTCGTCGACCACGTAGAGCGTATTGTCGAAGATCTCGCGCTGCTCGCGGCTCATGTCGCTGTGCGTGAGGGCCGAAAGCGATATCTTGGCCGACGACAGCAGGGGGCCCAGACCGTCGTGCAGCTCCTTCGAAAAGTTGGCGCGGCTCTTTTCCTCGGTACGCAGCACGGCGGTGAGGATGCGTTTCTCGGTAAGCTGGCGGTAGCGGTTCAGACGGTCGATATACACGAACAGCCTGTGCAGGAACACCATGCCCACCGATATGCAGAACGACACGGCTATGTCGAACCACACCATCGTTATGACGGGCATGGGATGGCCGTAATTCATCCACAGCTGCAACATGCGCTGCACGGCCAGCACCGTGAATCCCACGAAAAAGAGTATCCAGATGGAGTTGTACTTAGTGACCCTCACCATACGGATGGCGAAATACATGGCAATGAGCTGGATCACGATTGCCAGATAGAGCAGAATGCGGATCATCATAATTTATCGCGTTTAGGGGCTCGCGCCCCGATTTGGTCATATCGTTCGTCTTTCGGGCGCTGCCGTCATAGGCTGCCCGCGCGCATCCTCCGCCGTCGGGCAAACGGCGGTGCGCCCCGCGCATCACTTCAAAATCTTCTCCAAAAACGGCATGTGGCCGTAGCTCGTCATGTCGACCTGCACGGGCACCACCGACACGTAGCCGTTGGCCAATGCCCATTCGTCGGTGTCGACGGCCTCGGGCTCGAAGTTGGTGTAGTTGCCCGTGAGCGTAAAACAATCCCTGCCCTCGGGGTGGTCCTGACGGAAAAACTCCTCGCGCCATATCCCGCGGCACTGGCGGCACACCCTCACGCCGCGGATCTCGCCGAGCGGCAGGGCGGGGACGTTGACGTTCAGGCACAGCGGCCGCGAACAGTCGTCGCCGCACTCCAGTACCGACTTCACAATCTCGCGGGCGTAATGCTTCGCGGCGCCGAAATCGGCGTCGGCATCGTGGTCGGTGAGCGACAGCCCCACCGACGGGCAACCGTAGAAGCTGCCCTCGATGGCCGCACCCATAGTGCCCGAGTAGAGCACGTTGACGGCCGAATTGGAGCCGTGGTTTATGCCCGAGATCACCAAATCGACGCGGCGGTCGCCCAGCATGTGGTCGAAAGCGATCTTCACGCAGTCGGTCGGGGTGCCCGAGAAAGAGTATACCTCCAGACCCGCCTCGCGCCTGCGCGACTCGAGATACAGAGGTTCGAAAAGGGTCACGGCCTGGCTGCGGCCGCTTTGCGGAGTGGCAGGAGCCACGGCCAGCACGTGCCCGAACTCACGGGCCACCTCTATCGCCGCGGCGAAACCCTTCGCCGTATATCCGTCGTCGTTGGTGACGAAAATAAGTCTGTCGTTCTTCATTCCATTCATCATTGCGGCCGCCGCTCGTCCGTGTCGGCTCCGCCCGCGTCCTTACCGTTGAAACTTTACGTACAAAGATATAAAAAGTCGAGCGCAGAAGCAAACCGAAAGTTTGTTTTTGCTTCAGATGACATGCGTGAAATTTATCTTCGGCGGCTGCGGGGGTCGCGCTTTGCGCGAGCCGCCGAAGATAACGCCGCTCCGCGGCGCAGTTGTTCGGGCGGCAGCCTGCGGTGGTCCGCCCGATGAGCGAATGCGAATAGCGGGCCTCCGCGGGGCAGAGGCTGCGGCCCGCGCAGTTCTGACGAACTGCATTTTTAGGTTTTTGGTGTGTAGTCCGCCGCGTGGGGCGGCGGCGAACTGCGCGACTCTGAAGAGTCGCAATATTTCTCTTAATGATTTTTATTACGTTACCTTTTGTGCGGACAAAAGGTAACCCAAAAACCGCCGCGGTGAAACGATTTCGGGGTCGTCCTTGCGCCTGCGCTGAAT
>CAUHCL010000157.1 GCA_959604655.1 uncultured Alistipes sp. | reverse complement strand
GCGCGAGCCGTAGCCTCGCCCCGCGGAGGCTCGCTGTTCGCTCCCTCCGCAGGCTACGCCTCGCGATTGCGATACCAACGAGGATAATACCCAAATTACATCTCGGCCTCGCCACCCGCGGCAGCAGCATCGGGCAGCTCGCGAACCATCCTTCTCCAGCGCTCCTTGCCCGAGATATCGCTCAAAACGGGGAGGAACAACACGGCTCCCGCACCCAGCACGATGCCGAGGAACGTGAACCCGACGATTATCATCGAACGCTTGGGCTTGCTCTTCTGGTAAGGAACGGTCACGGGGTTGACCACAGTGAGTATGGGCGTGGTCTCCTTCACGTTGATCTTGGCCTGCTCCAGCTGCGTGGCCAGCTCGCCGTAGAGATTCATGGCCAGCGAATACTCGGCGTCGAGCTTCTCTTGCTCGGTGCGGGCCGAGTAACGTATGGTATTCTGGTTGGCATCGCGGAACTTGGCGCGACGGGCCTGCACCTCCTCGAAATTGCTCTTGGCCTCGTCGTAGCGCTCCTGCACGAAATCGAGGTTCGACTGCACCTTCTCGATCTTGAACTCGGTGATGTAACGCTGCAACAGCGTCAGCGCCGCCTGCGCCAGCTGCGCCGCGGCCAGCGGTTCCGACATGCTGGCCGACAGGGTGATGTAGCCGTTCTTGTCGTCGAGCGAGAGCACCAGACTCTCGTGCAGCGCCTTGAGGCAGTTGAATTCGTCCTTGCTGAGCGTCTCGATGCGCGCCACGCCGTCGCCGCCCGCCAGATCGCCGTAGTCGGGTTCGGGCTTCTCGCCGCGGATGGCATTGAGCACCACGAACGGCAGTCCCACGGTGTACTTCATCACGTAGCTGCCCACCGACGGCTTGTTGAATTCCTCGGAGGTGTTGTACTCGAAGAAACTCACGGGGCGGTCGGCCTTCTCGTAATCGAGCTCGGTCTGCATCAGCTCCTTGCCGAAAGTCGTGCTGTTCAGGATCTTCTCGTAGACATAGGGCGAGAGGGTCTTCACGTCCTGCATCTGGTTGAGATTGATTCCCGCCAGAGCGGCCAGCGAGCTCATCTTGGACGATCCCGACGAACCCGAAGTCTGCGGCACGAAGTCGCACGTGGCGACGTATACCTTGGCGCTGAAAACGGCCACCAGCAGGCCCAGCACGAAAAACAGGGCCGTCACCTTGATTATCAGTCCGCGGTTGATCCACAGCTTGCGCGCGAGTTCCACGAGATCGATCTCCTGCTCGTCGACAGGCATATTGTTCTGATTCTGCATCTGTTCCATAATTGCATCCGATTGTTACGTTACTTGGTGAGGTTCACCACCGAGATCACCACGGCGGCGGTCGAAGCCGTCGACGACAGCAGACCTACCACCTCGCTCCACTTGATCGGCTCCTTGTACGATTTCGACGGCACGATGACTATGCAGCCCGGGCGTATCTCGGCCGAGGTGCCCGAGGCCACCATACCGTTCATGTAGATGACGAAAGCGCGGTTCTTGCGCGCGCGGTTGTCGTAGCCGCCCGCGGCGTTCACGTAGTACTTCATCCTCTTGCCCTCCTTGAAGGTGACCGAGTTGGGATAGAGCACGGCACCCATCACACGCACCGTACCGTTGTACGTCGGCACCGATATCACGTCGCCGTCGCGCAGCACTATGTCGGCGTCCGAGCCCGGGGCGGCCAGCGCGCGCTCCAGATCGATTCCGACCGAGTAGACCGACGACAGCTCCACGCCCGCCATGTTGAGCGAATCCTTGTCGCCGCGCTCGGCCTGGGCATCGATCATCTCTTTCAGCGCACGGTTCTGCGCCTGTTCTTCCTCGGTCATCTTGCGGAGCAGGAACGCGCCCTCGACGAATGCGCCGGGCGTCACGTTACCAGCCGAGGCGATGATCTCCGAGATGCGCATATTGCGGTGCGAGAGCGGGTAGGTGCCCTCGAAGGTCACTTCGCCGCGCACGGTGACGCTGCTCTGCGTGATGTACACGGGCGAGCGGCGCACGTAGACCTGATCGAACGGTTCGAGCACGAATCCCGACCCGTCGTCCGCGGCGAGGTCGGACGACAGATCCACCGTGAACGTCTCGAACAGCGTGTCGTTAACCGACGTGCTCTTCGGGTCCTTGATGCGGCGGGTCACTATCACGTCGGCCGTCGACGCCGACTCCAGCAGACCGCCCGCAGCGACCACCAGATCCTCCACGGTCATGTTGTCGGCGTAGGGATAGGTGTCGGGACGGCTCACCGAACCGAATATCGTGACGTCGTAGGCCTCCTGCATCTCCGCCACCGCAGGTATCATGAGTATGTCGTTGGGGCGCAGCGATATGTCGGCCACGCGGCCCGACATGAGGCCGTTGAGATCTATCGCCTGCACCTCCATCGTCCAGTCGGGCTTCTCGCGGTAGAGCAGCGCGCGGGTGCGGAAGGCATCGTCGCGCAGGCCGTCGGCACGCTCGATGAGCTGCTTGACGGTGCTCACCTTGTCGTCGATGGCATAGTGGCCCTCGCGATATACGGCGCCCTTGATCTCCACGCGGTTCTCGTAGCGGTCGATGGCTCCCGCCACCGACACCACATCGCCGTCTTCGAGCACGAAGCTGTCGAAATCGCCGCTGTCGACCGTGAACGAACGGTACTCGCCGCCCTGACGGCGCGTCACGCTCACCATCTTGCGGTTGGCGTCGCTGGTGAAGTCGCCCGCGAAACGCACCAGATCGCCGATGGTCTCCGAGCCCTTCATCTCATAGAACATGGGGCGCTTGATCTCGCCCGAGATCTCCACCAGCTTGCCATAGGCGGCCACTGCCACCAGGTCGCCGTCGCGCAGCGCTATATCCTTGTCGGTCTTGCCGTTGAGAATGTAATCGTAGACATCCACGTCGGAGAAGAGATTGCCGCCGCGGTATACCTTTATGCTTCGCAGCGTACCGAGGCTCACCACTCCGCCCGCCATGTGCAGCGCATGGAACAGCGTGGCCAGCGACGGCAGCGTATAGGTGCCCGACGCGGCCACCTCGCCCGTAACGTTCACCTGTATGCTGCGTATGCTGCCGAGCGAAAGCTTCATCTTCACCGAGCCGTCGTAAAGGCCCTCGTAGATCGACGCCAGCGAGCCGCGCAGACGCTGCGCAGCCTCCGAAATGGTAAGACCCGCCAGCGTGACGGGGCCCACGTTCGACACGAAAATCTTGCCGTCGGGCGACACGGTGGCGTCGAGCGTCATCTGCGAATCGCCCCACACGTCGATTATCACCTCGTCGCCGGGCCCGAGCACGTAGTTGTCGGGGGTGGCTATGCTGAGGTTGGGCTCGAACGTGAGACGGCTGTTGGTGAACAGATCATGCCCGAATATTCGGCGCGGAGCCTTCGCGATCGTCGCGACCGCGTCGCGACGATCGCGAAGGCCGGCCTCTTCCAGCAGCCCCTGCCCGGGGTCGGCCGGCATATTGGTCAAGTCGTCGGCGTTAACGACGCCGTGGCCGTCGTTAACGCCGTTTGCCGGAGCAGTGGTTAAGCTGCGACGGCGATTTTTTTGCGCCGAATTTCCCTCCTTCGAACCTGCCGCGCCCTT
>CAUHCL010000156.1 GCA_959604655.1 uncultured Alistipes sp. | reverse complement strand
TCATTTTCTAACAGGTAATATGATTTCAGCAAAAGGATTTTTCGCTGCGGTCGCGGCCTCGTGCATGGCCCTGACGGCAGCGGCGCAGGGCGAGGCGGACGATTATCGCCGTGCGTTCGACGCTCCGCGTCGTTTTTCGTGGGACAAGGTGACGGGCACCGCGAGCGGTGCGGTGTGGACCGAGCAGGGCGACAAGTTCTACTATCGCTCGCATACCGCCGAGGGCGACATCTACCGCGTGGTGGACGTCGCGACGAAGAGCCGCTCGGACTACAAGACCATCGAAGAGGTGCGTGCCGCGCTGGGGCTTCCCGAGCCCGAGGAACGTCGGCCGCGCGGGCCGCACGCCCCTGCCAAGCACTGGATGGTGACCGATCCCGAGACCGAGGGCGGCCCCGTGCGCAGCCCCGACGGCAAGTCGGAGGCCTTCGTGAAGAACCATAATATATATGTGCGCGACGTGGAGAGCGGCAAGGAGCGCGCCGTGACCTTCGACGGCGGCATGGGATTCTACTATTCGGTCTACATGAACTGGTCGCCCGACAGCCGCCGCATCGCGGCGAGTAAGCTGCGCCGCGCCGAGAAGCACTACGTCAGCTTCGTGGAGTCGTCGCCCGCCGACAAGTTGCAGCCCAAGCTCCACACGATGGAGTATTGCAAGCCCGGCGACGATGTGGACTATCGCGAGCCGCGTATCGTCGACGTCGCCACGGGCGAGACCTTCGCCCCCGCCACCGATCTGTTCGCGCACCAGTACAGTCTGAGCCATCCCTACTGGCTGGGCGACGACAGCGACAAGATCTATTTCGAGTACAACGAGCGCGGCCACAAGGTCTACCGCCTGTTAGAGTATTCGGCCTCGACGGGCGAGGTGCGCTCCGTGGTGGAGGAAACGAGCGACAAATTCGTGAATTACAGCCGTCTGTGGCGCCGATATATTGACGGCGGCAGGAAGCTGCTGTGGACGAGCGAGCGCGACAACCACAACCATATCTACCTCTACGACGTGGCCTCGGGTCGGGTGGAGCGTCAGATCACCTCGGGCGAGTGGTATGTGCGCGGCATCGACCGCGTCGACGAGGAACAGGGAGTGATCTACTTCACCGCCAGCGGCATGAACCGCAAGGAGGATCCCTATCTTGTGCACTGGTACCGCATAGGTCTCGACGGCCGCGACATGGTGTGCCTCACCCCCGAGGAGGGCGAGCACTCGGTGGTCTTCTCGCCCGACCGCCGCTATCTGGTCGACACCTACTCCAGAGCCGACATGCCTCCCGTGACGGAGCTGCGCGACGGCCGCACGGGCAAGCTCGTGATGAAGCTGGAGACGGCCGACATATCGGCGTTAGAGGCTGAAGGGTGGCGCATGCCCGAGGTGTTCGCTGCGGCGGGCCGCGACGGCAAGACGCTGATGTGGGGACTCATACAGCGCCCGTCGAACTTCGATCCGTCGAAGAGCTATCCCATTATCGAGTACATCTATTCGGGCCCGGGCAGCGCCTACGTGCCCAAGACCTTCATGCCCTACAACTGGAACATGACTTCGCTAGCCGAGTTGGGCTTCATCGTGGTGCAGCTGGACGCCATGGGCACCAGTTTCCGTTCGAAGGAGTTCGAGGAGGTGTGCTACAAGAACCTGAAGGATGCGGGTCTGCCCGACCGCATGGCGTGGATACGCGCCGCGGCCGCGAAGTATCCCTACATGGATATCGACCGCGTGGGCATCTACGGCTGCTCGGCGGGCGGTCAGGAGAGCACCGCGGCGGTGTTGCAGTACCCCGATTTCTACAAGGCGGCTTACAGCGCGTGCGGATGTCACGACAACCGCATGGACAAGATATGGTGGAACGAGCAGTGGATGGGTTATCCCGTCGACGAATCGTACGCCGCGAGCAGCAATGTCGAGATGGCGCACCTGCTCCGCCGCCCGCTGATGCTGGTGGTGGGCGAGATGGACGACAATGTCGATCCCGCCAGCACCATGCAGGTGGTGAACGCCTTGATAAAGGCGGGCAAGGATTTCGAGCTGGTGGTGCTCCCCAGCGAACGCCACACGATGGGCGGCGCGTTCGGCGACCACAAGCGTTACGACTTCTTCGTGCGTACGCTCATGCACAAGTTCGCGCCCGACTGGAGCGAGTTCGAGCAGGAGTAGCGGGGCGGCTCGGGCAAAATTTATCTTCGGCGGCTGCGGGGCATGACGCAATATATTACAGTCCGCAGGACTGTGCGGGCCGCAGCCTCCCGCCGCGGAGGCCCGCTATCGTTCGCGAATGCTCACGAGCGCCCTCCGCAGGCCGCGGTCCGAGAATAAACGGAAGACTGCCGCTATCGAGAATTGAAAATAAATACCCTCTTCTGATGCAGATCGGTCTGCACCAGAAGAGGGATTTTTTACATCGTGAATTTCAGCCCGACGAAGTAGGTCCTCGGCAGCGAGGGGCCGTAGATGTAGACCGAGTCTTTCGACGGTCCGTAGTCGAGGTCGCTCTGGAAGCTGTCGAATATGTTCTTCACGCCCGCGTCGAGCTGCATCGATATGACGTTCGTCAGACGGAACGTATACGAGAACCGCAGTCCCATGTCCCAGAATGCGGGTGTCAGACGGTCGGTGTCGCGCTCGATCCGGCCCGCGTTGTGCTGCACGAGCATCCGACCCGTGTAGTTGCCGAAAAGCGATGCGCGCAGGTTGCGCGTGATGTCGGCCGATGCGGTCAGGTAGCCGTAGTGGTCGGGGGTGCGGAACATACGGCGCTGCGGCTCCACGTCGTCCGACCACTGCTCGGGATCGTCGTAGCGGCTGCGCTGGAAGGTGTAGCCCAGCTGCACCTCGAACGCATTGGGGATGCCTATCTTCAGCTCCGAGGTTATGCCCGCCACCGTGGCTCCCGAGGCGTTGCGTCGCATCTTTATGATGTTGCCCTCCGCGTCTTCGCCCGTTTTGGTCAGGGTGAACACGTCGTCCAGATCGGTGTAGAAACCCTCCACGAGCAGATTGGCCTGCAACTTCCCGAAGTTGTGGTAGAGGTCGGCCGAGCCGCTCAGGCTGTGCGAATACTCGGGCTTCAGATCGGGGTCGAGGACTATTATGGCCGACTGGTTGTTCAGCGCGTCGATGTGCAGATCCTCGTTGTAGGCCTGCGGCGCGCGGTAGCCGCTCGAATAGCTCAGGCGCAGCCCCACGTTCTCGTGCGGCGAGTAGCGGACGTTGGCGCGCGGCGAGAATATGGGCTTGTCGATCATGCTGTGCTTGTCCAGACGTCCGCCGACGATAATGTTGAACTTGTCGCTGCGCCACTCGTTCTGCACGAACGCGCCCGCCGTGCGGACGGTTTGCAGCAGCTTGCGGCCGAAGCCTATCGAGTGGTCGTCGAGATCGTTGTAGGAGTATTCACCGCCCACGGTGAACTGCGCGGGCATGAACAGACATTTGTCGAACGAATAGGTGTACTGCGCCCCGACGACGGCGGTCAGATCCTTCGTCTTGCCGTATGCGTCGGGATCCTTGCCCGTGCCGTAGTAGCTGTCGCGCGATATCCTCTGCGCCGACACGTACACGTTGCCTCGGTGGCGCGAATCGGCCGAGAAGGCGTCGAAACGCAGGCTGCCGCCGTCGATGTCGTGTTCGATCTGCTCGGCTATCTCGGCCATGTGGGGCGGCAGGTCGA
>CAUHCL010000155.1 GCA_959604655.1 uncultured Alistipes sp. | reverse complement strand
TCGCCGGAAGGCATACCGGAAGCCGTAAAACGTTCGCGCACCTGCACCCAGCAGCGTCTCCGATTCTTAACGCTCCGTCGCTGCGCCCGCCCTTTTCCCGAAATCGCTTCTGCCGCGGGTTGGGCTGACGCGTGTGTATTAATGAAATGTTTTCGGGCAGCAGCCTGCGGAGGGCGCGAGTGAGCTTTCGCGAACGATAGCGGGCCTCCGCGGGGCAGAGGCTGCGGCCCGTGCAGTCCGCAGGACTGCAATATTCACACGCGTCAGCCCTACCGGCGGACGCCCCTCGCCCCGACATGGATCGGCCGCGATAAGCGGCTGTCGGGAAACAAAACAAAGGTTTTTTATTACCTTTGCCTGCGGCACGGCGCCGAGGCGCGCCTGCGACAGTTAAGCAGTGACCCGATTTAAGAAATGAAAAAACGACTCTTCAATACCTTCGTGTCGGCTGTGCTGGCGGGCATGATGATAGGCTTCGGCGGCATAGTGTTCCTGATGTGCTCCAACCGTCTCGCGGGAGCTTTCCTGTTCTCGTTCGGTCTGCTGACAGTCGTCTGTCGGGGCCTGGCGCTCTACACGGGCCGCGTGGGATATTTCCGCAGCTACGGATGGGCCGAAATGGCCGTCACGCTGGCGGGTAACTTCGTCGGCACCTTTATGGCGGCCCGCGCGTTCGCCCTCACCCGCCATACGTGCGACGTGGCGTCGGTGGTGACCCCAAAACTCGCCGATTCGTCGATGAGCATCTTCGTGCTGGCCGTGGGCTGCGGCGCCATGATGTTTCTGGCGGTGGATTCCTACCGCCGCTCGCAGTCGTGGCTGTTCGTGATCCTACCCGTGGTCATTTTCATCGTCAGCGGATTCGAGCACTCCGTCGCCAACATGTTCTACATCTCGCTGGCCGATGCCTGGGATTGGAATGCGCTGCGCATAACGCTGCTGGCCGTGGCGGGCAACGCCGTGGGGAGCTGGATCGTCAACGGCAACAACTTCACCCTGAAGACAACCGAATAAAACATAACAGACCATGAAAAGAATCCTTACCGTTTTGCTCGCAATGGCCGTTCTGCCCCTCGCGGCGCAGGAGTACGGCCAGAACCGCACCATCAAGATCTGGGACAACTCCACGGCTCCCCACTCCAGCGAACTCACGTCGCCCGAGGCGGAGACCTCTCCCAACATCATCGGCTCCGTCACCGAAGCCGTGCTCTACGTTTTCGAGGCCGACCCCGCCAAGGCTACGGGTCAGGCGATAGTGATATGCCCGGGCGGCGGCTACGCCGTGGTGTGCATGAGCTACGAGGGTGTGGAGATGGCCAAATGGCTGGCCTCGCAAGGAATAACTTGCGGAGTGCTGAAGTACCGCATGCCCAACGGTCACAAGGAGGTGCCTCTGGAGGATGCCGTCGAGGCGCTGCGTATCATGCGCCGCAATGCCGCCGACCTTAGGATCGATCCCGCCAAGGTGGGCATTATGGGCTTCTCGGCGGGCGGACATCTGGCGGCCTACACCTCCAATTTCGCGCCCGAGGGCGAGAAACCCGCTTTCTCGATCCTCTTCTATCCCGTCATCACGGGCGAGGATGGACTTTGCCACAAAGGCTCGTTCGACAATCTGTTGGGGGCCGACGCCACAGTCGCGCAGCGCGCCGAGTATTCGCTCGAAACGCGTGTCACGCGCTCCACGCCGCCTGCCCTGCTGCTGCTCTCGGACCACGACACGGTGGTGCCTCCCATCAGCAGCACTCGTTACTACAATGCGCTCAAGAAGCACGGCATAAAGGCTTCGATGCACATCTACCCCGAGGGCTGGCACGGCTGGGGCATAAGCCACGATTTCCCCTACCGCGAGGCCTGGCAGGCGTCGCTGCTCGACTGGCTGAAAACACTGTAACGAATTTGGGACGTGATACGGCAGGCCGCAGTTTTCGCTGCGGCCTGCTGCTTTTGTGCGGGGATGATGTCGGGGGCGGCTGTTCGCCGAGGGCGGAGTGAAATGCAAGTCCGTCAGGACTGCGCGGGCCGCAGCCTCCCGCCTGCGGAGGCCCGCAACTCACTTTACGTTCGAAGCGGACCACCGCAGGCTGCGCCCCGAGCGCGTCATTCGTCTCGCCGCAGTGGGCGGCGGCGAACTGCCTACAACTTGTCGAATACTTTCCGGTCATTACACATTTTTCTTTTGAAAAAAAGAAAAACGAATGGCATCTCTAACAAAAATATTTCGTTTGAGATGCCATTCCTAACTTGAGTCAGCGGGATGACAGACACATATTTTTTGGCAATTTGTTGTAATTAACTGTGCCCGATGCTGTTTGAGTTATCTGCGCATGCGAATGGCGGTCAACATTATCAATGTCATTAGGAATGTGGCAGCGACGGCGCATATCTGTGCCGTGTCATCGGCTGAGATCTTCATACTCGAATAACCGATTATCGCAGTGGCAAAAACTTGAATCGCTACCGAGCACGTCGCTGTCAGCCATGCCAACCGCAGTTTGTAATGTGCCGCAGCGCGTTCCTCAGGATCGGTTGCAGTCTTGCATTCTGAAGCAAAAATTATGGGATAGATCATGACAGGCCACCAAAGAAGCAATGCTGCCGCGACATATACCACAAACGGATGTTTGGTTCGTCGACCGCTCGCCGTGAGGCAGATTACTGCCAAAATAGCGTTTAGGGAGGCAATGGTAATTAATAATATGAAGTTCATACGCGTATTATTATGCTATTCCCATACAATACAATGCGGAAATAGTGCTGTTTATTGTCGCCATTGGAAGATAATCGTTGCAGATGTCTAAAAACATACTATTTTTTTCCGCTTGTTCTGCCTTAATTTTGTTATATTCTATCCTCGTACACACCCACCATCCCCTTAAACCACGAGTTTCAGGTATCGATTCGATGTATATATCTTCTATTAGCAATTGCAGATCACATTTTATTGCTGCAATCAAATCAAGATTTTCCGTGTAATGTTCAAATAAATAATGATCATCGGATTTGGTTATGGTAAGGTATGAAGTGAATTGAACATTTATATTAGGATCAGCAGCAACAATTTTATATTCTTTAGTATACGCATATCTTGTGACAGTACTTGATTGACTGTCGAACGTTAATTTTGCATTGTCTTGTTTTATTACAATGTGATCTTTTAAATTAGACATATAGTCGAATGTCTTATTTTCGTCAACGTTGTTTTTTTCACATCCTGATAGCATTGCTATAACAACAAATATAGTTAGGCTGAAATATTTTTTCATAATAAAATCTTTTTTAATTACATTAATCAACTTTGAGGTGTGTGTAATATTTTACGCGGCTGTGTAGTTAATAATTTTATTTGTTAGAGCATGTGTTGGGGTGCGAACCCATATATTACAAATATAAACATAATCGTTGATAACATAAAAAAATCACGTATTTTTTTTGCATAAGCTATATATTTTTTGCGTTTATATACGTGTAATAGTTGAAAAAATGGCGTTATCATGATTTCTTAAAATTGTCATATGGTCGATATTCCCTGTGAAATACTCTATTTGCCGTCAATTCTTTTGTGTTTATGAAAAGGTAACGCGTGAAAGAGTTTGTCATGCCACCGAGTCGTCAGGCGAGGATTGGCAGCTGTTCGCCGACGGCGGCGTGTGTGACATTTATCTTCGGCGGCTGCGGGGGTCGCGCTTTAGC
>CAUHCL010000154.1 GCA_959604655.1 uncultured Alistipes sp. | reverse complement strand
CGAACCGAAACGGTCTCGTCATAAAACGGGCGTTACGCCCGCGCCGTCGGCGAACGGCAGCCCCTCTATGCGAAGCGTTCGCGCACGGCGTCGGCCACGCGGCTCATGAGCCACGCGGGTGTGGAGGTGGCGCCGCATATGCCCACGCTCGCGCAACCGTCGAACCACTCGGGCCGCAGCTCGCTCTCCTCCTCGATATTGTAGCTGCGGGCATTGGCCCTGCGGCACACGTCGAAGAGCACCTTGCCGTTGCTCGACTTCTTGCCGCACACGAAGATCACCACGTCGAAACGCCCCGCGAACTCGCCGAGCGCCCGCTCGCGGTTCGACACGCGGCGGCATATCGTATCGTCCACCGTGAGCATACGTCCGTCGCCCAGCAGCTCCTTCATGCGGTCGGCCAGCATCCAGAACAGCCCCACGCTCTGCGTGGTCTGCGACAGGAAGAATATAGGCCGCGTGAAGTCGATCTGCCCCAGATCTTCCTCGCGCTCCACCACTATGGTGGGTTCGGCCACCTGGCCCGTGAGCCCCACCACCTCGGCATGACCCTTCTTTCCGAGGATCACCACCTGACCGCCCACGGCCTTCATCTGCTCGTGGGCCGCCACCACCTTGCGCTGCAACTGCGCCACCACGGGACACGTGGCGTCGATGACACGTATGCCGAACGCCGCCGCCCGCTCGAAAGTCGAGGGCGGCTCGCCGTGCGCACGGATGAAAAGGTCGCGGCCGCCGAGCGAGGGCATGTCGTCGTGCATGACCGTACGCAGCCCCATGTTCTCGAGGCGCTGCACCTCCATGCGGTTGTGCACGATGTCGCCCAGCGAATATACCTCGCCGCCCGATTCGGCCAGCGCGGCCTCGGCCTTCGATATGGCCCGCACCACGCCGAAGCAGAATCCCGAGTTGCCGTCTATCTCAACGTACATATCAAAATAATAAAACAATCCCCATAATTTCTGCAGCCTGATCCCGCATCCGACGGCCGTTACCCGCGGCCTCCGGCCGCGTTTGCAATTCTGACCCACCCCTACATCCCCTCCTCGGAGGGGACTTCGGTCGCTCCGCTCCAATCGCAGGCGATTAAGCCATCTTCTCGTAACGCTCCATAAACCACGCCATCTGTTCGTCGACGCTCATGCGGCTGTTGTCGAGCACCACGGCGTCGGGAGCCTGACGCAGGGGCGAGATCGCGCGGTTCATGTCGGCACGGTCGCGCGACACCACATTCTCCAGCACTTCCTCCATGCTCACCCGATCGCCCTTGGCGCGCAGCTCGGCATAGCGGCGCTCGGCGCGCACCTTAGGATCGGCCGTCATGAACAGCTTCAGCTCGGCGTCGGGGAACACCACCGTGCCGATGTCGCGGCCGTCCATCACCACGCCGCGGTCGCGGCCCATGCGCTGCTGCATGGCCACCAGCTTCTCGCGGACCTCACGTATCGAGCTCACGCGGCTCACGCAGTTGCTCACCTCGATGGTGCGGATACGCCCCTCGGCCAGATCGCCGTTGACGTATATGTCGCTCGCGCCGCGCTCGGGGTTGAAGCGGAAGGTGATCTCGATATCCTTCAGCAGGCCGACAACCGCTTCTTCGTCCACCACGCCCGAGCGGATGGCTCCGTGGTCGAGCGCATAGAGGGTGACGGCGCGGTACATGGCGCCCGTGTCGATGAATATGTAGCCCAGCCGCGCGGCTATGGCCTTGGCGAAAGTACTCTTGCCGCACGACGAGAAACCGTCGACGGCGATGATTATCTTCTTACCCTTGCGGGTACTGTCGTTACAACGCTCCATGATGAGGCAGAATATTGAAAAAAGTCGAAATAATGGTATATATACCCAGAACGCCTATTATGACGCCCGCCACGTGATTGATGGTGAGCATGTGGCGCGGGCGGAACCGCTTGCGGAACAGATCGATCGTCAGCGTCAGCGAGAACCACCACAGCACGGCGCCCGCGAGGAAGCCGAGTATGGTCATGCCGCTGCGCAGCGACGAGGCCAGATCGTCGTCGGACTGCATGCCCACGTTGAACATGGCGAAAAAGGCCAGCAGATAGGGGATCACCACCACGAAATTGGCCAGCGTGAAGACGAACATCGACGAGTAGTCCTGCCACAGGTTGGTCTTTCCAGCACGGTTCTTGCGTATCTGGGGCACAGGGTTTTGAAAGAAGATGTAGACACCCACGATCACCACGAAGATTCCGCCCACCACCTGAAGCACCACGCTGTATTCCTCGATGCTCGACTGAAGCATCGAATAGAAGAAAAAGGCTATGACGGCCATGAGCATGTCGGCGCAGGCGACGCCCAGACCCGAAGCCAGGCCCGAACGGCGGCTCTTGCTCAGCGTGCGCTGTATGCACAGCACGGCGACGGGCCCCACGGTGATCGACGAGGCCAGTCCCACGCACATGCCTCTGAGCAGTATATCGATTACATCTACCAGCATTTTTCGGCTACTCGGTTTTAGCTGCAAAGTTAGGAATTAATATGGAATATTAAAACATGCCGATCCATTTCGCCCGATTGCGGGGCAACGATATATCACGATGCGTCGGAGTTCAGCCGCGCGGAAAAGAATCCGCCGCCGCGGATTGTTAATAATTTATGGAAAACTTTAATGTCGGCGCCACGCGCGGCGCGACCGAAAAGAGTATATTTGTAATCGACTTAAAACATATCGCATATGGCAGAGCTTCAAACTCAGGGATTCGACATCGATCTTTCGGAAGAGATCGCCCAGGGCAACTACTCGAATCTGGCGATCATAGCCCATTCGACTTCGGAGTTCATCATAGACTTTGCCGCCATGCTCCCCGGGCTGAAAAAGGCCAAGGTGAAGAGCCGTGTGATATTGACCCCCGAACATGCCAAACGCCTGCTCTTCTCGTTGCAGGAGAACATCACCCGCTACGAAAGCACCATAGGCAAGATCGAGATTCCGCAGCCGCACGCGGGCGAGGATCCCGTGCTCGGCCTCGGCATGAAATCGGGCAAGGCATGACCCTGCGAAGACGGCCGAAATGCCGTCCGTACATATGCTGTGAATAGCGAGGAAGGCGCTGCCCGAACATTCGGGCGGCGCCTTTCGATTCTTTGCCGAGGCCGCAACCGCAGCCCTTGGGGGCGCATGCGGGGCAATCGGCCGAAAAAAAATGCGAGGCGGATGTTACATTTCGTCCCGTCGGACGTATTACTGACAGATATTATCGGACGGCGGCATAGACAACCTGCAAGATGAAGAGTGAAGAATTCAACACGGAGTTTCTCAAGATCAAGGACTCGGCGTTCCGATACGCCCTGAGTCTGCTCCGCGACCGCCATGCCGCCGAGGATGCGGCGCAGGATCTGTACGAGAAGCTGTGGCGGCGGCGCATCTTCATCGGGCGCGAGAAATTCACGTCGCTGGCGATGGTCAGCATGCGCAACATATGCCTCGACCGCTTCCGCCGCCGACGCGACAAGATCATGACGGGACTCGAACATGCCGAGGCGGCGTGCTGCACGAACCGCATGGAATCGGACGACATGGCCGAACTGGTGCGGCGGATAACCGAGTCGCTGCCCCCGAGGGAGCGCGAGGCGATACACCTGCGCAATGTCGAGGGCATGGAGTTCGGACGCATAGCCGCCATAACGGGCACGTCGGAGGCCGCGGCGAGGATGGCATGCTCGCGGGCCCGCAACAAGATAAGGGATGAACTGACTAAAATAATGAATCATGGATTGTAACC
>CAUHCL010000153.1 GCA_959604655.1 uncultured Alistipes sp. | reverse complement strand
TCACGCTGACCGACAACCTCACCTGGTACAAGGGCAACCACACCGTAACGTTCGGTACCCACAACGAGTTCTACCGCATGTACAACGTATACGCGCAGAATGCGACGGGCGGCTGGGCATTCAACTCGATAGAGGACTTCATGAACAACGATGCCAACACGTTCCGATACACCTACTATGAGAACGACGATCTGGACGAGAAGGGCAACTGGGGTGCCAAATTCGGTGCCGCACAGCTGGGTTTCTACCTTCAGGACGAGTGGCGCGCCAACGACAAGTTCACCTGGACTTACGGTCTGCGCCTCGACATACCCGTCATGTTCAAGAGGCCTTCGGTGAACGAGGAGTTCAACAAGTCGACTCAGGCCGAGAAATACGGCGTAGCCACGGGCGACATAGCTTCGGGCCGTGCGCTTCTGTCGCCCCGAATGGGATTCCGCTGGTATGTCGACGAGGATCACAACATCCTGCTCCGCGGCGGTCTGGGCCTGTTCACGGGCCGCGTGCCTTTCGTATGGATGTCGAACCAGTACTCTAACTCGGGTGTGGATCAGGTATCGGTTACCGCATACCGTCCGAGCAAAGAGGGTGATAAGAACAATGTTCCGCCCCTCGGCAGCCAGATCGACGCCGAGAGCGTGAAGGCCATGGGCTTCAAGGCAAGCTCGGCCATGATCAATGTGGTCGACAAGAAGTTCAAGTATCCGCAGGTGTTCCGTATCAACGCAGCCGCCGATTTCAACCTCGGCAACGGCTGGCAGGCCACGCTGGAGGCTCTCTACTCGAAGACCTTCAACAACATGTACGTGCAGAACATCGACTACGAAGACAGCGGTCTGAAGTTCTACGCGGCAGGCAGCAACATGGCCAACGCCGCCAACACCAATATCGTATACGAGAACACGACTTCGTACAGCGACATCATCTACCTGAAGAATACCAACAAAGGTTATTCATACTCGCTGACCGCACAGCTCCGCAAGAGCTTTGCATTCGGCCTCACGCTCGATGCGGCCTACACGTTCGGCCACTCGTACAGCGTTTACGACGGTACTTCGTCGGTGGCTCTGTCGAACTGGAAGTATAACTACGCCCGCGAGACCAACGATCCCAAACTCGCGGTATCGAGCTTCGACGTACCCCACCGCATCATAGCTTCGGCCAACTACAACGTACGCTACGGCAAGAAGAGCCGCTGGGGCAGCAACCTGGCTCTCATCTACGAGGGTCACTCGGGTCAGGCATACTCACTCAACTACTATTATAAGTATAACCTCCCCAACGGAAGCGCATCGGTCAACGGCGACGGTTACAACGGCAACGACCTGCTCTACATCCCCAACGCAGTGGAGGTGATGAACATGAACTGGAAATCGGATGCCGACATGAACAACTTCGAGCACTTCATACAGAGCAACAAGTATCTGCGCGACAATCGCGGCAAGTGGTCGGAGCGCAACAAGCTCCGCATGCCGTTCGAGAGCCAGTTCGACTTCAGCTTCTCGCAGGACTTCTATTACAGCCTCAAGCGCGGCGGCAAGATCACCCTCATGTGGACCGTGATGAACGTGGCCAACCTGCTCAACAAGGACTGGGGCAAATACTACGAAAACGTATATTCGTTCGCACCTCTGACCGTAACGGGCGTGACCGAGGTCAAGAAGACCGTGAAGGGAGAGGAAGTAGTAGTCGGCTACGATCCGAGCTACTCTTATTACGAGAACACCAAGTCGCTCGACGATTACCTGTCGCGCTGGAGAATGCAGTTCGGCATTCGCGTAACGTTCTAATCGCTCACCGCGACGACAAACCGAGGGCTGTCCGATATCGGACAGCCTTTTTTTTGTTTATGAAGCCACCGACTGCCGTTGCTATTTCGATGCGGCGGACTTATATTTGCAACGGTATTACGAAACGCATTGCAACCGAGATGAGCAGACTCGAACCATACCAAATAGAATACAACCGCCGCGAGGCCGAGATGTGCGGCGACGTGAAGGCGGGATTCCCCTCGCCCGCCGAAGACGCTCCCCGCGAGCGTCTCGACCTGCTGCGGCTCTTAATACGCCACCCCGCCTCGACGTTCTATTTCCGCGTGAGCGGCGTGAGCATGACCGACGCGGGGCTGGACGAGGGCGACATAATAGTGGTGGACCGCAGTCTCGATGCCGACGACGGACGCATAGCCGTATGCTTCATCGACGGCGAGTTCACCGTAAAACGCATCCGTCGCGAGAGAGGCGGCATACGCCTGATGCCTGCCAACGAGCGCTACCGCCCCATAGAGATAACGGCCGAAAACGATTTCAGCATCTGGGGCATAGTGACCTACGTAATAAAAAAGGTATAGCCCATGTATGCCCTTGCCGACTGCAACAACTTCTTCGTGTCGTGCGAGCGTCTGTTCCGCCCCGAGCTGAACGGACGCCCCGTAATAGTGTTGTCGAACAACGACGGCTGCGCCATAGCGCGCAGCAACGAAGCCAAGGCGCTGGGCATAAAGATGGGAATGCCGTTCTTCAAGATAAGCGACATGGTGAAGCGTCACGGCATAGCCGTGTTCTCGGGGAACATGGAGCTATACGGCGACATGTCGCGCCGCGTGCAGCAGACGCTGTCGGAGTTCGCGCCCGCCATCGAGCGTTACAGCATCGACGAGGCGTTCCTCGATCTGCGGGGAATGCGCGACACCGATTTCGACGCGCTCGCCAAGGAGATCTCGCGCCGCTGCCTGCGCGACACGGGCATCCCCGTATCGGTGGGCATAGCCCCCACCAAGACGCTCGCCAAGATAGCGTCGAAACTGTGCAAGCAGTACCCCAAACTGCACGGAGGCTGTTACATGTATCGGGAGCAGGACATAGAGAAGGTTCTGCGCAAATTCCCCGTAACCGATGTGTGGGGCATAGGACGGCGGTTCTCGAAACAGCTCACCGAACGGCATATTCTCACGGCCCACCAATTCGCATCGCTGTCGCGGGAATGGGTGCGCAGCCTGATGGGTACGTCGGGCGTAAGGACCTGGCGCGAGCTGCACGGTGAGGCCTGCATCGACTTCGAGGCCGGATTTCAGGCCAAACAGTCGATATGCACGTCGCGCAGCTTCGCCACCGAAATATACGACTCGGACGAACTCGCCGAGCAGGTGGCCAAGTTCACCGCCATGACGGCCGAGAAACTGCGCAAACAGAACTCCGCATGCGGACAGCTGTCGGTATTCGCGTGGACCAACCGATTCCGTCAGGACGAGCAGCCGAGCAAGGGAAGCAGCATAGTCGTTCCGTTCGAGACGGCGACGGACAACACGATGGAGATGGTGAAGGCGGCGTGCGCGGCGCTGCGCGAGATATTCGTGAGGGGCTGCGGATACAAGAAAGCGGGCGTCGTAGCCTCGGCGATCATTCCCGCCGCAGGAGTGCAGACCGCCCTGTTCGACACGCGCGACCGCACGCGGCAGCATACGTTGATGCACACCATAGACTCGATCAACCGATCTTTGGGACGCGACTCGATAATAATAGCTTCGCAGGGGTTCGGCGACATAAAGATACGACACGAACACCGCTCGCCGCGCTACACCACCGACTGGGACGACCTGCCCACGGTGACGGTTAAATAAACGATGCGGGCGCAGCCTGCGGGGACCGCGTGAATGAGCAAATGCGAATAGCGGGCCTCCGCGGGGCGAGGCTGCGGCCCGCGCGGCTCTGCGAGCCGCCGATTTACATATATAATAATTACAGCAGCATCTCTCTCAGGCGCGCGCAACTGCCCTCGCGGTCGTGCTTGTCGAACCAAAACGCCCCGA
>CAUHCL010000152.1 GCA_959604655.1 uncultured Alistipes sp. | reverse complement strand
ATTGCCGCACGACATAAAAGCCCGCCGCCCCGAACTCTGACAAGTTCGGGGCGGCGGGCTGTCGCGACGGGCCGCGAGCGGCTCTTCGAAGCCGTTATTCGAGATCGTCGGCTTTCACATGCATGACCTTACCGTCACGCATGATGACAAGCTCGCCGTCTTCCTTCTTGGCTTTTTCCTTCAATCGTTGCTGGGCCAGCAATATGCCTGCATCTATTTTCTCCTGCATCTGCTCGATTTCGATTTCACTCATATTGTCCGTATTTAACGTTTACATTTTGCTGATCTTTCTATACGATAACGTATCGACCACCTCTCTTATTTCGTCGTGAGTGCCGTAGGCCACCTTCTTCACGCCCTCGGCCGAGCTGTTGTCGTATATGACCCAATAGTCGCATATGGGAGTATAAAGGCCCGTCAGATAGCGCAGTCCGCGATAGTAACGCCGCCTTATCACCTCGGGCGGCACGTTGTGTCCCCCCTCGGCCACGCGCCGAGCCACACGCTCCACGGCCTGCTCGGGAGTAGGCAGCCAGAAATAGAGCAGCGACACGAAATAGCCTTTCGCTTGGGCCATGCGGATGAATCGCGCGTAATATCTGGTGGCCAGAGTGGTCTCGATGGCAAAGTCGGCGCCGTCGGACATGAGAACGTCCATGCGCTGCCGCATCAGGCGGCCCGCTTCGATCGACACCTTCGACGGATTGAACGGCGAGAGTCCCTTGGCGATTTCGTCGGCATTGACGAATTCGCGGCACTCCAGCATCTCGGGCAGCACGGCATATGAAGCCGTGGTCTTGCCCGCGCCGTTGCATCCCGCTATGATATACAGTTTAGGCATACGCGATTATCCTAAACGCAAAGTTAACAATAACTTTTTATTTTCCAAAACCGAGCCACAACGGCCCGCCGCGCGCAAAGTCGCACGCCGCGGCAAACAATCGCCCTTTCGGGTTGTAATACAACGAAAAAGGTATTATATTTGTGAAGTGCGGGGATAACATTCGCAATATTTGTTTCACCTTTGTAAAACATTCGATTTATGGAAACAGCAACCGCAACCAAAAAATTCACGCTCGCCCCTCTGCCCTACGACAAGAAAGCGCTCGAACCCCACATCTCGGAGGAGACGCTCACCTATCACCACGACAAGCACATGGCGGCCTACGTCAACAAACTCAACGAACTCATCGCCGACACCCGCTACGACGGCATGACGCTCGAAGAGATCATCCGCGGGGCCGACGGTCCGTTGTTCAACAACGCGGCGCAGGCGTGGAACCATGAATTCTATTTCGCGCAATTCTCGCCCGAGCCGCAGAAGATGCCCGCGGGAGAGCTACTCGACGCCGTAAACGCCGCTTTCGGCAGCGTCGACAAACTCAAGGAGCGCATGAACGCCGAGGCTGCCGCACTGTTCGGCTCGGGATGGGTGTGGCTGGCGGCCAACTACGACGGCGAGCTTACTATCGTGCCCAAGCCCAATGCAGGCAATCCCCTCACCGACGATCTGCGGCCGCTGCTGGCCATCGACGTGTGGGAACACGCCTACTACATCGATTTCCGCAACGTGCGCGCCGACGGCGTGAAAGCCCTGTGGAACGTCCTCGACTGGCGCAAGGTCGAGGAACGCTATGCGGCGAAGTAGTCCGCGCGACCATTCCCCGTAAAACGAATCGGCTGCCCCTGACTTCAGGGCAGCCGATTGCGTTTACGCTCCCGCAAGGCGGGATCAGATGTTTATGTCCAGAATCTCGAACTTGATGACGCCCGCGGGGACGTTCACCTCCACCGTGTCGCCCTTGCGGCGGCCCAGCAGGGCCTTGGCGATGGGGGTGCCGATGGCCAGCTTGCCCTCGCGCAGGTTGGCCTCGTTCTCCGAAACGATGGTGTAGGTCACCTGCTTGTTGTTATTGTGGTTCAGCAGCGTCACCCGGCTCAGGATCTGCACCTTGCTCTTGTCGATCTTCGATTCGTCGATAACGCGCGCGTTGGTGAGCGTCTGCTCCAGTTTGGCGATGCGCATCTCCAGAAGCCCCTGCGCCTCGCGCGCAGCATCGTACTCGGCGTTCTCCGACAAATCGCCCTTGTCGCGCGCCTCGGCGATAGCGGCCGAAATGGCGGGACGTTCCACCGAACGCATGTGGTTAAGCTCGTCCTTGAGCTTCTGCAATCCCTCCGCCGTCAGATAGATAATCTCTTGTGCCATAGCTATAACAGTAAAAAAACCAGAATCCTGAGCCGCGGCATGCACCATGAGATCAGAATTCCGAATTAATAAATAGGTTTCAATCTTCTGCTAACAAAGATAGGCACAAATTTTCGAATTACCAATTTTTTTCGGGATAATCGTGCCTATCCGCAGATCGGAAAGTCCGCGCGCTACAACACGGGGGCGACCAGGCGGGCGAGCCCCTCGGCAAGGCGCGTAAGAAATGGGCGCGCGGCGATCCATCGGGCGGTGACGGGTTCCGACACCGAAACGTCGGCGTGGAATTTCGATATGTAGTCGGCCGTCACAGCGCGGTCGTAGATGAAAGCCACCGCTTCGAGATTGTATTCGAGGCTGCGGTAGTCCATGTTGGCCGAGCCCACGGCGGCGATGCAGTCGTCGATCAGCAGCGTCTTGGAGTGCAGGAACCCGTTGCGGTAGCGGTAGACGGTTATTCCCGCCTCGACGCACTCTCTGACGTAGGAGTCGGTGGCACGGCCCGCCACGGGCACGTCGGTCCGCATGGGAACCAGCAGTTCCACCCTCACGCCGCTCTTCGCCGCCGAACGGATCGCATCGAAGAGCGTCTGCGGCGGCAGGAAATAGGGCGTGGATATGCGGATGTTGCGGCGCGCCGAGGCTATCGCCTCGACGAAGGCCTGCGTGAGCGTCATGCGGGAGGGCCCGTGCTGCGCCCACGCTATCTGCACGGGCAGCGTGTCGGTCACACCGTGACGCTCGCACGGCACGAAATCGGCCGCGCGAGCCGTCGTGCGGCGGGCCGTCCTCATCCAGTCGGCGGCGAAGATGCCCTGCGCCTGCGCCACGGCGTCGCCCTCGATGCGTATGTGTTCGTCGCGCCAGAACCCCATCTTGCCGCCGTCGACATAGCGGCCTGCGATGTTTATCCCGCCAAGATAGGCCGTGCGGCCGTCGATTATCACTATCTTGCGGTGATTGCGACGGTGGACCGAAGGTGTGAGATAGGGAAAGCGCAGGCGCCCGTAAGGCGCCGTCTCGATCCCCACGCGGTGCATGTCGCGGAGCATGCGCCGCCCCAGACGCCACGAGCCCAGAGCGTCGTATATTATGCGTACGCGCACCCCCGCACGCGCGCGGCGCATGAGTATGCCCGCTATGGCGCGGCCTATGCGGTCGTCGCTTATGATGTAATACTCGATGTCTATCTCGCGGCGGGCGCGTTGCAGATCGCGCATTATGGCGGCGAAAGTGCGGTCGGCGTTGTGCAGCGCCTCCACGCGGTTGCGCATGGCAAGGCGCGCTCCGCAGTTGGCCAGTATGCAGTTCTGAAGACGCGTGCGGTAGGGCGCGGCACCTGCGGCCGCCGTCGGCTCAGCACCGTCGGATGTGAGGATGCGCAACAGCGTAGCCACGGGAGGCGATATAAGCATGAAGGCTATCCACCCCCAGACAGAGGCGGGATTACCGCTCCGCACGACGAGCCATATCGTCCCGACGGCACTCCACAGAATATGTATCGCGGCCCATATCATGCCCGCGCACTCGGGCACACTCCATGCCAAAGGACAGCGGCCTGCGGACAAAGCGAGACCGCAGCACGAAAAAAGCCGTTCCGAAAAC
>CAUHCL010000151.1 GCA_959604655.1 uncultured Alistipes sp. | reverse complement strand
ATTGCTCTCGCCTGCCGAACGCAGTTTAGGGGAGGGTCAAATTTGCAACCGCGGCCTGCGGCCGCGAAAAGACGACCGTCGGATTTAGTTTTGAAACTCCGAAACATCGGTACATTGAAATATATCGTTGCCTGCCATTAAATATCGTCGACGTTGAAATCGTACCCGAGACGTTTGCCCGTGGTGAATTTCGAGTTGTCCATCTTGGTGTTGAACTGGTCGACCGTGACGCGTTTGTTGCACTCATAGGGCGGCGCCAGCAGGTCGAAGTTTATGGCGTAGTCCATGGCGGTCTCCATTATGGCGATCAGCGTCTCGCGCGTGATTCGGTCACGGCCGAAATTCTCGGCGCGCGAGGCGGTCTGCCGCTTGCCCTCGACGAAGAAACAGCGCTCGCGGTTGATGAAGATGCGGCCGATGAGGTAGCCCTCGTCGGCGTTGCGGTTGAACTTAAACGAGTCGGAGAGGAAGTTGTATATGTCGACCACTCCGCAATAGGAGTTGTCGCGGTCGCCGCGCACGTAGTCGTTCTGCCATATTACGTGGTCGGAATCGAACTCGAACACGTCGGTGTGCATGCGGAATATGAGCAGGTCGCTGGCGATCTGCAACTGCGCCTCGAACTTGCCGCGGTCGCGGTACTCGATGCGCACGCGCTTGTCCAATTTGCCGTCCAGCTCGTCGTCCATCTCCGAAGCTATCTCGAAAAGCACCTCCTTCAGTTCGTTGAACACGGCGAAGGTGTTGTCGAAAACACGCTGCTTGAGCGTCGATTTGCCGATAAGGGCGGCGAGAATCTTCTCGCGCAAAGGTAGATTGTCCATATACAGTTATTTCGGTTGATTCATGCCGCGGGGGCGTTTATTTCAGCGTCAGCGTCTGCCCCGCCGTGAGCTGCGCATCGGGGCGCAGGCGGTTCAGGCGTGCGAGCTTGCGCATGCGTATGCCGTACTCCTGCGAAAGCGAGAAGAGCGTTTCGCCCTCGCGCACGGTGTGACGGTGCACGTTGCCCAGCCACTTGTTCTGCTTGCGCTCGATGTAGATCATCTCACCCTGCACGGGATCGGCCGTGCCGCGCGGATCGGCCTCGTTGTACTTGCGCAGCGTGCGTTCCGTAACGGCGAAAGTGCGGGCTATGCGGGCGAAAGTGTCGCCCTCGCGGGCCACGATGTAGTGGGTGCGGTTGTTGACATACACGCTGAAACCCTCGTAGGTGCGCTCCGCCACGCGGTAGTCGTTGGGATCGATCCTCGCCTCGACCGTGGCGGGGACATCCACGCTACTGCGGTCAGCGAAACCGTCGCGTATCTCCTGCTCGGCGCGCAGGCGCGAACCGTAGAGCGCGGCGCCGTTATCCTCGTCGAGCAGATAGAGCTCGTATTCCTCGATGATGCGCGTCAGGCGCTGCGCGTAGTCGGGCGCGGTGGCGTAACCCGCGGCTTTCAGGCCGCGCGCCCAGCTGCGGTAGTCGTTCGAAGAGTATGCGAACAGCGAGTCGTAGCGCGGTTGTTGGTCGAGGAAATCGGCGTGGTCCTGGTACGACTCCTCCACCGAGGAGTATTTGCGGAAACACTCGCCCTTGGCGTCGTCGTCGTGATAGACCCTCTCGCCCGTCCAGTTCTTCTTGCACTTGATGCCGAAATGGTTGTTGGAGCTCTTGGCCAGCGTGCTGTTGCCGCTGTCCGATTCGAGAATCCCCTGCGCCAGCGTGATGCTGGCGGGAATGCCGTAGCGCTCCATGTGGTCGATGGCTATGTTCTTGTAACGTTCGATGTACTCCTCCTTGCTCTGACGCGCGCCGAGGCGCTGCGCCGAGGCTCCCGCCGCACAGAACACCGCGGCCAAAAGGGCGACATATGTTGCTTTTTTAGAAAAAATCATTATCTTTGTGTTTATCAACAAAGGCAAAGATAGATTATTTTGCATAAATAACCAATAAAACTGCTGCGATATATGTTTACCGAAAATGCCAATGCGATTTTCAATCGCGCGATAGAGGATTATCACCGTCACGACGATGTGGACCACGTTTTCGAGACGCCTTTTGCGGCGGGTTCACTCGATGCGCTGCTCTACGAGAAGAACATGGTCGACACCGTGCAGTGGCACCTCGAGGATATCATACGCGATCCGAACATCGATCCCGTCGAGGCGCTCGCGCTCAAACGCCGCATCGACCGTTCGAACCAGGTGCGCACCGACATGGTGGAGTACATCGACTCCTACATGCTCGACAAATACAAGGACGTGACGCCGTGCCCCGACGCACGCCTCAATACCGAGACCCCCGCGTGGGCCATCGACCGCCTGTCGATCCTCGCGCTGAAGATCTACCACATGCGGCGCGAGACGCTGCGCGACGACGTGGACGACGCCCACCGCGACGCCTGCCGCAAGAAACTCGCCACGCTGCTCGCGCAGCAGGTCGACCTCTCGACAGCCATCGAAGAGCTGCTGGAGGATATCGAAGCCGGCCGCAAGTACATGAAGACCTACAAGCAGATGAAGATGTACAACGATCCGGCGCTTAACCCGATACTCTATGGAAACAAACAGTAAAGAGACGAAAACCCAAAACCGAAAACTGCCGCGCCACGTGGCGGCCATACGCCTCTCGGCGATGGGCGACGTGGTGATGCTGGCCCACACGCTGCGGGCCTTCAAGGCCGCATACCCCGAAGTGAAGGTCACCGTGGTCACGCGCGAGCGGTTCCGCTCGTTTTTCGACGGCATCGACGTCGACTTCATATTCGCCGACACCAAGGGCCGCCACCACGGCCCCGCAGGTCTGTGGCAGCTCTACCGCGACATAGGCCGCCGCAACGTGGATGCCATAGCCGACATGCACGGCGTACTGCGCTCGGTGGTGGTGCGCAACCTGTTCCGCCTGAGCGGCTACAAGTGCACCAAGATCAACAAAGGCCGAGTCGAGAAGTGGTTCCGCGTGGGTTACAACAGCCGCAACAGCGTGCCGCTCAAACACACCGTGGTGCGCTACTGCGACGTGCTGCGCCGCCTGGGATTCGAGTTCGACAACCCCGCTCCCGCGGTGAAGATCGCGCGGCCCAACCCCATGGGCGAGAAACGCGGCACATGGGTGGGATTCGCACCCTTCTCGGCGCACGACGGCAAGACCTATCCCGAAGATATGCGCATCGATGCGGTGCGGATGATGAGCGAACGTTACGACCGCGTGTTCATACACAGCGGCGGAGGCGCCGAGGCGGAGTTCGCCGCCGAGATGGAGCGCACCTACCCCAACGTCACGGCCCTCAGCGGCAAGGTCGACATGGCGGGCGAATTGAACCTCATGTCGAACCTCGACTGCATAGTGTCGATGGATTCGCTGGCCATGCACATGGCCTCGCTGGTGGCCACGCCCGTGGTGTCGGTGTGGGGAGCCACGCACCCCGCGCTGGGATTCCTCGGCTACGGATGCTCGCCCGAGGGGGTGTTGCAGGCCGACATGCCGTGCCGCCCCTGCTCGGTATACGGCGAGCTGA
Source organism: uncultured Alistipes sp. (assembly GCA_959604655.1). Classification (GTDB taxonomy): domain Bacteria; phylum Bacteroidota; class Bacteroidia; order Bacteroidales; family Rikenellaceae; genus Alistipes. The sequence continues at coordinate 328 of CAUHCL010000151.1, read as the reverse complement.
AGTGCAGCAACGGCGACTACCCATGTCTGCGCGCCATAACGCCGCGGATGATCGTCGACAAGGTGGACGAGATGATCGCGAAAGACAAATAGACAAATCCCTTAAAACCACAACACCCCGAGGCATGGCATGCCTCGGGGTGTTTGTTTATTGCAGGACGCGCACGAGCCTCTGCGAGTTGCGCGGCTCAAAGAGCCGCAGGCGTCGTTAATGGGAAATTTTCGGGCCGCGGCCTGCACGACTCTACGAGTCGCAGTCTTTTATCTCAAAGTTTTTTATACGTTACCTTTTGTTCGGACAAAAGGTAACCCAAAAACCGCCGCGGTGA
>CAUHCL010000150.1 GCA_959604655.1 uncultured Alistipes sp. | reverse complement strand
CATTTACGAGATCGTGGAGGAAGATGTGGCTCTGTGCGAGTTCGTCGATCCCTCGAAGACCGAGTTGCAGCAGCTCGTCCGCGACGGTATTAACTTAATGATTAAGGAGTGTTAAGCTATGGGACTTAGAAAAATAGTAGACAATATGAAGCCTGCCTTCTCGGAGGGCGGCAAGTTGAGTTTCCTCGCATCGACGTTCGATGCTTTCGAAACGTTCCTTTTCGTTCCCAATACCACCACCTCGAAGGGCGCGCATATACGCGACTGCAACGATATGAAGCGTACCATGATCGTGGTGGTGCTGGCTCTTCTGCCCGCATTCCTGTTCGGATGCTTCAACACGGGTCGTCTGGTGGGACTCGAAGGATTCAACGCCTTTGCGTACGGTCTGGTGCGCATACTGCCTATGGTGTGCGTGTCGTACATCGTGGGTCTGGGCATCGAGTTCGCATATGCGCAGTCGCGCCGCGAGGAAGTGAACGAGGGTTACCTCGTGACGGGTCTGCTGATCCCGATGATCATGCCCGTGAGCACTCCTTTGTGGATGGTCGCGCTGGGCGTGGCTTTTGCCGTGATATTCGGCAAGGAGGTGTTCGGCGGTACGGGTATGAACGTGTTCAACCCTGCGCTCACGGCCCGCGCTTTCGTGTTCTTCGCCTTCACGCCGCAGATGTCGGGCGAGGAAGTATGGTACTCTAAATGGTCGATGATGGGCGCGCAGGTCGACGGCGTTTCGGGCGCCACGGCTCTGGAGCAGCTCGCCACCAAGGGCGAGATGCAGTGGAGCGCGGCCGATGCTTTCCTCGGTTTCATCCCGGGTTCGTTCGGCGAGACCTCTACGCTCTGTATACTTATAGGTGCGGTGATCCTGCTCTTCACGGGCATCGCGTCGTGGCGTACCATGGCGAGCGTGTTCGTCGGCGGTCTGGCTACGGGATATCTGCTCCAAGCTCTGGGCGTTACGGAGTTCCCCGCATACTATCACCTGCTGGTCGGCGGTTTCGCGTTCGGTGCCGTGTTCATGGCTACCGACCCCGTCACTTCGGCCCAGACCAATGCGGGTAAGTATATCGTAGGTTTCATGACGGGTGCGCTGGCCGTGCTCACGCGCGTGGTCAACCCCGCATATCCCGAGGGTATGATGCTCGCCATCCTGTTCATGAACGCATTGGCTCCCACGGTGGACTACTTCGTGGTGGAGGCTAATGTCAAAAGACGTAAAAATCGTATTAAGACTGTTAAATAAAGAGGAGTATGGCAAAGAAATTCAATGTTGACAGCAACGTTTACATCATCCTCTATTCGGTAGTGATGGTCGTTGTCGTGGCCGCGTTGCTGGCCGTGGTGTCGCTCTCGTTGCAGAGCCGCCAGAACGATAACGCGCTCAACGAGAAGAAACAGCAGATCGTAACGGCGCTGGGCGAGGATCCCCTGACTACGGATTACGACAGCGTCATAGCCGAGGCCGTCATGCTCGACGCTTCGGGCAATCCGACCGACGGCGACGTGTTCGTCGCCTTGCAGGATCTGAAGGGTTCGATCGCCGCGGGCAAGTTCCCATTGTTCAAGGCCAAGAACGGCTGCGTGGTTATTCCCGTCTACGGTGCGGGTCTGTGGGACGCCATCTGGGGCTATGTGGCTCTGGAGTCGGACATGAGTACCGTCAAGGGTATCGTGCTCGACCATAAGGGCGAGACTCCGGGTCTGGGTGCCGAAATCGCTACGCCCGCCCATCAGGCCAAGTATGTGGGCAAGACCGTCTTCGAGGGTGACGATTTCGTGTCGATCACGCTCAAGAAGGGCGGTGCGAATCCCTCCGACGCCAATTACGCTCACGAGGTGGACGCCATCACGGGCGGCACCAAGACGAGCGACGGCGTTACCGAGATGATACGCAGCGGACTCGGAAATTATCTGCCTTATCTGAAGGCCAACAAGTCTAACAATTAAAAAAGCGGAACAATGAGTAATTTGAAAAATGTGACAGGCCCGCTGAGTGCAAATAATCCCGTCATTGTACAGATTCTGGGTATTTGTTCGGCTTTGGCGGTAACCGTCAAGATGAAGCCCGCGCTGGTGATGGGCCTTTCGGTTATCGTCGTTACGGCGTTCGCCAACCTCGTTATGTCGTGCCTGCGCAAGGGCATTCCCTCGCGCATCCGCATCATCGTGCAGCTGGTGGTTATCGCTTCGCTGGTTATTCTGGTGGATCAGTTCCTCAAGGCTTACGTCTACGACGTGTCGAAACAGCTGTCGGTCTACGTGGGACTTATCATCACCAACTGTATCATCATGGGTCGCGTGGAGGCTTTCGCGCTGGGTCACAAGCCGTGGGATTCGTTCCTCGACGGCGTGGGCAACGGACTGGGCTATGCCGCGATACTTCTCATCGTGGCGTTCTTCCGCGAACTGTTCGGTTCGGGTACGCTGTTCGGCTTGCGCGTGATTCCCGAGAGCTGGTACATAGCCAACGGCGGATTCTATTCCAACATAGGTCTCATGCTCTTCCCGCCGATGGCGCTTATCCTCGTGGGTTGCATCATCTGGATCCACCGTTCGTTCAACAAGGATTTACAGGAAAAATAGGAGGTAGAATATGGAAACACTGAATCTTTTTATACGTTCGATCTTCATCGACAACATGGTGTTTGCCTTCTTCTTCGGCATGTGTTCCTACATCGCCGTTTCGAAGAACGTGAAGACCGCGCTGGGTCTCGGTGCGGCCGTGACCTTCGTCATGACCATGACCGTGCCTCTGAACTACCTTCTCAACGAGTATGTCCTCAAGGCCGACGCCCTGATCGAGGGCGTGGACCTGAGCTTCCTTACCTTCATCGTCTTCATCGCCGTGATCGCTTCGTTCACGCAGCTGGTGGAGATGATCGTGGAGAAGTTCTCGCCCTCGCTCTACAACCAGCTGGGTATCTTCCTGCCTCTGATCGCCGTCAACTGCGCCATCATGGGCGGTTCGCTGTTCATGCAGCAGAAGGTGGCCGCAGGTGCCATAGCCGACTTCGGCCAGAGCGTGGTCTATGGTCTCGGTTCGGGTATGGGCTGGTGGCTGGCGATAGTCATGATGGCCGCCATACGCGAGAGAATGCAGTATTCGCACGTTCCCGCCGCGCTCAAAGGCCCGGGCATAGCCTTTATCATCACGGGCTTGATGGGTATAGCGTTCATGATATTCTCGGGAATCAAGTTGTAACCTTAAAAAGAGATTTTAAGAAATGGATTTATTAACTATTATAGTTGCGATAGTCGCCTTTCTTGCGGTGACGCTCGTTTTGGTGGCGTTGCTTCTCTTTGCAAAGGCGAAACTCACGACGTCGGGCGATGTCACCATCGACATCAACGACGGCAATAAGGTGCTGACGGTGGCGGGAGGCTCTACGCTTCTCAACACGCTTACGGGACAGGGCATATTCCTCCCTTCGGCATGCGGCGGCAAGGGCGCCTGCGGTCAGTGCAAATGTCAGGTACTGGAGGGTGGCGGCGACATACTGCCCACCGAGACAGGTTTCTTCAACCGCAAGCAGATTCAGAACCACTGGCGTCTGGGTTGCCAGGTGAAGGTGAAGGAGAACATGAAGATCGCGGTTCCCGCTTCGGTGCTCAGCATCAAGAAGTGGGAGTGCGAGGTGGTCTCGAACCACAATGTGGCTACCTTTATCAAGGAGTTCGTGGTGAAGCTCCCCGAGGGCGAGGATCTCAATTTCCGCAGCGGCGGTTACATCCAGATCGACGTGCCCGCCATCACGGTGGACTACAAGGATATCGACGTCGATCCCGAGTACCGCGAGGATTGGGAGAAGATGCACGTCTTCGATCTGAAGATGGTCAACCCCGAACCGCA
>CAUHCL010000149.1 GCA_959604655.1 uncultured Alistipes sp. | reverse complement strand
GCGGGCCGCAGCCTCTGCCCCGCGGAGGCCCGCAGTTGTTCGCAAATGCTCACACCGCGCCCTCCGCAGGCCGCGGCCCGAGAATAGAATATGTCATGCCGCAGAATAGAGTGCGCTCCTCCTTTACTCGAACAGCTTTCGAATGTCCACGTCGAGGGCGTTGCAGATGATGCACAGAGTTTTTACGGTGGGGTTGGAACGTCCCGCCTCCAGTCGGCTCAGATTCGATCGTTCCATGTCGCAACGGTAGGCCAATTCCTGTACGGTGAGTTTGCGATCTTTTCTTAATTGCTTAATTCTTAGTGCTATCTGTCTGATTTCATCGTTGTAGTCTATTTGCATGATTAATTTTTTTTGTGAAAATTTTGCGGTGCAAATATTTCTACATATCTTTGCATCATGCGTATCATAAATGATACATTTGGCAGAAGTTGCAAAATGCGTAAATATTACATAGTAAGGCAATTCGCAACGATACGTAAGAGAGATTATATATATGGTACATTATTTTTCGCTTTAACAAACTTTTTAATTTCATTACAATGAAGAACAAATTTCTGTACAGGGCGTTGTGTCTGTTCTTGAGCGGAACGATGCTCGCGAGTGTCGGTTGTAAGGATTACGACGACGACATTCAGGATTTGAACAACAGGGTCGACAAGGCCGTCGCTTCGATTACCGAGTTGCGCGGCTTGATCGAGGCCGGTTCAGTCATCACGTCGGTCGAGAAGACCGGCAACGGCGTGACCGTCAAGCTGAGCGACGGTTCGTCGTACACTCTCACCAACGGCGAAAAGGGTCAGGATGCCGTGGTATGGACCATAGGCGACGACGGCTACTGGTACAAGGACAATGCCAAGACCGACTACAAGGCCATCGGTGTCGACGGAGCCAAAGGCGACAAGGGCGACAAAGGCGATAAGGGTGATGAAGGCGATAAAGGCGACGACGGAAATAAGGGTGACGACGGTGAGGACGGCATCTACTATGTCCCCAACACCAAGACGGGCCTTTTCGACATCTACAAGGGCGGCGAGTTCGTCGAGGAGAGCGACATCAGCTGGACCCTTTCGGCAGGCGTGACCGCCGTTCTGGAGGGCAACACGCTGCGTCTGAAAAATGTCAGCGGCACCGAGAATGACGTGGTCATCACTCTGGGCGCGCAGCTCGGTTCGGTGGCGTTCGTTCCCGAGGTAATGAGCTCGACGGTGGCTTATCCCACCACGACCGACAAGTTCTACCACGTGGCGACTTACGTTTCGGAGGATAAGTTCTCGGCCGACCGTACCTTCGTTCCGCAGAACGGTTGGAACAAGTCTAACGAGGTGGCTATGGTATACCGTCTCAACCCCACCGACGCATATGTGAAGGACGCCAAGCCCGCATTCATCAACCGCGACGTGACGACCCGTGCCGCCGCGTTCAACGACGAGAGCGACCTGCTCAACATCGTGGACGGATCGTTCGTGTTCGGCGAGGCGGGCGACGTGACCCTGAAGGCTACGGTCAATCCCAGCTACATGAGTAAAGATATCAACATCGCCGCGCTCCAGATCTGGGCGGGTCAGAATCCCGTGACGTCGGATTACATCCACATAGCTACCGAGGCCGTAAGCCCCGTCATAGCCAACACCAAGAAAACCCAGTCGGGCAATACCGCCTCGGAGTTCTACAACCGCCACAAGTCGATAAAGGGCGGCGAGACCGATGCTTTCGTGAAGGAGTTCGCAGGTGCCGTCGAGGCCACCGCGGCACACTTCGCTTTCAAGTACGACGGTTCGATCGATCTGAAGCCTCTGGCTGCCCTCTACACCAACAACGTCAAGAAGTACATGACCGAGATCGGTTTCACGGGCATCAGCTACGAGTTCAGCAAGCCCGCCGAATATAAGGCTGCCGACGACAAGAAGACCAACCAGCAGGCCTACATCACGCTGGAGGACGGCGTGGTTTCGGTCAACAGCGAGTATGGCACCTCGGCCATCGGCCGCACCCCCGTCGTACGCGTGGACGCATTCATGACTGCCAACGACGGCGCCAAGGTTCTGGTGGCTTCGGCCTACATCAAGCTTTCGATCTCGCGCAACGATCCCAGCATCGACGACAAGGATGCCAACAGCATCAAGATCAGCGACGCGCTGAACGTATCGTACCGCGACATAGCCTACGCACAGGGTGCTGCCGACATGCTCATCGCCGACATGCCTTGGGAGCGTATCAGCAAGGAGGTTTACGATGTCGAGGGTCTGACCTCTACCGACTTCTGGAACTACTACGGCGGCGCGACCAAGACCTACAACGTCAAGGTCAGCGTATCGGGCGCCAAGAAGAACGACGTGCTAATCGACCAGAACGTGGCCGCAGGCAACGCATTCGACACCAAGGCTTCGGGCGTTCGCGTGCAGGTTAAGCTCAACGACGACGCACAGACCACCTCGCACGTGAAGGTTTCGGTAGACGACAACGTACTGACCGACCACACCTACGGCGACGGCGGCGCGAAGTACAAGGTGGAGATCACCGTTCTGTCGAACGACAAGAAGGTTCACGGCGATTTCGTCCTCACGCAGGAGTTCACCGTAACCGACAACTGCCCGCACTACACGTTCAACCCGCTCTACCACGCCACCCGCGACAGCGCCTACGGCAGCATCGCAGGCGTCACGAACGACGATCTGATCGTCGTGAAGGGTCAGGTAGACGCTACGCTGAACTCGTGGGTTATGTCTTCGGTAGTCAGCGAGCACTTCATCAACAAGAACGGTGTCAACATCTTCGGATATTGCGCCAACGATACCGAGGTGCGCAAGGTCAAGAGCATCGGATTCGCATGGGTGGAGAACCCCGTCAAGGGCGTAACTCCCGCCACGGCTCAGACCGCCGACTTCGAGGTGGCCCTCGACGGTGCCATGACCAGCGAGTATCTGGTTAAGGCCATGAGACTGACCCAGAACCTCACTAACGGCGAGAAGTGCTCTTACGACTACGACATAATCTTCGTCAATCCGTTCGTGGCAGGCAATGCCGAGGCGCTGAAGATCTACGGTAACGGCATCGGCGCGCAGACGCTCGACGTTAAGCCCGAGGTTCGCGTGATCGACAACGACAGCGATGCCATCTACACCTACGACGCCGCAACCAAGTCGCTCGTTCTGAGCAGCAAGGCTACGGGCGACTACAAGGTGGTTGCAGCCAATGTCAGCGTGGCCTACGCATTCGACAAGGAGGCGGGCGACTACAAGACCGTAATGGATAACTTGTCGAAGGGTTCGACCCTCGACGTGGATGCCTCGACGGGTGTCGTTACCTGGAACAACGAGGGCGCTACCCTGATGCAGAACTACAACCTGACGGTCATGGCTACCGTTACGTTCGAGGATCTGTCGGTTGTGGAGTGCCGCATCCCCGTAACTCTGTCGGCTACCAAGTAGTCGGTGCTGTGGGATTCCGATTCGGGAGGGGCGCATGTCGCCCTCCCGAGCGGAATTCGTAACGCCAAACGCGCGGATAACAATATGCTTTAGTCCTGATTAAGGGTTGTTCAGACGACTTTAACTCTTTAACACCGCGCGTGGGGGCCGATCATTGCGATCGGCTCCCTTTTTTTGTGCTGTTCGCCGCGGATGCTGTTCGCAGGCGGGGGGAGTGAATTTATCTTCGGCGGCTGCGGGTGCACAGTTGTTCGGGCAGCAGCCTGCGGGGACCGCTTTCGAACATGAGTGAGTTGCGGGCCTCCGCTGGGGCGAGGCTGCGGCCCGCACAGTCCTGCGGACTGTAATATTCACGTGTGCCAGCCCCTCCCGCGGCAGAAGCGATTTCGGGAAAAGGGCGGGCGCGGCGACGGAGCGTAAAGAATCGGAAATCTTTTGATTGCTTCAA
>CAUHCL010000148.1 GCA_959604655.1 uncultured Alistipes sp. | reverse complement strand
CCACCGACTCCAGCACGGCACGCATGGCACCGCCGGCGATGATACCCGTACCGGGAGCTGCCGGACGGATCATGACCAGCGAACCGCCGAAACGCATCTCCTGCTTGTGGGGAATGGTTCCGTTGATAACGGGGATCTTCACCAGATTCTTCTTTGCATCCTCGACGCCCTTTGCGATTGCCGACGTAACCTCCGATGCCTTGCCGAGGCCGTAGCCTACCACACCGTTCTCGTTACCCACCACGACAATGGCAGAGAAGCTGAATGTGCGACCGCCCTTGGTCACCTTGGTGACGCGGTTGATGCTTACGAGCCTGTCCTTAAGCTCAAGGTCGCTTGTACGAACTTTCTTTATGTTGGTATTTGACATATCGCTTAGAATTTAAGACCGCCCTCGCGAGCTGCGTCGGCTAACATTTTAACTCTTCCGTGATAGAGGTATCCGTTACGGTCGAACGAAACGGTAGAGATACCCTTCGCGGTCGCGCGCTCGGCAGCCAGCTTGCCAACCAGAGCCGCGATTTCGCACTTGTTCTTGCCTGCCGCGTCGGCCGCGATCTCCTTGTCGAGCGAAGACGCCGTGGCCAGAGTGACGCCTGCGAGGTCGTCAATAAACTGCACGTAGATCTGCTTGTTGCTACGGAATACAGTCATACGAGGCTGCTCGGGCGTACCGCTCACGATCTTGCGGATACGCATCTTGATCCTCTCTCTTCTTTCTATCTTAGTTAATGACATAATGCTTGACTTATTTTATTATTTCGATGCAGACTTACCGGCCTTGCGACGCAAAGTCTCGCCGACGAACTTGATACCCTTACCCTTGTAAGGCTCAGGCTTGCGCAGCGAACGGATCTTGGCCGCAACCTGACCTATGAGCTGCTTGTCAGCGCTCTTGAGCGTTACGATGGGGTTGCCCTTCTTCTCGGTCACGGCGGTGGCGGTGATCTCGGCGGGGAGCATCAGCGCGATATCGTGCGAGTATCCGAGGCTCATCTCCAGCACGTTGCCCTTCATCTCGGCCTTGTAGCCGACGCCGACCAGCTCCTGCTTGATTTCGTAGCCCTTCGACACGCCGACGACCATGTTGTTGATCAGCGCGCGGTAGAGACCGTGCAGCGAACGGTGACGGGGCTGGTTGGTGGGGCGGCTTACCATCACGGCAGGCTCCTCCTTGCCCGTATGAGCGTCGGTGTGAGTTCCGACCTCGACCTTAATGTCCGAGTCGACCTTCTGACTCAGTGTACCAAGTGGCCCTTTCACGCTTACCGTATTGTCGGCTGCGACCTCGACGGTCACGCCCGCGGGTAAGATTACAGGTAATTTACCAATTCTTGACATTTTTCTTGAGTTTGTGTTGTTAATAATTTCAGCTCGGGCGCGGTTAGTAGATGTAGCACAATACCTCGCCGCCGACATTCTCCTTACGAGCCTTGGCGTCGGTCATGATACCCTTCGAAGTCGACAGGATGGCGATACCCAGACCGTTCAGCACGCGGGGCATGCCGTCGACCGAAACGTACTGACGCAGACCCGGGCGGCTTACGCGCTTCAGGCCTTTGATGGCGTTGGTCTTGGTGGCAGCGTCCCACTTCAGTGCGACCTTGATCGTAGGATGACCCTTCTCGTCGGTGTCGAACTTGTAGGCCAGGATGTAACCCTGCTCGTAGAGAATCTTGGTGATCTCACGCTTAATTTTTGAACCGGGAGCTTCAACCACTTTGTGATTGGCTTTCACCGCGTTTCTAATTCGGGTCAGAAAATCCGCAATTGGATCTGTCATAATGAATTAAAAATTAAAAATTAATAAAAAAGTTTATCTTTCCGCACGGAGCCTCGCGGCCCCCTGCTTTATTTCGTAATGTCTTTCGCGCCGCCGCTTCCCGTCCGCCCTGCTCCCGCTCTAACCGATTGAGATTTAGGGCCATTGCACGTTACGGCCTAAACGCGCGCAAATATACGAAAAAAATTTCGGAAATCGCCATAATTCAGGCAGATATTCGGTTTTTAGGGCGATTATGCGTCAAAACGTACCGAAACAGACCGTTCCGCGGTCCCGTCGGGGGCTTTTTCGCTTCGCGCTCCGCACGACAAAAGGTGTAACCGATACCGCCATCCGCGGCACTGCCACAACCTGTCGTCGCACAGAATCCCGCGGACCGATCCGCCCGAAATTCCGTTTTCACGCACCGCCCCGACCCGAACACGAGCCCGCAGCGATCCTTGAAAGTGCAACTCGATGCCTAACCCTTTCACCCGCCGCGCCACCGAGAAGTTACCGCCACAAGGCGGCACTTTCCCCGACGCTCGCGAACGAACTACTCGGGATTCTGCATCCGTATAGAATCGTTATTCTTTTATATGAAAGTTATCCTATATCCGAACGTCATCGAATTATCCCGACAGCATCGGTCATCCGACGGCCGTTACCCGCGGCCACAGGCCGCGTTTACAATTCTGACCCTCCCCTAAATCCCCTCCTCGGAGGGGACTTTGGTCGCTACGCTCCGAAAGAAGATATCTTGGAAGTACATCGAATATACAATTATCTCATAAGTGCAGGCACCTGTTGCGTCGCGACGAAGACATCGAATCGCATCCCGCTTTCCGACTGCGGCAATCCCGACGGGTCGCCCCTTCGTCCCTTAGCCTCTTCACCGCTTCGCGGCTTCACCCGTCAGCACCGCCACCTTATATTATATGACGGCCCAGATCGGGAGGCACCCTCGAATAAAAATTCCGAGAGATAATCGACACCGATCAGGAGCCTCGGCTCCTTCCTGCGTCGAAAAAAACGCAAGGGACGCAACGCGTGTCGCGCCCCCGCGCGATACTTCAATACGCAAGGCCCGCCCTCGAAGCGGCCCCCGCGAATCGGCTACCAGCTGGCCTTCTTCACACCCGGGATCAGACCGCTCGATGCCATCTCGCGGAACTGAATACGGCTGATACCGAACTGGCGCATGTAACCCTTCGGACGACCCGTCAGCTTGCAACGGTTGTGCTGGCGGATGGGATTCGAGTTGCGGGGCAGCTTCGAAAGAGCTATCCAAGCCTCCTCGTGATCCATATCGCCGCTCTTAACCTTGGCGGCAATCTCCTCGCGCTTGTGAGCGTAACGGTTTGCAAGTTTCACACGCTTCACCTCGCGTGCTTTCATTGATTCTTTTGCCATATCCTATTGGTTATTCTTTTTAGCGTTCTTGAAAGGAAGACCGAACTCGCGCAGCAGGGCGTGGCCCTCCTCGTCGCTCTGAGCCGTGGTCACGAAAGTTATCTCCATACCGAAGATCTTGGTGATCTTGTCGATGTCGATCTCGGGGAAGATGATCTGCTCGGTGATGCCGAGGGTGTAGTTACCGCGGCCGTCGAACTTCTCGTTGATACCCTTGAAGTCGCGGATACGGGGCAGAGCCACGGCGATCAGACGCTCCAGGAACTCGTACATACGGTCCTGACGGAGCGTTACGCGAACGCCGATGGGCATGCCGCGACGCAACTTGAAGTTAGAGATATCCTTCTTCGACTTGGTCTGAACAGCTTTCTGACCGGTTATCTGGGTGAGCTCGGCCTGAGCCACGTCGATAAGTTTCTTATCGGCCACGGCCTGACCCATACCCTGGTTGATAACGATCTTCTCAAGTTTGGGACACTGCATTACGCTGGTGTAACCGAACTCTTTCATGAGAGCGGGAACGATCTGCTCTCTGTACTGGGTTTTGAGTGTTGGTACGTATGCCATTATTTGATCTCCTCTCCTGACTTTTTAGCGTAACGAACTAATTTACCGTTTGCATCCGCCTTGCGGCCGATACGGGTGGGCTTGCCGCTCTTGGGATCGAGCACCTGCAAATTCGAGATGTGAATCGGAGCCTCCTGCTCGATGATTCCACCCTGAGGATTCTGGGCATTGGGCTTGGTGGCCTTCTTGCACATGTTCACGCCCTCGACGACGGCACGCTTCTTGGCAGCGTCGACCTTCAGGACTTTGCCCTGCTGGCCTTTGCTGTCGCCCGCGTTGACGTAA
>CAUHCL010000147.1 GCA_959604655.1 uncultured Alistipes sp. | reverse complement strand
CTGCGCGGGCCGCAGCCTCCCGACAGCGGAGGCCCGCTATTCGCTCATCGCTCATCGAGCGGACCACCGCAGGCTGCCGCCCGAAAACATTCGCAAAGCCCCCGCAGCCGCCGAAGATAAATTTCACCCGAGATCATCCGCCTGCGGCTATTCAGAGTTGCTCAGCCCGCATCCCGAAAACACCCCCAAAGCACGTCTCCGCAGCCGCCGAACCCGAATTTCCCCCGAACTCCGTCCCTCGCCGCGCGGCATGCCCGCCCCGATCGCGGTACGCACCGCGGCCGACAGCGTTATTGCCCGCATTCGTATGAGGTATTTCGTAAATTCTCGCTATATTTGCAAGGACAATTATTTCAATGTACCAAAGTTCGTTAATCGCAAAAACATCATAACATCATGGAATACGATTTCAGACAGATCGAATCGAAGTGGCAGCAGCGCTGGAAGGAGCGCAAGACCTATCATGTGGAGATCGACCCCGAGCGACCCAAATACTACGTCCTCGACATGTTCCCCTACCCCTCGGGTGCGGGCCTGCACGTCGGTCACCCGCTGGGTTACATCGCCTCCGACATCTACTCGCGCTACAAGCGCCAGTGCGGATTCAACGTGCTGCACCCTATGGGCTACGACGCATTCGGCCTGCCCGCCGAGCAGTACGCCATCCAGACGGGCCAACACCCCGCCGTCACCACCGAGCGCAACATAGCGCGCTACCGCGAGCAGCTGGACAAGATCGGATTCTGTTTCGACTGGGACCGCGAGGTGCGCACGTGCGACCCCGCCTACTACAAATGGACCCAGTGGGCGTTCCTGAAGATGTACGACAGCTACTATTGTAACGATTCGCAGAAGGCGCGACCCATCGCCGAGCTCGTCGAGGCGTTCCCCAAGCACGGCAACGAGGGGCTGAACGCCGCCTGCACCTCCGACATCCGTTTCACGGCCGAGGAGTGGAACTCGTGGGACGAGGCCCGACGCGAGCAGGTGTTGCAGAACTACCGTCTGGCCTACCGCGCCGACACCATGGTGAACTGGTGCCCGAAGCTGGGCACCGTGCTGGCCAACGACGAGGTGAAGGACGGCCTTTCGGTCCGCGGCGGCTACCCCGTCGAGCAGAAGCGCATGAAGCAGTGGTCGCTGCGCGTGACGGCATACGCCCAACGCATGCTGGACGGTCTGGACGCGCTCGAATGGAGCGATTCGCTGAAGGAGATCCAGCGCAACTGGATCGGCCGTTCGGTGGGCGCGCAGGTCTTCTTCGACATCGATGGCAGCGACCGCAAATTGGAGATATTCACCACCCGCCCCGACACCATCTTCGGCGTGACGTTCATGGTCATCGCCCCCGAGCACGAGTGGGTGGGCGAGCTCACGACGCCCGAGAACAAGGCCGCCGTGGAGGATTACATCGCTCAGACCAAGAAGCGTTCCGAGCGCGAGCGCATAGCCGAGACGCGCCGCGTGAGCGGTGTGGCGACGGGCTCGTATGCCGTCAACCCCTTCACGGGCAAGAAGATTCCGATCTACATCTCGGACTACGTGCTGGCGGGCTACGGCACGGGAGCCATCATGGCGGTACCCGCACACGACTCGCGCGACTACGCCTTCGCGCGCCACTTCGGACTGGAGATCATCCCCGTGGTCGAGGGCGGCGACATCGAGAAGGAGTCGTACGACGCCAAATCGGGACGTATGATAAACTCGGGATTCCTCACGGGCAAGGACGTCAAGGAGGCCATCCCCGCCATGTTCGACGAGGTGGAGCGCCGCGGACTGGGCAAGAAGCTCGTCAACTACCGCCTGCGCGACGCCATCTTCTCGCGCCAGCGCTACTGGGGCGAGCCTTTCCCCATCTGCTACAAGGGCGACACGGCCTATCCCCTGAGCGAGGACAAGCTGCCGCTGGAGCTTCCGCCCATCGAGAATTTCGGTCCCACCGAGCAGGGCGAGCCGCCTCTGGCCCGCGTGAGCGGATGGACGAGCGACGAGGGTTATCCTCTGGAGCTGTCGACCATGCCGGGCTTCGCGGGATCGTCGGCCTACTACCTGCGCTACATGGATCCGCACAACGACAAGGCGCTGGTTTCGCGCGAGGCCGACGAGTACTGGCGTAACGTCGATCTCTACGTGGGCGGCATCGAGCACGCCACGGGCCACCTCATGTACTCGCGTTTCTGGAATATGTTCCTCTACGACCTGGGCTACGTGTGCGAGCCCGAGCCGTTCAAGAAGCTGGTCAACCAGGGTATGATCCAGGGCCGTTCGAACTTCGTCTACCGCGTGGTAGGCACCGACAAGTTCGTCTCGGCGGGCCTGCGCTCGCAGTACGAGACGCAGGAGATACACGTCGACGTCAACATCGTGCGCAACGACCAGCTCGACCTCGACGCCTTCCGCGCATGGCGCCCCGAGTTCGCCGACGCCGAGTTCATTTTGGAGGACGGCAAGTATATCTGCGGCTGGGCCGTGGAGAAGATGTCGAAGTCGATGTACAACGTAGTGAATCCCGACAACATAGTGGAGAGCTACGGCGCCGACACGCTGCGCATGTACGAGATGTTCCTCGGCCCCGTCGAGCAGTCGAAGCCGTGGGACACCAACGGCATCGACGGCGTGCACAAGTTCCTGCGCAAGTTCTGGCGCCTCTATTTCGACCGTGACGGCAAACTGGCCCTCACCGACGAGCAGCCCACGGCGGCCGAGCTGAAGACGCTGCACAAGACCATCAAGAAGGTGCGCGAGGATATCGAGAACTTCTCGTTCAACACCTCGGTGTCGGCATTCATGATATGCCTCAACGAGCTGGGCGGCTGCCGCAAGCGCGCCGTGCTGGAGCCTCTGGCCGCGCTCATAGCGCCCTTCGCGCCCCACATAGCCGAGGAGCTGTGGGAGGCCATGGGCCACAAGAGCTCGGTATGCGACGCCCCCTATCCCGCATTCGACGAGAGCTGCATGCAGGAGAGCACGTTCGAATACCCCGTGATGGTGAACGGCAAGCTGCGCTTCAAGCAGGAATATCCGCTGTCGGCCACGGCGGCCGACATACAGGCCTCGATCGTCGGGGCCGAGGCGGCGCAGAAATGGCTCGACGGCAAGGCGCCCAAGAAGATCATCGTGGTTGCGGGCAAGATCATAAACATCGTGATATGATGATCCTTCGCATGGCACTGCTCGCAACGGCCGTGGCGGCCGTCGCTGCCGCCTCGGCGCAGGATCTCACGGTGAAGCTGTGGGACAACGCCTCGGCCCCGCACTCCAACGGCATCGCGGCCGCCGAGAAGGACGAGGGTGGCGGGCGCGTGTCGCACACCACCGAGGCCGTACTTTATATATATAAGGCCGCGGGCGATATGAACAGCCGTCAGGCTGTGGTGATATGCCCGGGCGGCGGATACTATCTGGCCGCCATGGGCCACGAGGGGCACGACATGGCGCGGTGGCTGGCCGCAAACGGCGTCACCGCCGCCGTGCTGAAATACCGCATGCCCGACGGACACCCCGAGGTGCCTATGGAGGATGCCGCCGAGGCGGTGCGCTACATGCGCGAGGAATACCCCTCGCGCGACGAGGTGGGGCAGGTCGGCATCATGGGCTTCTCGGCGGGAGGCCATCTCGCCGCCGCCACGGGAGTGGGCGCGCTCGACAAGTATGCGGGCCGCACCGACGGCGGGCGCCCCGACTTCATGATACTGTTCTATCCCGTCATCACGGCCGATCCGCTGAAGGGCCACCAAGGCTCGTTCGACAATCTGCTGGGGCGCGACCGCACCGCCGAGACCACCGCACCGTGGTCGCTCGAAAATCTTGTCGACCGCTCGACGCCGCCCGCATTGCTGCTGCTCTCGGACGACGACGCGGGAGTACCGCCCGCCAACTCGGTGCGGTTCTACGACGCCATGAAACGCGAGGGAATACGCGCCTCGATACGCATATTCCCCTCGGGCGGCCACGGCTGGGGCTTCCGCGACTCGTTCCGCTACAAGGAGCAGTGGCAGCGCGCCGTGCTCGACTGGCTGGGCTGCATGCAGCCGAAGAACTGCGGGGGGGGGCAGTGGAATGACGAATGCTTTTTTACGACTCCGTCGGAGTCGTGC
>CAUHCL010000146.1 GCA_959604655.1 uncultured Alistipes sp. | reverse complement strand
TCAAGCGCAGCAAGATACGCGGCGTGGAGTCGCTCGGCATGCTTTGCGCCGAGGGTGAGTTAGGCATAGGTTCCGACCATGCGGGCATCATGGAGCTTCCCGCCGACGCGCCCGTCGGCATGCCTGCGCGCGAGTATCTGAACGTCAAGGACGACTATCTGATCGGCATAGGACTCACCCCCAACCGTGTCGACGCCGCCTCGCACATCGGCGTGGCGCGCGACCTGGCCGCCTATCTGCGCAGCCGCGGCGAGGACGTGCGCGTGAAGATGCCCTCGGTGGATGATTTCGCCGTCGACAATCACGACATGCCGATAGAGGTCGTGGTGGAGAATCCCGCCGCCGCGCCGCGTTACACGGGCGTGACGGTGACTGGTTGCAGGATAGCCCCCTCGCCCGAGTGGATGCAGAACGAGCTGCGCGCCGCGGGCATCAACCCCAAGAACAATCTGGTGGATATAACCAACTACGTGCTCTTCGAGCTGGGCCAGCCTCTGCACGCCTTCGACGCCGACAAGATTGAGGGCCGTAAGGTGGTGGTGCGCAACTGCGCGGAAGGCACCCCGTTCGTGACGCTCGACGGCGTGGAGCGCAAGCTCTCGGCCGAGGATCTGATGATATGTTCGGCCGAGCGCCCCATGTGCATAGGCGGCGTGCTGGGCGGACTCGACTCGGGTATAAGCGACACCACGGTGAACGTCTTTCTGGAGAGCGCCTATTTCAATCCCGTGTCGATCCGCAAGTCGGCCAAGCGCCACGGTCTCAACACCGACGCCTCGTTCCGCTTCGAGCGCGGCATCGACCCCAATATGCAGGTATACGCCCTCAAGCGCGCCGCACTTCTGATGAAGGAGCTGGCGGGAGGCAGGATTTCGAGCGACATCGCCGACGTGTGCGCCGCCCCCGCCGAGGATTTCGTGTTCGACATATCGTTCGCCCGCATCGACTCGCTCATAGGCAAGCACATACCCGAGCAGACCGTGCGCACCATAATCGACGCTCTGGAGGTGAAGATAAAGGCCGAGCACGACGGCGTGCTGACGGTAGCCGTGCCGCCCTACCGTGTGGACGTGCGCCGCGAGGCGGACCTCATAGAGGACATCCTGCGCATCTACGGCTACAACAACGTGGAGCTGCCGCAGCGGGTACACTCGACGCTCTCGTATGCGCCCAAGCCCGACAAGACCAAGCTGGTGAACGTGGCTTCGGATTTCCTTTCGGCCCGCGGATTCACCGAGATCATGTCGAACTCGCTCACCAAGGGAGCCTATTACGACAATCTGCAATCGTTCAAGGCCGAGAACTGCGTGCGCATACTCAACCCGCTGAGCGCCGATCTCAACGTCATGCGTCAGACGCTGCTGTTCAACGCCATGGAGGCCATACAGCTCAACGTCAACCGTCGCAACGCCGATCTGAAGCTCTACGAGCTGGGCAACTGCTACTTCTTCGACGCCGCG
Organism: uncultured Alistipes sp.; assembly: GCA_959604655.1. Taxonomy (GTDB): domain Bacteria; phylum Bacteroidota; class Bacteroidia; order Bacteroidales; family Rikenellaceae; genus Alistipes. Next base: position 2,693 of record CAUHCL010000146.1, on the reverse strand, counting down.
GCCGCCGATGCGGAAAAGCCGCTGGCCAAATACAGCGAAAAATATTGTCTGGCGATAGCCGTGACGGGTGCCGACACCGCCGCGTCGTGGAACGTCAAGCCCGCGCAAAGCTCGTTCTACACGCTCCGCGCCGCCGTGGAGAAGGTGCTCGCCCGCTTCGGGATCGACATAGAGTCGCTCCGCAGCCGTACGTCGGAGTGCGATCTGTTCGCCGATGCCATCGAATACATGCAGGGCGACAGAGCGGTGATACGCATGGGTGTGGTGGCGCCCGCCATACGCCGCATGTTCGACCTCAAGCAGCCCGTGTACTTCGCCGAGATAGATTTCGAGCTCGTAACGAGAGCCGCGAAGAAGAACACGATAGTCGCCGCCGAGCTGTCGAAGTTCCCCGAGGTGAAGCGCGACCTCGCGCTGCTGGTCGACAAGAACGTCACCTTCTCGCAGCTGCGCGACGTGGCTTTCGCCACCGAGAAGAAGCTGCTCAAGCGCGTCACGCTGTTCGACGTGTACGAGGGCGACAAGCTCCCTGAGGGCAAGAAGTCGTATGCCCTGGGCTTCACGTTGGAGGACAAGACGCGGACGTTGGATGACAAGACCATCGAGAAGACCATGAACAATCTGGCCCGCCAGCTCGAAGCGCGTGCGGGAGCGCAGGTGCGTTCGTAAGGTCTGCCAACGATCGATTCGACTGCGGGTCGCCCTTGCGGGGCGGCCCGTTTTTGCATTCGGACCGATTCGGCGGGCGGGGGCCGAAGATCGGCGGGCGGAGCCTTTGCTGTACGCGTAGTTTTTGCGGCTGACGGGTGCGGAGTCCCGCGGCGTTCGTTATGGAAATACGCGTGTACGTCGGGCGACACGCGCGGTTCGTTGAAATTATTTTGACAGGCTGCGGCGCGGGGCTATTTTTGCTCGCGAATAAAGTGCGATCGGAAAATCACCATTCAAAAAAACTATTGATATGAAACGATTATTTTATGCAGTTGCGGCCTTCGCAGCACTGTCGCTGGCCTCATGCGGAAAGGAAGACAATCCTACGACTCCGTCGGCCCCGACCATTGTCATGGAGGGATTGAACATCGACGAGGTACACGAGATTACGGGTGCCGACATGAAGGTGAAGGTCGACGTGACCGCCGAGGGCGGCATCGACAAGTTCGCGGTGAAGATCGAATCGCCGCTGCTGACCGACGACCTTCTGGCCGAGATAGGTCTCGCAGCCGAAATGGAGCTTACGGCTCCCGCGGACATCGCCATGTCGGAGGCGCTGAAGAGCCTCGGGTTCCCCGCAGGTGCCGACGTGAAGGGATCGACGAAGCAGTCGTTCGATATCTCGGAGTTCATACCTTTAATTAAAGCGCTGTACGGCGGTCACGAGAAGGACTCGAACCACAATTTCGTGTTGACGGTGAAGGATGCCTACGGCCAGACCACGACCAAGAGCCTCCGGTTCCACATATCGGCCGCTCCCGCGAGCATAACCTACAACGGCGATGCCGATCTGTGGCTCAACACCGCATCGTTCTCGGTGGAGAACCAGGGCGGCGGCGAGATCACGGTGGAGTACAAGCGCGCTTCGCAGAGCGACTGGCAGACTGCCGCCGTGACCGACGAGGGCGACGGATTCTACAAGGCCGCCATAGCACCCGTGTGGGTCGAGGGCAGCAAGGAGGGGCTTGCCACGCTCGACAGCCGTTGCGGCGTGTTCGCTGGCGAGAAGTACGACTACCGTCTGCTGGTCGGCGGCGAGGAAGTGGCGGCTTCGTCGTTCGAGACCGCTGCGGGCGACGCGATTCCCAACGGCGACATGTCGGCGTGGAGCCGCTATGCGGGTTACTCGCCCGAGCTGAAGGGTTCGGAGGCCGATTATCCCAACGCGTCGGTAAACGATGCGTTCTGGAGCAACGGCAACAACTCGATGACCAAGACTCTGTGCACGCCCTTCGAACTGACGGAGGATAACAAGTGCGCGCTGCTCAAGGGTGTGAATCCGTTCGGACTCGGAATATATGCCGCGGGCAACCTCTTTGCGGGAGTATTCGAGATGAGCGGATTCGCGGGATATGCGCGCTTCGGTCAGAAATACGCTTACACGGCTCGTCCGAGCGCATTGAAACTGCGTTACAAGGCCGATGTGAACAAAATCGCGCTTTTGGGACTGAAGAAAGAGGTCCTCACCACCGAGGATGCCGATCCCGCCACGATGTTCGTATGTATTACCGACTGGACCGACCGCCACTCGGTATACTCGGGACTGGGCGTCAAGGAGGAAGATATCAACGCTTTCGACCCCGAGGTGCATGCCTCGACCGACGAGGGTGCCGTAATCGCCTACGGTATGGTGACGGTAACCGAGAGCACCGATTGGGTCGAGGTGACCATTCCTCTCGTATATCGCGACAAGGCGGGCCGTCCCGCTGCCGACAACTATTCGCTCGTCATCTCGTGCGCGTCGAGCAAGTACGGCGATTATCTGTGCGGAAATCCCGATAATGCGCTCTACGTCGATGATTTCGAGTGGGTTTATTAATCTCTAAAACACCGCGTGTGCGATAGTGGGTCGTCCTTCGGGGCGGCCCGTTTCTATTTGTGATGCAACATGGTTTTTGGCATGCTGTTCGCCGACGGCGGTCGGAACAATGCAGTCCGTTAGGACTGCGCGGGCCGCAGCCTCGCCCCAGCGGAGGCCCGCA
>CAUHCL010000145.1 GCA_959604655.1 uncultured Alistipes sp. | reverse complement strand
TTCTTTACGCTCCGTCGCCGCGGCCGCCCTTTATCCGAAATCGCTTCTGCCGCGGATTAGGCTGTCGTGTGTGAATATTGCAATATGCAGGACTGCGCGTGCCGCAGCCCCGACTAACAAAAAATCGGCGCCGCGGGAAACGGCGCCGAACAAACCATCGCGAAGAGCAAGGCTATTTGGCCGAGGCACGCGCTATCTCCACCGCCTTGGTGGTGGTGTAGTACTTCGACTTCATCTGCGACACCTCCCAGTCGGGGATCTTGCCGTCGATCAGATATTTGAGATATACCTCCATTACCGAGCCGAAACGCATCTCGTGGGTCTTGACCAGCTCGGCGGGAATGACTATCCGCCACTCCTTGTCGCCCGACGGCGTGATGTCCAGACCCGGGTAACGGTCGGCCACCGACTTCAATGCGGCACGCAGCTCCTTCTCGAAAGCGGCCACATCGTCGCCCTTGCATGCCACGTAAAGCATGGGCTTGTAGCCCTGCTCGGCGCCCTGACGGATCGAAACGTCGGCCTTGGTGCCCTTCACCACCGAGTAGTGGGTGTCTCCCGTGCCCTCGTTGCCTACCTCGGCCATGAAGTTCCACACCACGCTCACGCGCACGTTCACGCCGTTGAGCTTGTAGTTCATCTCGCCGTTGGAATATACGTTCAGCGTGTCGTCGACTATGTATTTTTTCAGGAAGTCGGGATACTGCTCCTTGCCCGACACCAGACGGTACTTGTCCAGAGGAATTTTGGTCGCCCAGCGCTTGGCCGAGGTGAACTCCACCTGCGACGCGTAATCGATCGGCTGCTCGGGCAGCACGGTGCACTGCACCAGATCGACGAGGTGGGTGGTGACGTCGACTATGCCCTCGCCCTGCTGCTCGATGTCGAAATACCATTCGGGGCGGGTGAGCGGCTGTCCCGACACGTACTTGAAGAAGTGGTGGACGCTCTCCTTGGTGATGGCGGGATCGTCGGGCGTGCCTTTCTCCATCTCGCCGAAGAGCGACGGAATGCCGACCAGCACGCGCTGCAACTCGTTGTTGATCTCCGAACGCTCGGTCATGATGTCGTAGACCAGCACCCCGTCGGCGGCAGCCTTGTCGAGCGTGCGCTCCAATCGGGCGAATCTCGCGCCGTCGATGGCCATAGGCTTGTCCGACAGCACGTTTATGCCCGCCTCGACGGCCGCTTCCACGTAACCCGTCTTCTTGCCGTTGTTGCCCGCCAGAACGACCACGTTGCCGCCGCGGTCGGCGATCATCTTTTGCAGGAAATCGTCGCCCGTGTAAACCTGCTCGTCCCACGTGGTGGGATTCTCGGCGCGGCCGTTGTAGATGGCCACGCGGTCGAGGTGCATCTTCACGTCGTCGCCCTCGGGAGCATATACGCGCACCACGGGATCGACCTGGTCGTACATGTTCATCTGCACCAGCGCCGCATGGAAATGTCCCGGGTCGAGAGTCATGAGTTTCACTTCGCCCCGACTTCCGTCGAAAGCCTTTCGGGCGGGAGTGCCGTGGCCGCACCCCGCAAACGCCGCCACGGCGAGTGCCGCAGCGATAATAATCGGTTTTTTCATGTCGAAAATCAATATTTTAAGTAAATAGGTCTCGCTTCTTCCGTCCCGCCGCGAGGCGGAACAGTGCAAAGATAACATCTATTTTTCACTTTGCCGTAAAAAAGAGCCCGCGACGAGGGCGTTTGCGGAAAATTTATGCTATATTTGCGGGTCCTTACGCGCGCGCAATGCGTGTGAAGGGCGTCAAACAATTAATTATAAACCATTAACGAGCGATTGCATCGCAAAACATTTCCACAATTATGGAAGAAAACAAGATTGTAGCAAACGAAAACTTCGACTGGAATTCGTTTGAGAACGATTTGGATCTTTACGGCGGCCAGAACAAGGAGACCGTCGCCGAGGCTTACGACAAGACTCTGTCGAACATCGCCGTGGGCGAGGTGGTAGAGGGTACCGTGACCGAGATCAACAAGCGCGAAGTTACCGTTAACATCGGCTACAAGAGCGAGGGTATGATTCCGGCTACCGAGTTCCGTTACAACCCCGATCTGGCGGTAGGCGACAAGGTAGAGGTTTACGTAGATTCTGTCGAGGACAAGAGCGGCGCTCTAGCACTCTCGCACAAGAAGGCCCGTCAGCTCAAGAGCTGGGACCGCGTGAACGAGGCCCTCAACAACGACGAGATCATCAAGGGTTACGTGAAGTGCCGCACCAAGGGCGGTATGATCGTCGACGTATTCGGCATCGAGGCATTCCTCCCGGGTTCGCAGATCGACGTGAAGCCCATCCGCGACTACGATATCTACGTGGACAAGACCATGGAGTTCAAGGTTGTGAAGATCAACCAGGAGTTCCGCAACGTGGTCGTTTCTCACAAGGCTCTCATCGAGGCCGAGCTGGAGGCACAGAAGCAGGTCATCATGTCGAAGCTGGAGAAGGGACAGATCCTCGAAGGTACCGTCAAGAACATCACCAACTACGGCGTGTTCATCGACCTGGGCGGCGTGGACGGTCTGATCCACATCACCGACCTGTCGTGGGGCCGCGTAAACCACCCCGAGGAGATCGTGCAGCTCGACCAGAAGCTCAACGTTGTAATCATCGACTTCGACGAGCAGAAGAAGCGTATCGCGCTGGGTCTGAAGCAGCTCACCCCGCACCCCTGGGAGGCTCTGGATGCCGACCTGAAGGTAGGCGACAAGGTCAAGGGCAAGGTTGTCGTTATGGCCGACTACGGCGCATTCGTCGAGATAGCTTCGGGCGTAGAGGGTCTGATCCACGTATCTGAAATGTCGTGGAGCCAGCACCTGCGTTCGGCTCAGGAGTTCCTGAAGGTGGGCGACGAGGTAGAGGCAGTGATCCTCACCCTCGACCGCGAGGAACGCAAGATGTCGCTCGGCATCAAGCAGCTCACTCCCGATCCGTGGGAGGGTATCGAAACCCGTTACCCCGTGGGCACGAAGTGCAACGCCAAGGTCCGCAACTTCACCAACTTCGGCGTATTCGTCGAGATCGAGGAAGGCATCGACGGCCTGATCCACATCTCGGATCTGAGCTGGACCAAGAAGGTAAAGCACCCCAGCGAGTTCACGCAGATCGGTGCCGAGATCGAGGTGGTAGTACTGGAGATCGACAAGGAGAACCGTCGTCTGAGCCTCGGTCACAAGCAGCTTGAGGAAAACCCCTGGAACGAGATCGAGAGCAAGTACTCGACCGACACCATCCACTCGGGCACCATCACCGAGATGACCGACAAGGGTGCCGTGGTATCGCTCGGCGACAACATCACCGGCTTCGCTCCCGCAAAGCATCTGGTGAAGGAGGACGGCACGACCCTGAAGCAGGGCGACACCGCCGACTTCAAGGTGATCGAGTTCTCGAAGGCCACCAAGCGCATCACCCTCTCGCACTCGCGTATCTTCGAGGAGGCCAAGCGTGCCGAGGTTGCTGCCGAGAAGGCCGAGAAGCGTGCTTCGGCAGAGGCTACCAAGTCTTCGGTAAAGAAGATCAACGCCTCGATCGAGAAGACCACTCTGGGCGACATTGCAGGTCTGGCAGAGCTGAAGGCCGCAATGGAGGATGCAAGCAAGAACAACAAGTAGTATTCAGCTGCATATAACTCGAATCCCCGAGTCTCGCATGAGACTCGGGGATTTTTCGTGTTTGTCGGTCAGGGCAAGTCTTTTTGCACGCTGCACCGTCTTGCGTTATGTCTCCGAGCTGTCGGGTGAGAATAACGGTTTGGGGGCGCTGTTCGCCGACGGTTATTGCGTGTTAGATTTATCTTTGGTGGCTGGGGTGCTTTAGACGCGAGTTGGAGGCTGTTCGCCGACGGCGGAGGACATGCACGAGCCATCGGCGAGTTGCAGTCCGCCGCGGTGGGGCGGCGGCGAACTGCACGGTTCAAAGAGCGCAGACGCAATGACGGAAATGTTCTCGGGCGGCAGCCTGCGGTGGTCCGCTTCGAACGTAAAGTGAGTTGCGGGCCTCCGCGCGCCGAGGCTGCGGCCCGCGCAGTTCTGACGAACTGCAATATTCACACGCGGCAGCCCAACCCGCGGCAGAAGCGATTTCGGGAAAAGGGCGGCCGCGGCGACGGAGCGTCAAGGATCGGAGACCTTTTGATTGCTTCAAAAGTGCCGCAGGCATCCGATTCAGCGCAGG
>CAUHCL010000144.1 GCA_959604655.1 uncultured Alistipes sp. | reverse complement strand
CGTGCGTCCGTCACGCCGTTCGGCACCTCGGTCGGAACCGTAACCGCCCCGCCCCGCCCCGTAGCCGCTGCGCTGGCCTCCGTAGCCTCCGCGGGCCGACGAAGCGCCGCCCCTCGCGGGATCGCCGAAGAAACGGCCGCCCGTACGACCCTCCGATCCCGAGCCGTCGTCGCCCGACACCCGCAGCGAAGATGCCCGCGGCGACAGATCCTCGTCGGTCTCGACATATTGCGGATCGATCTCGCGCAGGAAGCGGCTGGGCTGCGAGAACTCCATGTTGCCCCACTTGAAACGCATCTCGCAATACGATAGCATAGCCTCCTGCTTGGCGCGGGTGAGGGCCACGTAGAACAGTCGGCGCTCTTCCTCCAGCCCGTCGGGGGTCTCCATGGCACGCTGCGAGGGGAAGAGGTTTTCCTCCATGCCCACTATATAGACGTATTTGTACTCCAACCCCTTGGCCGAATGGACGGTCATAAGGGTCACCTTGTCGTCGTTATCCTCGTCGTTGTCCATGTCGGTGAGTAGCATCACGCTCTGCAACCATTCCTCGACCGTGGGCTGCTCATCCTCGGTGCGCTCGCCGTTGCGGATCTCGGCCTCGCGCTGCTCGCGGAACAGCTGCATGGAGTTGAGCAGTTCCTCGATATTCTCTATCGCGCTCGTGGCCTCGGGGGTGTTCTCCGCGCGGTAGACGGCCAGTATGCCCGAACGCGACGCCACCTCCAGACCGAAGTCGTAGAGCGTCTTTTCGGCGCGGGTCTCCGCGAGCGAGCGTATCAGCGCCACGAACTCCGTCACCTTGCGCGCTATGGTGCGCTGCATGGGGTCCGACAGCGCCGCGGCCTCGGCCACGAGGGCATCCACAGCCTCCCACATCGACGAGCCGCGCTCGGCGGCCAGCTGCGCTATGCGGCCCACCGTGGTGTCGCCTATGCCGCGCATGGGATAGTTCACCACGCGGCGGAAAGCCTCGTCGTCGCGGGGGTTTATCACCAGACGGATGTAGGCCAGCATGTCCTTCACCTCCTTGTGGTCGTAGAAAGAGCTGCCCTTGTAGATGCGGTAGGGGATGCCGCGGCGGCGCAATGCCGTCTCCATGGTGGCCGACTGGCTGTTGGTGCGGTAGAGCACCACCACCTCGTTCCAGCCGTCGCCCGTCTCGCGTATGCGGTCGCGCATGGCATTGGCCACTGCGTCGGCCTCTTCGCGGTCGGTGTAGCTCTTCACGATGCGTATCTTGTCGCCCGCGTCGCCCTCCGAGAAGCACTTCTTGTCCATGCGGCGCGAGTTGCGCTCGATCACCGAGTTGGCGGCGTTCACAATGGTGCGGGTCGAACGGTAGTTCTGCTCCAGCTTGAACACCTGCGCCGTGGGATAGTCGTTGCGGAACGAGAGTATGTTCTCGATCTTGGCCCCGCGGAACGAATAGATGCTCTGCGCGTCGTCGCCCACCACGCACACGCGCGAATGGAGCTGCGAAAGGCGGCGGATGATGATGTACTGGGCGTAGTTGGTGTCCTGGTACTCGTCGACCAATATATATTGGAACAGCTCCTGATAGCGCGCCAGCACGTCGGGGCAGTCGCGCAGCAGGAAGTTGGTCTGCAACAGCAGGTCGTCGAAATCCATCGCGCCGTTCTGCTTGGCGCGGCGGCAGTAGGTGTCGTATATCTCGCCGAAACGGGGTATCTGCGCCTGACGGTCCTCGGCGGCATAGGCCGAGTTGGCCGCATAGGCCGCGGGGGTGACCAGACAGTTCTTGGCGAAGGATATACGCGACAGCACGCGGTTGGGCTTGTACTTGTCGTCGGCCAGATTCATCTCCTTGCAGATGGTCTTTATGAGGTTCTTGCAGTCCGAGGGTTCGTAGATGGTGAAGCTCTGCGGATAGCCTATGCGGTCGGCGTTCTCGCGCAATATGCGCGAAAAGACCGAGTGGAACGTGCCCATGCGTATGCGGCGGCTCTGCGCCCCGCCCACCATCTGCTCGATGCGGCTGCGCATCTGCTCGGCGGCCTTGTTGGTAAAGGTCAGGGCCAGAATGTTGTGAGGCTTTATGCCCTGCTCCAGCATGTAGGCTATGCGCGAGGTGAGCACGCGCGTCTTGCCCGATCCCGCGCCCGCTATGATGAGCGACGGCGAATCGTAGTTCACCACCGCGTCGTACTGCGCACGGTTGAGTCCCTTGAGTATTTCGGATTCCATAAGTCTCTGTTGCGTAAGTTTAGCACGCGGCGGGGACTGCCCGCCGCGCATGCAAGCGCAAAATTAGGGAATAATCGCGAAAGTGAGTACATCGGCCGAAGAATAACGTCGGATAATGAAATTTTTCAGTATCTTTGGCTGCGCCTTAGATACTTTCGCTCGGCAAAATACAAGTAAACTTGTTTTTGCCCTCGCTTATACGTATCTTTGCCCGTACGGAACGCGCCTTGCGGCGCGCAATGCAAACGGACAGTTAATGTAACTCGATCGCGATCAGATTCGACATCGGAGCGCAGCGACCGAAGTCCCCTCCCGAGGAGGGGATTTAGGGGAGGGTCAGATTTGTAAACGCGGCCGCGGGCCGCGGACTCACGACAGTCGGATTTGATTTAGCGACAATATAATGCCGATACATTTAATAACACATAAAAATCTTTAGTATGTTCGCAATCGACAATTATGATTTCACGGGCAAGCGTGCGATCATCCGCGTTGACTTCAACGTGCCCCTCAACGCCGAGGGTCAGGTAACCGACGACACCCGTATCCGTGCCGCCATCCCCACCATCAAGAAGGTGCTCGAAAAGGGCGGAGCCGTAATCCTCATGTCGCATCTGGGCCGTCCCAAGAAGAATCCCGATCCCAAGTTCTCGCTGGAGCAGATCATCCCCGCCATCGAGGCGCGTCTGGGTCACAAGGTGATGTTCGCTGGCGACTGCATGGGCGAGAAGGCTGCCGAGATGGCCAAAAACCTCAAGGCAGGCGAGGTGATGCTGCTCGAAAACCTGCGTTTCTACGCCGAGGAAGAGGGCAAGCCCCGCGGTCTGGCCGAGGATGCCACCGACGAGGAAAAGAAGGCTGCCAAGAAGGCCCTGAAGGAGGGTCCGCAGAAGGAGTTCGTGAAGAAGCTGGCCTCGTATGCCGACTGCTACATCAACGACGCGTTCGGCACCGCGCACCGCGCCCACTCGTCGACAGCGCTCATAGCCGACTACTTCCCCAACGACAAGATGTTCGGCTACGTGATGGAGAACGAGCTCAAGGCAATCGACGGCGTGATGCAGAACCCGCAGCGTCCGTTCGTGGCCATCGTGGGCGGATCGAAGGTTTCGACCAAGATCACCATCATCGAGAAGCTGATGGAGAAGTGCGACAAGATCATCATCGGCGGCGGCATGACCTACACCTTCGCAGGCGCGCAGGGCGGCAAGGTCGGCAAGTCGATCTGCGAGCCCGACATGTTCCCCGTGGCTCTGGAGATCCTCAAGAAGGCCGAGGAAAAGGGCATCAAGATCGTCACCTCGCCCGACGCGCTCATAGCCGACGACTTCTCGGCCGAGGCCAACACCGCCGAGGCCGCAGCCGACAACATCCCCGACGAGTGGGAGGGTGTCGACATCGGCAAGCAGGGCAAGAAGCTCTTCCGCGAGGAAATTCTCGACTGCAAGACCATCCTGTGGAACGGTCCCGTGGGCGTGTTCGAGATCGACAAGTTCGCGACGGGCTCGAAGGCCGTGGCCGAGGCCATAGCCGAGGCTACCGCCGCAGGCGCATTCTCGCTCATCGGCGGCGGCGACTCGGTTGCCTGCATCAACAAGTTCGGTCTGGCCGACAAGGTGTCGTACGTGTCGACGGGCGGCGGCGCGCTGCTCGAATACATGGAGGGCAAGGAGCTGCCGGGCGTGGCTGCCATACGCAAGTAACGGGTTTCGGGCTTGTGATCGCGAGTCGCAGCCCTAAAATGTACAGAATATGAAAACTCTCCCGCCTCGGCGGTGAAACCAAGGGCCGAAAAGAGACTCGGCCCTTTTTTTGCCCCCGAAACCGCCGAGACCCGAAAAGACAATTAAACGACGGATTTATCCGTTATGATTCCGCAATGCCCGCGGGCATTGCCATCCTCGGCGGCTCGCACCATCGGTGCGACCCCCCCAGCCGCCCAGGATGAAACCAAGAGGACAAAAAAAGAAAACGAAAAA
>CAUHCL010000143.1 GCA_959604655.1 uncultured Alistipes sp. | reverse complement strand
TCGAGCAGCTCGACCTCGAACTCCAGAGCCTCGTTGGGACCGATGGGGCCCTGACCGAAAGCGCCGTAACCCAGCTCGGCGGGGATCCACAGCGTGATCTGGCCGCCCTTACCCACGAGCTGCATACCCTCGGTCCAGCCCTTTATGACCTGGTTCAGACCGAACTCGATGGGCTCGCCGCGCTCGTACGACGAATCGAACACGGTGCCGTCCTTCAGCTTGCCCTCGTAGTTGACCTTCACGATGTCGGTCGCGTGGGGCTTGATATCGGCGTCGCCCGCCTTGTCGATGCGGTAGAGCAGGCCGCTCGCGGTCTTCTGCACGCCGCTCTTCTTCTCCATCTTGGCGAGCCACTCCTCCGACGCCTTGGCGTTCTCGGCGGGGCGCACCACCATGAAGTAGTTCTGGATGAACTTATATGCCTCCTCGTCGCTGATCTTCGACTCCTTGGCCTTGGCATCCTCTATACCCTGCGCAAACCAGTACGTCTGCAAAGGCAGATGCGCGTCGCGGAGATTGGTACCCATGTCGTAGCCGTAGGCATACGAAACCTCCTTGCGCTCCTTGTCGTCGACGAAGAGGTCGTGATCCTCCTGAGCCTTGGTGCTGTCGGCAGCTATCGCAGCCATCAGCTCCTGCATGCGCTTGGGACGCTCCATCGAGAAGAAGTTCTGCAACACCTCGATCGCCTCGTCGTGCTTCTTGTCCTCCTTCTTCACGCCGCTCGTCAGGGCAGCCTCGGCGCCGTCGACCAGAGCCTTCATGTCGAACTTCATCTCGGGCATCTGGTTGGCGATGCCGTTACCGATATCGGTTCCTATGGCATACGACAGCGTGTCGAGTTTCGATTTGTTGCCCTTGGTAATGAGCGACGTCGACTTGCCGCCGCACGAAACCATCATCGCCGCGAAGACGAGCGCGGCGGCTCCGTAAATAACTTTTTTCATCTTTCAGTTGATTTTATCCGTTTGTTTTGTTTCGGTTTGCTTTTTCCGCTGCGGCTAACGCCTGCGCCGTTTCACCTCCGTCACCTCCACCTCGTAGCGCAGCATGGCGTTGGGGGCGATGCCCAGCTTCTCGTCGCCCGCCGAGCCGTAGCCCAGCGACGAGGGGATCCACAGCGTGATGCGTCCGCCCTCGCCCACCAGCTTCACGCCCTCCTTGAGCCCGGGGATCAGCTTGTTGGCCGCCGTGCGCAGCGTCTCGTCGCGGTCGGCCGCGGGGTCGACCTCCCTGCCGTCGAGCGTGGTGGCGCGATAGCGTATGGCCACCGTGTCGCGGTCGCTGCCGAGTGTGTTGTTCATGTCGCCCAACGCGCCGACCTTGTAGGTCAGGCCGCTCGCGGTGCGCACCACGTCGTTGTCCGAGGCCTCCAGATCGGCGAGGTACTGCTCCTCGTATTTGCGCACACGCTCGTAGACCCCGTAATTCATGTAGGTCAGAAAATAGATGCGGGCCTCGTCGGCCGTCATCTTCTCGCGGCCGCCGAGCACGTCGTTTATGCCCGCCAACACCGCGTCGCGTTGCAGCGTGGAGTCCATCCGCAGAATGTTGTAGGCAATGTTCATGCCTACCACATACGACAGCGAGTCGGACTCGGCCGTCAGCGCGGGACTTTTGCCGCCTCCGCGCGAACATCCGCCCGCGAGCGACGCCAAAGCCGCGCCGAGCAGCAGGACGGAGAGGATATGTGTGGTGAATCGTTTCATTTCGTATGGTTGTTTTGCGACCGCAGCGCTATGCCGCACATGCGGTAGAGCAGGCGCGCGCCTATCTTGGCATCGATGCTGCCGTCGCCCGCGGGCGACACTCCCGTCAGGGCGAATCCCGCCATGCGCCGTCCCGAGACCGCTATGCGGTCGAGCAGATAGACCGCGTGGCTGAATCCGAGGCCTCCCGCCTCGGCTTCGGGCGAGTGGGGGCAGTTGTCGGGCGACAGGGCCGATATGTCGAGGTCGACGAAGACGGTCGCGGGCAGCTCCGCCGCCACGGCGTCGCACACCTGCTGCCACGTGCTCCCCTCGAAACACATCTGCGCCATGCGGCCGCTGCCGAACATGGTCATGCGCTCCGATTCGCGGATCATGCGGTGCTCCGTGGCCGAGAAGTCGCGCATGCCCGCATGCACTATCGGTCCGAGGTCCCCGATGGTCTCGGCCGCGTCGAGCATGACCGACGCGCACGAGCGTTCGAAACCCTCGTGGCGGCTCTTCATGCGGCAGCGGGCGTCGAGGTGCAGCACCCCCATGCCCTTCTCGTATCGGGCCGCGGCCTGCAACGCACCGTACACGGTCGACTGGTCGCCGCCCACCAGACCCACGATCTTGCCCTGTCCGAACCATTCGTCGGTCTGCGAGCGGATGTTGTCGTTCACGGCGCGGCACCCGTCGTCTATTCGGCGCTGCTTGCGGGCGTAATAGTCGTCGGTAAGGCCGCCCATCAATCCGCCGCCCTTCTCATCGCGGCCGCGCAGACGCTCCACGTCCTGACGCAGGCCGTGCGAGGTCTCCTGTATGGCGTAGTCGATGTCGGCCGTGGCGATGCCCTTGCGCCACTCGTCGGGCGAGAGGGGATCGTAAAGGTCCATGCGCATGGATTCCTCTATGATGGCGTCGGGCGCGTACGACGACGATGACCCCTCGGGCGCCGTGGCGTCCCACGGAGCCGAGACGAGCACCAGCGCCGCACTCTCGGGCCTGCACGGCATCCCGAAATAGGTGCCGTTGTCAGGATCGGCGGTCTCGATATTGCATTCCGACATAATTCCCTGCTTTTTGTCCGTTCCTTATCGGCAGCCGTCCGATAAGGCATAGCCCGAACAAGCTCAATAAGTTCGGCAAATATACGTATTAAACTTCGTTGCGCCAAATAACCGACTGCGAATGTGACGTTACGCATCTTAATAAGGGCCGAAACACATGCGTCGGGTTTTATCGCTATATTTGCAACGATCAAAAAACTGCAAGCAACATGAAAGTCGTAATCGACAAGGCGATACCTTATATCAACGGCATCCTGGAACCGTACGCCGAGGTGGTGTACCTCGACGGCGGAGCCTTCACCCGCCGCGACACGGCGGATGCCGACATGCTCATAATCCGCACCCGCACCCGCTGCGACGAGGCTCTGCTCGGCGGCTCGGCGGTGAAGATGATAGCCACGGCCACCATCGGCTTCGACCACATAGACACCCGTTACTGCGCATCGCACGGCATAGAGGTGGTGACGGCCGAGGGGTGCAACGCGGCGGGCGTGCTGCAATGGGTGGCGGGCGTGCTGGCCCTGACGGCCCACGAATGCGGCATGCGGCCCGCAGACACCACGCTCGGCATAGTCGGCGTGGGGCACGTGGGATCGCTCGTGGAGCGCTACGCCCGCAGCTGGGGCTTCCGAGTGCTGCGTTGCGACCCTCCGCGCGCCGCCCGCGAAGGTGGCGATTTCGTCGCGGCCGAGAAGCTCTTCGCCGAGTCGGACATCATCACGCTGCATACTCCGCTCGACAGCTCGACGCGCCACATGATCGACGACCGCACCATAAGGCTCATGCGGCCCGACGCCACGATCGTCAACGCCTCGCGCGGCGAGGTGGCATCGACGCGGGCGCTGCTCGACGCGACGCAGCGGCTCTGTCTCGACGTGTGGGAGCACGAACCCGACATCGACCGTCGACTGCTCGCCAAGGCCGCCGTGGCCACGCCCCACATAGCGGGCTACTCGGCGCAGGGCAAGGCGAACGCCACGGCCGCCGTGGTCGCTGCCGCCGCCCGCCGCTTCGGGCTGCCCGTTGCGGGGTGGTATCCCCCGCAGGTGCGGCCCGCCGTGCGCCGCGACATATCATGGGAGGAGATGTGCGCCACCGTGCGCGGCTACTGCGACCTCGCGGCGCAGAGCGCCGAGCTCAAGAGCCGCCCCGAAGCCTTCGAGGCGCTACGCAACGGCTACGCCTACCGCGAGGAATATTTCTAAATCCGTTCGGGCAGCAGGCGTAACGCCTGTTTTATGAGAGATAGCCCGTCATGCCACCGAGCCGCGAGGCGAGGATTGGCATCTCAAACGGGTGGTTGTCGGAGTATTGGCTTGCTGTTCGCCGACGGCGGAGGAATGCGACAGCAGTCCGCCGCAGTGAGGCGGCGAACTGCGCGGTTCTGAAGAACCGCAGGCGTCGTTAATGGGAAAGTTTTCGGGCAGCAGCCTGCGGGGAC
>CAUHCL010000142.1 GCA_959604655.1 uncultured Alistipes sp. | reverse complement strand
CCATACCGCGGCAGAAGCGATTTCGGATAAAGGGCGGCCGCAGCGACGGAGCGTAAAGAATCGGAGACTTTATATAAATATTTGCAGTCCGCCGCGCAGTTCGCCGCCCCACGCGGCGGACTGCTGCCGCATTCCTGCCGCCGTCGGCAAACAGCATTACCCTTTTTGAGATCAAACGGCGGATCAATGGGCCTGCAACCAGTTGTCGCCCTCGCCCGCGTCGGAAATCAGAGGTACCCGCAGCGCTGCGGCGCCCTCCATCGCCTCGCGGACTATGGCCGTCACGCGGTCACGCTCCGTGCGCAGCATGTCGACTATCACTTCGTCGTGTACTTGCAGGATCATGCGCGAGCGGATGCCTTCCTCGCGGAAGCGGCGGTCGATCTCGATCATGGCCAGCTTCATGATGTCGGCCGCGCTGCCCTGAATGGGCGCGTTGATGGCGTTGCGTTCGGCCACGCCGCGCGCCACGGCATTGCGCGAATCGATGTCGCGCAGTATGCGCCGCCGCCCGAACACCGTGGTCACGTAACCCGTCTCGCGCGCCGCGGCAATGGCGCCGTCCATGTACTCCTTCACCTTGGGATACGACGCGAAATAGCCGTCGATAAGCTCCTTGGCCTCCTTGCGCGGGATGTCGAGCCGCTGGCTCAGGCCGAATGCCGAGATGCCGTAGATGATGCCGAAATTGGCCGTCTTGGCCTTGCGGCGCTCGTCGGGCGTCACCTCGTCGATACGTTTGTGAAAGAGCTTGGCGGCCGTGGCGGCGTGCACGTCCTCGTCGTGGAGGAACGCCGCGATCAACGACTCGTCGCCGCTCAGATGAGCCATCAGACGCAGCTCCACCTGACTGTAATCGGCCGAAAGCAGCAGATGCTCCCCGTCGGAGGGCACGAATGCCTCGCGTATGCGGCGGCCCATGTCATCGCGCACGGGGATGTTCTGAAGATTGGGGTTGGTCGACGACAGACGCCCCGTGGCCGTCACCGCCTGGTTGAACGAGGTGTGTATGCGCCCCGTGGTGCGGTTGACCAGCTGCGGCAAGGCCTCCACGTAGGTCGACAGCAGCTTCTTCACGCCGCGGTACTGCAATATCAGATCGACTATGCGGTGCTTGCCCGCGAAGCCCTGCAAATACTCCTCCTCGGTGCTGAACTGGTGCGTCTTGGTCATCTTGGGCTTCTCGGCTATGCGCATCTTCGCGAAAAGCACCTCGCCCAGCTGACGCGCCGAGTTGATGTTGAGCGTCGGCTCGCCCGCCTCGGCCCGCACCTCGCGCTCCAGCTCGGCCAGTCGGGCGTTCAACTCCACGGCATAGTCGTCCAGCAGCGCGCAGTCGACCTTCACGCCCGCCATCTCCATGCGCGCCAGAACGTCGATCATAGGTTCCTCCACGCGCGAATATAGCTCCGCAAGTCCCGTCTGCTCCAGCTCGCGCCACAGCACCTGCTTGAGCTGCATGGTTATGTCGGCATCCTCGGCGGCGTACTCCTTCACGCTGTGCAGGTTCACCTGGTCCATCGTGAGCTGCCGCGCGCCGCGGCCTATGAGGGTTTCGATGTGTATGGGCGAATAGCCGAGGTAACGCTCGGCCAGATAGTTCATGTTGTGCCGCGCCTCGGGATCGAGCAGATAGTGCACGATCATGGTGTCGATCTTGCGGCCGCGCACCTCGATGCCCAGACGCGACAGCACCATGATGTCGAACTTCATGTTCTGCGCCACCTTGGTTATCCGTTCGTTCTCGAACAGCGGACGGACCAGCGCAGCGAACGTCTCGGCATTGTCGGGCGTGAACGACACGTACCACGCCTCGCGGGGCCGTACGGCGAGCGAGAGACCCACCATGCGGTCGTTGAATATGTCGAATCCCGTGGTCTCGGTGTCGAAGCATATCTCCGCCTCGGCCGACAGATCCTCCACGAGCCGCGCCAGCTCGGCGGCTTCGGTTACCAGACGGTAGTCGTGGGGCGTGGTCGCCGCCGTGGCAAGCGGCTGCGGCTCATCCGCCGCGGCGGGTTCGGCGTCGGCCGTCACGCCGTTCGAAGCCGAAGCCCCGTCGGCCGCCAGAGCGGTCATACAGGTGGCCGAAGCGGTCGCGGCGTCGCGGTGCGGGCAGTCGTCCAATGCGGCGAACAGATCGCCCTGCCCCGCCAGCGCACTCCGTTTGGCCGCCTCCGACTTGGCACGGGCCATCTCGGCCAACTGGCGCTGCGGTGCCTGCTGCGGAGCGTCCGACTCTTCGACGGGCGCCATGTTGTGGACATCGCGCAGGAACGACGTGAAATCGAGCTCGGCGTAGAGCGCCTTCAGCTCGTCGATGTTGGGAGCGCATACGGTCAAATCGTCGAGCGAGAACTCCACGGGCACGTCGGTGCGTATGGTGGTCAGATCCTTGGCCAGCCGCAGGCGGTCGCCCCATGCGGCGATCTTCTCACCCTGCTTGCCTTTGATCTTGTCCACGTTGTCGAGTATGTTCTCCACCGTACCCCACTCGGCCACTAACTTGCAGGCGCCCTTCTCGCCTATGCCGGGCACGCCCGGGATATTGTCCGAAGCGTCGCCCCACAGCGCCAGGATGTCGCGCACCAGAACGGGGTCGTCGATACCGTACTTGGCACACACGGCCGCGCTGTCCACAATCTCCACGCCGTCGCCCTTCTGTTTGTAGATGTGGCGGCGGGGACCCACCAGCTGGCCGTAGTCCTTGTCGGGCGTCACCATGTAGACCTCGCAACCCGCCTCCGAGGCGCGATGGGCCAGCGTGCCGATCACGTCGTCGGCCTCGTAGCCCTCGACTTCGAACACGGGTATGCGCATGGCGTCGAGCAGACGGCAGAGGTAGGGCACCGAGGCGATGATATCCTCGGGCGTGGCAGGACGGTTGGCCTTGTAGTCGGCGAAGAGCCTGTTGCGGAACGACCCGCCCTTGGGGTCGAGCGCCACGCCGAGCATGTCGGGCGATTCGCGCTTCATGATGTCGCGCAGGAACTTGGTGAATCCGAACAGGATCGAGGTGTTCATGCCGAAGCGGTTGCGCATCGGCCGCCCGATGAAGGCGTAGTAGTATTTGAAAACCAGCGCGTAGGCGTCGATCAGGAAAAGTCGTTTCATAGCGGGTGCGGGGTTGGATTGATTCATTTCGGGATGTGTCGTTTATCTTCGGCGGCTGCGGGGGTCGCGCTTTAGCGCGAGCCGCCGAAGATAGTAATGCCCGACGGGCATTACGGATTATGATAAATTATGTCACAGATTGTCTTCGGCGAACCACTCGGCGAACGACGAGGCCGTCTCGTGCAGACGCAGCGAATAGAGCTCCACCTCGTCGGGCAGCGATTCCAGAAGCCGTTCGGCGAAGTCGGCCAGCATGTTCTCGCACGTGGGCTGGTAGTCCACCACAACGATGCTCGAATAGCGGTCGGCCAGCATGTCGCGCAGCTGCAAACCCTCCTGCGAACGTCGTATGACGAACGCATGGTCGAACTGCGAGACGATCCGATCGTTCACGATCCGTTTCAACAGCCCGAAATCCATCACCATCCCCTGCTTGGGGTCGTAGGGGTCGGCCGACGGCTCGCCCTTTACAGTGACGAACAGGCGGTAGGAGTGGCCGTGTATCTCGCGGCATGCGCCGTCGTAGCCTTCGAGCGAGTGGGCCGCTTCGAACGAAAACTCTTTCGTAAGTCGTATCGTTGCCATAAATTATCGTATTCGGCATTTGGCCGTTGCGCAAAGTTAATGTTTTTCGCGATTATTTCGCCCCGCGCCGTCGGGAATTTGCGAATCGGCTGCAATCCATCCCCTTGCGGCCGCACACGGGCCGCGCGCACGGCCTTCCGACGGGCAGACGGAGGTAAAAAATCGCAATTTGCGGAAATATGATAATTATTACCAAAGACCGCAGCGAATCACGAAAATATTCATTAACTTTAACACACAAACGAATCCGCAAAAAAACAGAGAGCCTAATTTTGAATAACCTGCCGAACTGAGCCCGCAATCGACCGAGAATTGCGATAAAATCGTGTCGGCAGATTCGCAATTATACTGCCGCGATATTTTCATATCCGTAAAAAGATTTTTGTCGCATGATCAACAACCTGCAATATGAAACTGTTTATAATTATTTTGGCGCTATTGACATCGACCGATGCAGGCGCGAACAAAAACAAGTTCCGCTACCAAACGATAGGGAACGTCACCAAATCGGAATTAACCACGACG
>CAUHCL010000141.1 GCA_959604655.1 uncultured Alistipes sp. | reverse complement strand
TGCGACGGCGATTTTTTTGCGCCGAATTTCCGTCCTTCGAACCTGCCGCGCCCTTGGCTTTCAAATCGTCGATCTGACTCTGCGTAAGCGTACCGTTGCGATACGCCTCCAAAAGTTCCTGGTTGCTCTGCGCATGCGCCGCCGCGACGAACGCCGCGAGCGAAAACAGCAGCATGACCGCTTTTTTCATCATCAAATTATTTTTTCGTTATATATTATCCTTGCCCTAATCAATCCCGCACCCGAACGGGCATCCGCCCGCCGCGTTTCGCACAACACACTGGCAACAAGCGAATTACCCCCCCCCCTCGTCATATCCGCGGGGAGCCGCATCCGATCTTTGCCGCCAACAGGCATATATTTTTACAAAAATAGCAAAAAATATCCTCTTTCCAAATATTCGGGCCGTCAATCTTTCCGCACCGCAATCCGATCCGAAACGGCACGCAGCCGCACCGCGACCGAACACAAGTGCGTCCGAAATCACCTCGATCCGCGATTCGCGCGCCTCGCGCGGCCCGATTTGCGGGGCTTGCGCACCGACCATCCGAAGTGCCCCAGCACCTCGCCCAGACGGAAATACTCGCCGTGGCAGTAGGCCATCATCCCCGCCCTGTCGAGATCGAACCGTCCGCTCTCGGGATCGATATACCTCTCGTCGGCCAGCACGTTGACCACCTCGGCCAGAAACATGTCGTGCGAGCCGAGCCGAACGATATCGCGCACGCGGCACTCGATGGACACGGGCGACTCCCCCACCGCGGGGGCCTTCACCACGGCGCACCCGACAGGCGTAAACCCCGTCTCGGCGAACTTGTCGTAGTCGCGCCCCGAACGCACGCCGCACCAGTCGACGGCACGCGCCATGTCGGCCGTGGTGAGGTTGATGACGAACTCGCCCGTACGCTTTATGATATCGTAGGAGTGCCGCTCGGGGCGTACCGAGATGTAGCACATCGGCGGCGACGTGCACACCGTACCCGTCCATGCCACGGTGATGAGATTGTATTCCTCGGGCGTCGCGCCGCAGCTCACCAGCACGGCAGGCAGCGGATAAATCATGGTTCCCGCTTTCCAGCTCTGTTTCATAAACCGACTATTTGGACCGCAAAGATAGCAAATTAACTCTTTTTAACTAAATTTGCCGAAAACGGCGCAGGCTGCGGCCTGCCAGAAAGAAGACCACAAAACCACCGACCAATGAAAAAACTGCTTTTAACCGTCATTCTGCTCTCCGCCGCCTCGGCTCAAACATTAGCACAGACATCGCGCCGCGACGCCAACGCCTACCGCAAAGAGGGTTACCGCCTGGTGTGGAGCGACGAATTTTCGACCGACGGCCGTCCCGACGCCCGCAAATGGGGCTACGAGGAAGGTTTCGAGCGCAACCACGAAGCACAATACTACCAGCGCGACAACGCCGTATGCCGCGACGGAATACTAACCATCGAGGCGCGGCGCGAGAAGCGGCCCAGCGCGGAGTACGACCCCGACGGCAAGCACTGGGACCAAAAGCCGCTGTACGCCTACTACACATCGTCGTCGATCAACACGCGCGGCAAGTTCGCGTTCCGCTACGGCCGCATGGAGGTGCGCGCCCGCATCCCCGTGGCCAAAGGGGCATGGCCCGCCATATGGCTCCTGGGCACGCGGCTGCCGTGGCCTCAGAACGGCGAGATAGACGTAATGGAGTACTACCACACCGACGGCATACCCTACATACTCGCCAACATGGCCTGGGGCGGCAAGCAACCCTATGAAGCGGTATGGAACACGGGCAAGATACCCTTCGAACGCTTCACGCGGCGCGATCCCGAGTGGGCCGACAAGTTCCACGTATGGCGCATGGACTGGGACGAGCAGTCGATACGCATATATCTCGACGGCGAACTGCTCAACGAGACCAAGCTGGAAGAGACCGTCAACCGCGGCGGGCGCGGCGAGGGCGTGAACCCATTCCACCACGAGCAGTTCATCCTGCTGAATCTCGCGCTGGGCGGCGACAACGGCGGCCCGATAGACGACAGCGCGCTGCCGCTGCACTACGAGGTGGATTACGTGAGGGTGTATCAGAAGAAATAGGAGGAATCATCCGATCGGGAGGCAGCGGCGGGCGCGGGTCGCTGCCTCGGCGGGCAGAATTATTGCGGGGCTCTGAACCGCGCAGTTCGCCGACGGCGGCGCGAATGCTTTAGCAGTCCGACCGACAACCTCACGTCGGCGATACCGATCCTCGCTTTGCGACTCGTCAGAGTCGCGCGGGCCGCAGCCTCCCGCAGCGGAGGCCCGCTATTCGCTCATCGCTCATTCACGCGGTCTCCGCAGGCTGCGGCAAAAAAACGAGCCGCCCGACGATCGGACGGCTCGGTAGAGTTACGATTCGAACCCGCATTAGACGATACCCTGCGACAGCATGGCGTCGGCCACGGTCATGAAGCCCGCGATATTGGCGCCCTTCACGTAGTTGATGTAGCCGTCCTGCTCGGTACCGTACTCCACACACACGGCGTGGATCTTGTTCATGATCTCGTGCAGCTTGGCATCCACTTCCTCGGCGCTCCACTTCAGACGCATCGAATTCTGCGTCATCTCCAGACCCGAAGTGGCTACGCCGCCCGCGTTCGAGGCCTTGCCGGGCGAGTAGAGAATACGCGCATTCTGGAACACCTCGATGGCCTCGGGCGTCGAGGGCATGTTGGCACCCTCGACCACGCACTTGCAGCCGTTGGCGACCAGCTTGGCGGCATCCTCGCCGTTAAGCTCGTTCTGCGTGGCGCACGGCATGGCTATGTCGCACTTCACGCCCCACGGACGCTCGCCCTCGAAATACTGCGCCGTAGGATACTTCTCGGCGTATTCGCGGATACGGCCGCGCAGCATGTTCTTCAGCTCGAACACATATTGCAACTTGTCGGCGTCGATTCCGTCGGGATCGTAGACGTAGCCGTTCGAATCCGACATGGTGAGCACGCGGGCACCCAGCGCCAACGCCTTCTCGGCGGCGTACTGGGCCACGTTGCCCGAACCCGAAATCACCACGTCCTTACCCTCGTACGACTCGCCGCGCGTGGCCAGCATGGCCTGGCCGAAGTAGCAGGCGCCGTAGCCCGTCGCCTCGGGACGGATCAGCGAACCGCCGAAGCTGAGGCCCTTGCCCGTGAGGGTGCCCGTGAACTCGTTGCGCAGACGCTTGTACTGGCCGAACATGTAACCCACCTCGCGGCCGCCGACGCCTATGTCGCCCGCAGGCACGTCGGTATCCTGGCCTATGTGGCGCTGCAACTCGGTCATGAAGCTCTGGCAGAAACGCATGATCTCCATGTCGGACTTGCCTTTCGGATTGAAATCCGAGCCGCCCTTGCCGCCGCCCATGGGCAGCGTGGTGAGCGCATTCTTGAAGGTCTGCTCGAAAGCGAGAAACTTCAAGATGCTGAGATTCACGCTCGAATGAAAACGTATGCCGCCCTTGTAGGGACCGATCGCGCTGTTCATCTGCACGCGGTATCCCTTGTTTATCATGATCTCGCCCGCATCGTTCACCCAGGGCACGCGGAACATAACCACGCGTTCGGGCTCGGCGATACGCTCCAACACCTTCATCTTCACGAGTTGCGGGTTCTCCAAAACATAGGGAGCCACACTCTCGACCACCTCGCGAACGGCCTGATGAAACTCGGGCTCGTTGGGGTTCTTGGCTGTCACGTCGGCCATGAAATGCTCGACATACTCTTTCACTGACATGTTCATAGTAATAGTTGAGTTATAAATAATAGTGAGTTTTGTCGCAAAGTTAATAAAATTTATTAAGATATCAACACACAGCCGATAAAAATCGATATTTTCCGCATATATATTCCGTTTTTACCCATAATACGCATATACAACCGCATAAAATTACCGTTACAAATTCAAAGCTGAAGGTTTTAGGGGGGGGGTAATCTTTCATCCTATACACACACGTCAGCCTCACCCGCGGCAGAAGCGATTTCGGACGAAGGGCGGCCGCAGCGACGGAGCGTTAAGAATCGGAGACCTTTTGATTGCTTCAAAAGTGCCGAAGGCATCCGATTCAGCGCAGGCGCAAGGCCGACCCCGAAATCGTTTCACCGCGGCGGTTTTTCGGTTACCTTTTGTCCGCACAAAAGGTAACGTGTAAAACAACAATCATGGAAGACTGCGACTCGCAGAGTCGTGCGGGCCGCAGCCTCGCCCCGCGGAGGCCCGCTATTC
>CAUHCL010000140.1 GCA_959604655.1 uncultured Alistipes sp. | reverse complement strand
GCCTATGAAACGATCGAGCTGGACAGAGTACCAGAAAGAGATAGCCGACAACGACTATTACTACGCCCGCAGCTGCATACGCCAGAACTTCTTCCCGGGCAGCGAGAAGGCTTTTTTAAACATAATCGGCAACGATCTGGGGCGCAATATATTCGACGATCCCGC
Organism: uncultured Alistipes sp.; assembly: GCA_959604655.1. Lineage (GTDB taxonomy): Bacteria > Bacteroidota > Bacteroidia > Bacteroidales > Rikenellaceae > Alistipes. The sequence continues at coordinate 4,277 of CAUHCL010000140.1, read as the reverse complement.
CCACACCTCGTGCACGGGCATCGGATACCATTCGGACATTGTTCCGCTGGAGACCATCATGACCGTGGTGGCGCGTCAGTTCGCCCTGATGACCGAAGCGGGCTACGAGAACTTCACCTCGTCGTGCATCACCTCGTTCGGCATCTACACCGAACTGCTGGCCACGTGGGAGGAATTCCCCGAAACGGAGGAAAAGACGCGCGAGAATCTCTACAAGGCCACGGGCCGCGAGTTCCGCAAGCCCAAGAATCTGGCCCACACGTCGGACGTGATCTTCCACCATCGCGAGGAAATAGCCGCCAAGGCCCGCCGCAAGTTGGTGAACGCCTACACGGGCGAGCCGCTGCGCGTGGTGGAGCACATAGGCTGCCACTATGCCAAGATATTCCCCAAATCGGGAATCGGCGGATCGGAGTTCCCCTACGTGCTGGCGGGAATGGTCGAGTCGTGGGGAGGCCAACTGGTGGATTATCCCGAACGCCGCCACTGCTGCGGATTCGGATTCCGCAACTATCTGGTGCAGGCCAACCGAGGCTATTCGGTGGCCAACTCGCACCGAAAGTTGGAGAGCATGGCTCCCTACAAGCCCGACTTCATAGTGTGCAACTGCCCCGGGTGCTCGATGTTCCTCGACAAGTGGCAGTACACCATAGCCGAGATGGAGGGACAGACCTACGGCCAGAACGGCTGCGGCATCCCCGTGCTCACCTACGAGGAGATGGCGGGACTGGTGCTGGGCTACGACCCGTGGGAGCTGGGCATGCAGATGCACCAGGTGGACGTGGAGCCCCTGCTCGACAAGATGGGCGTCGAATACGACCCCTCGGCCAAATATCTGGGCCGCAACGGAAAGTACATAGGCAAGCCCGAGCGGGCCATAGTAAACAGCTGCTCGCGGGATACGCTTTACAAGATCAAACGTTAGATATGAAACATATTATAGTGGTAGGCGGCGGAATCGCCGGAATGCAATGCGCCGCCGAGGCGGCACGCGGAGGTGCGGCGGTGACCATCGTCGAAAAGGAGGGCGACACGGGCGGCAAACTCCGCAACTGGCACAAACTCTTCCCGACGTTCACCCCCGCCGACGAGGTGCTCGGGGCACTCAGGCGCAAAGTGGCGCACGAGGACGGCATAACGGTGAAGACAGGTTGCACGGTCAAGGGGATAACGCCCCGCAAGGTTACCACGTCGACGGGCGAGGAACTGGCATGCGACGCTGTGGTGATCGCCACGGGATTCACGCTCTTCGACGCGCGGGTGAAGGAGGAATACGGCTACGGCATCTACGACAACGTGATTACCTCGGCCGATCTGGAGCGCATGTTCAACGACGGCGCGGTGAAGCTGAAGAACGGCGGCACGCCGCGACGCATAGCCATACTGCACTGCGTGGGTTCGCGCGACGAGAAGGTGTGCCAGCGTCACTGCTCGAAGGTGTGCTGCGTGACCGGCGTGAAGCAGGCCATGGAGCTGAAAAAGCTGTTCCCCTCGGCCGACGTGTTCAATTTCTACATGGATATACGAATGTTCGGCCCGGGTTACGAGGAGATGTATCGCGAGGCGCAGCAGAAATACAATATCCATTTCGTGCGCGGCCGCATATCGGAGGTGAGCCCCACCATCGACGACCGCTTGCAGATCAAGGCCGAAGACACCCTCACGGGGCGTCCGCTGAAGATCGGCGTGGACATGCTGGTGCTGCTCATCGGCATGAAGGCCGACGAGATGAACGCCTCGCTGGAGGAAACAAGCGGCCTGAAGCGTCAGCCGAGCGGATTCATGCAGCCGCGCGATTCGTTCCTCGGCAATGTGGAGAGCGGCACCGAAGGGATATTCTACGCAGGAGCGGTCACCGCGCCCAAGAGCGTGGGTGAATCGCTCAACGAAGGCACGGCGGCCGCGCGCGCCGCACTGGAGTGGCTCGGCCGAACGCATAAAACCGATTTGCAGCGATGATAAACTTCGGATACTCGATAAGCAAGCCGCGGATAATAGACATCGACCGCAACAACCTGCGCAAGAGCAACGAGATACTGCTCGAAATGCCCGAATTGCAGACCTGCATCGGATGCGGCACCTGCACCGCCACCTGCACGGCGGGCAACCTGACGGAGTTCAATTTCCGCAAGGTGCACACGCTGGTGCGCCGCGGCGAATACCAGGGCGCCTATGAGGAGATGAACAAGTGCATGCTCTGCGGCAAGTGCCGTCTGCTGTGCCCCCGCGGGATAAACACGCGCGGAGTGGTGATGTTGATAAAACGTAAACTCGGAGATTTCTGATATGACTTTTTTCGCCGATTTCTGCATACCCTTCATCGCGGGCGCCACGGTGATGTTCGCGGTGGTCGTGTTGAAATACGCGACATGGTTCCACCGACTGCCCAAGAGCGACAAGATAGCGATAGCCAAAGGGGTGTTCACCACGCGGTCGATAGCCGCGGCGTGGGAGGTGTTCCGCGAATCGCTGCTCCACCGACGCATATTCCGCGTAAATCCCCTGCTCGGCTACATGCACATGAGCCTCGCCTTCGGCTGGTTCCTGCTCATAGTCGTGGGTTGGATCGAGACGGTCGCCTACCTCGGGTTCCGCTGGGTACCGTTGCAGGGACACGTATTCTTCAAATATTTCGCGCCGCTGAACGGCATTGCCGAGCACAAGCCCGCTTTCGATTTCGCGATGGATCTGCTGCTGCTCTTCGTCCTCTCGGGCGTGGCTCTGGCATGGTTCAAACGCATAAGGTCGCGCGCGCTGGGCATGAAGCGCACCACCAAGCACGTGCTTTTCGACCGCATCGCGCTGTCGGCGCTGTGGTTCGTGTTCCCCGCCCGCCTCGTGGCCGAGAGCATCACGTGCGGCATATACGGCGGCGGCAGCTTCCTTACGGGAGGATTGGGCACACTGCTCGACAAGGCGTTGGGACAGCAGGTGCTGCATGCGCTGTACGAACCTGCGTGGTGGTTCTATTCATGCGCGCTCGGCGTGTTCTTCGTGGCCATGCCTTTCTCGCGCTACATGCACATATTCACCGAGATACCGCTCATATTCCTGCGCCGCTACAAGCTGCGCCCCGAGTCGCACGAGAAGTCGTACGACAATTTCGAGGTGGAGGCCTGCTCGCGCTGCGGCATCTGCATCGATCCGTGCCAGTTGCAGAGCAGTCTGGGCATAAACGACGTGCAATCGGTATACTTCCTGCGCGACCGCCGCTACAACATGTTGCAGCAGAAGATCGCCAACAACTGCCTCATGTGCGGCCGCTGCGAGCAGGTGTGTCCCGTGGGCATAAACCTCAATACGCTGCGCCAGAACTCGCGCACCACCATGCGCAACATCCCCAACGAGGGGCGTTACAGCTATCTGCGCGGTCTGGACCGCTCGGAGGGCGAGGGACGCGTGGGATATTTCGCAGGGTGCATGACACTTCTGACCCCCAACACGCTCGATGCCATGCGGCGCATATTCGACGCGGCGCGCGAGGATGTGTGGTGGGCCGACAAGGATGGCGGCGTGTGCTGCGGACGTCCCCTGAAGCTCTCGGGCGAGGTCGACTCGGCCCGCAAGATGATAGAATACAACAAGGAGCTTTTCCGCAAGCACGGCATAGCGACTCTCGTCACTTCGTGCCCCATATGTCTGCGGGTGTTCCGCGAAGAGTACGATCTGGAGGGCATCGAGGTGCTGCACCATTCGGAATACATACTGCGTCTGATGCGTCAGGGACGCCTGCGGGTGGGATATTCGTCCGAGCGTACCTTCACCTACCACGACCCCTGCGAACTGGGGCGCGGAAACGGCATCTACGACCAGCCGCGTGCCGTGATCGAGGCCGTGGGCGTGCTGACCGAACCCGAACACACGCGCAAGGATGCGCTTTGCTGCGGTTCGTCGGTGGCCAACACCGTGATAAACGACGCGCAGCAGCTGACCATAGCGCAGGGCGTGGCACGGGAATTGGACGACACGGGAGCGGATACGGTGGTGACGTCGTGCCCTCTGTGCAAGAAGGCGATCGCACGCGCCTCGGCCAAGAAGGTGGTCGACCTGTCGGAGATCGTGGCAGGCAGTCTGAAATAGGCACGATTTTATTGCGGTGCATTTCAGCGCATTGCGTAATAAGACGCAAAAAAGTCGGGATTTGTTTTGCATTATTCTTTTTTTTGCCTACCTTTGCAGCACTTAACCCGATATATCGAACCGCAAGGTTCATATCACGATACATCGCGGGATGGAGCAGTTGGCAGCTCGTCGGGCTCATAACCCGAAGGTCGGAG
>CAUHCL010000139.1 GCA_959604655.1 uncultured Alistipes sp. | reverse complement strand
ATAACGTAAATGTCAGCAGCGATATTAAAATAAAGATCGGGATATTCGATTTCATATGCGCAATCATTTATTGGGGTTATTGTATGTGACGGTTATGTAGTGCCGTTACCGATCCGAGAAATCCTTTTCGGTCGTGGCGGTGTGCACCTCGCCGTTTTCGTCGGTCAGAGTCACGGTTATGTTATGTTTACCGCTCGATGTTTGGGCAGGGATTAATATAATGTCGGGACTTACCAACAGCAAATCGTCATGACCGAGTTCATTGCACGGTTTGTATATCATACCCAAGGTCCTGTCGTCGGGGTCCGATACGGCTTTATTCGAGCCGTTCAGAAATTGCGCGTAGCTGTAAGTCGCTATAATGAAAATATCGTTTAACGACGTTCCGACAGGGTGCGCGTTGTCGTAATCCCTATCGCTTGTAATATTTATATCAGTAAAGCCTTTGGCGAGTGTTGTCCTGAAAGCTTCACCCGGGAAATAGGATGCTTTGTAACTGTATCCGTTATCGTTATTCTTCTCCGCCAGTTTGTTGAACTTCTCCAGATCGTTCTCCGACTGGTTTTTCTTAAATGATATTTGAACTTCTTCGGAATAGTAATAACTGCTTTTGGAGTCGAAACATACATATAAGACATCGTGAGATTGCAGATCCACGGATGACCAGTCTCGATAGCAGTCGATAAAATGGTTGGAGTGGTAATATTCGGTTTTGCAGTCACTTCCGCATGATGCCAACCCGCATAACAACATGACTGTTATTATATATTTATAACTGTTCATAGTTACAGCTTATTGGGGTTATTGTATGTAACGGTTATGCAGTGCTGTTACTGATCCGAGAAATCCCTTTCAACCGTGGCGGTGTGTACCTCGCCGTTTTCGTCGGTCAGAGTCACGGTTATCATGTGCTTTCCCGTCCATGCCGTGGGGGCGTGCATGGCCCACAAAGCAACATACGGATATATTACAGACAGTTCATGTTCTTCTATCTCATTGCACGGTTTCTCGGTATGGCCCAATATATTGTTTGCGGGGTACACATCCGAATGGTCGGTATCTCCGAGGAACTGCGTGTACGAATTATAATCTGCAATAAATATGTCGTTCAACGGTGTTCCGGCAGGATGCGATTCGTCATAGTCGCGGTCGCTCGTAATTTGCATGCCAGCTATGCCGGGGTATGTTGCCGAGCGAGTACGATCCCCTCTAAAATATATTTTTACCCAATCATATCCCACATCCTTATTTTTTGCGGCCAATTCGTTGAACCTATTTAAGTTTTCTATTGTTTGTGTAGGGCAAAAGAAATCTTGAACTTCATATGAGTAATATCTGTTTTCGGGAATGAAATTAATTACAAACCTGCCATCGTAGGATAATTCGAACGACGACCACTCTTCGTAGCAGTCTATAAGGTGGTATGATCTTATACGTATCCCTTTGCAACCGTCCTCACAAGAAGATAACGTAAATGTCAGCAGCGATATTAAAATAAAGATCGGGATATTCGATTTCATCTGCGCAATCATTTATTGGGGTTATTGTATGTGACGGTTCTGAAAAACCACCTGTAATTGTAATCGGTTCTTGTATTGTTATGCGCATTATTTTCTGTATCGATCGGGCCTGCGACAGTGTCGAATACTTTGCCTAAATAGTATCCGTTAGCATTTCCATTCCATCCGAAATTACAGTGGTAATAATATGTCGGAGCTTCGTTTTCCTCGGAAGTAGATATCAATTCAGTGTAATTTTCATCACTATATGCCTCGGTAATGACTTTACGGTATCCGTATATGTAACCGTCTATAACCCATGCGTGACCACTGCGCCTGCGTTTGGGTTTTCCCGTTACCAATACGGGGGAGTCGTTATCCAACATGTCACGAATGTCTTTAGCGGCAAATGACAAATGGCGATGAGTTCCATAATATCCGAAGGTGTATTTCAATGCTTTTTTTGCCCGATATGCTGTCGAACCACTACTTTCCATACCGTATTTTGTTCTGCAGGCCTCACCTGCGGCTTTTACCAGATGCGCTACTTCCATTACAGTATCTTGGCGGGTATTTGGAGTGCCATATTCAAGTTCATTGATTTTATCCCAATTATAAGTATGTCCGTATGCGGATTGCGGATTCCGATGATATGCCAATATTTGGGCGAGCGCCACAGCGACGCATCCTGCCGCATAATTTCCTGACGATTTATAGACGAAATAGTTGTCGTTACACATGGCATTAAACGGATAGCCTTGCCCCCACTTCGTTTGAATATAAGGGCCGACCTGTTTTTGGCGAATTAATTCTCCGTACTCTTTTTTTGTGTAAGGCGGATTCGCATAGCCGTCTGCGTAATCTTCTATTATTTCTATTGTCCTGAATGTTCCTGTCAAGGGACCATTGCACCAAAATTCGTCTTTCTCGTCTTCGTCGAGATCGGCATCGGTAAGACCTGTTTCATCGGCATAATTCTCCGACGGTTCGTAAACGCCGCAATCTATCAATGCGAGTATGGGTTCCAGTCGGGAATCGGCGGCCAGGATCGCATACCCTTGATCGTCGTCGAAATTCACGATATACAACAGCGTGTCGGGAATGGAGTTGCTGCCGCCGCTTCGGGTACGTTTCGGGCTATGGGCGAGAACTTCTTTGACGGTACGTTTTTCGCCGCGTGTCGGAGTATCTAAAATGTCGAGGACATTATCCAATTGTCGTAAGGCATCCTCCACGGAAACTCTGTGGGATAATGTCTCTTGAGCAGTGTCGATTGTCGGAGGCTGCATATCCTTGGCGCATGCACCGAGTAGTAACATGCAAACGAAAAATAATTTGTTCTTCATGGCCGTAGGATATTGGTTGTATTTACAAATATAATATATAATATGCAGCCGCGCAAAATAACGTGCATGTATTTTATATGAAATTATCTTTGCTTAATCCTTTGTTTGTGATTATTTGAATTTGGATGGCGAGAAAAAATAAAAGCAGACGGATCCTGTAAAAAAGGTCCGTCCGCTTGGGGATTGTACGGCCGCCGCGAGGGCGGTTCCGAAATATTACTTGCCCCAGAGGTTGCGGGGATATACGCCGTCCTCGATGAGCTGCTCGATCTTGGCCACGAGCTGCGGTTTGTCGGCCTTGTAGGTCACGCCGAACCAGTTGGCGGTGGTGGGCAGAACCTTGAGTTTGGCGGTGCCGTCGCTCACGAGTTTGTTCACCATGAGCGGAATGAAGAACTCGCTCTTGGGGTTGGCTATGTTGGCAGGATCGCTCAGGAAACCCTTGAAATACTCCTCCGAATAGGCGAAGTAGTCGGGCGTGAAGCCGAACAGATTCATCGACACGGGAGTGTTCTCGGCCAGAGCCTCGTCCTCGCCCAGATCGTGGAACACGATGGTGCCCTCGGCGTTGCGCTCGATCTTGGTGCGCTCGACTATCGAGGTCAGGAAGCGGTTCTCGTCCACCGAGCATACGCCGCGCGACACGGTGCCGTTCTCCGACAGAGTCTTGTTAACCTCGTAACCCACCATGCAGTAGTGGTTCTTCTTGCCGCCCAGTGCGCTTAAGTATTCGCCGATGACCTTGTAGGCGTCGGCTCCGTAGAAGTCGTCGGCATTGATTACGGCGAAAGGCTCGTGAATGGCATCGGCAGCCATCATCAGGGCATGGTTGGTACCCCACGGCTTTTCGCGGCCTTCGGGCACGCTGAAGCCCTCGGGCAGGTAATCGAGTTCCTGATATACGAACTCCACTTCGATCTTGCCGCCGAAACGCTCGGGGTTGAATACCTCGGTGAACTCCTTGGCGAAAGAGTGGCGGATGACGAATACCACCTTGCCGAATCCCGCGCGGATGGCGTCGTAAATAGAGTAGTCGATGATGGCCTCGTTGTTGGGGCCTACGCCGTCCATCTGCTTCAGGGAGCCGTAGCGCGATCCCATTCCCGCAGCCAGGACGAGTAATGTAGGTTTAACCATAATTCGTTTATAATTTATTTGGTTTGAGTATTGTTGATTATTGCAAAGTTAATAATAATTGCGCATAGGCCCCAAGCGGGAAGCAAAAAAAACGTTGTCGGCTGACCTTTTGTCCGATTTTTCGTACCTTTAGACAGGATATTTCGCACTGATTGCCTTTCCGTCGGCGATGTCGGTCCCCGCATGCGTCAGGTGGCATGACGAAACAATGTTCGGGCCGCAGGCCTGTTGTTCGTCGACGGCGGAGGACGCGCACGAGCCGAAAGCGAGTAGCAGTTATCCAATAAAATTTATCTTCGGCGGCTGCGGGGCTTTGCGAATGTTTTCGGGCGGCAGCCTGCGGAGACGGCTGTTCGCCGACGGCGGTCGGAGTGCGATAGCAGTCCGCCGCGTGGGGCGGCGGCGAACTGCGCGACTCTGAAGAGTCGCAAATACTTTATATGATATTTCCACCTTTTGTCACCCAAAAGGTGGAGCCAAAATGTGCCGCGGTGAAACG
>CAUHCL010000138.1 GCA_959604655.1 uncultured Alistipes sp. | reverse complement strand
CAGGCAAACACAACAAAATAATATCGGACTTAGGAATAACCTCTGAAGCATTTGCGGATATTGTGTATATATCGGATATATATTTATTACCAATTCTGTCATATACTTCAATTTTTTGATTCCATTTTTCAGGATGTCCTGTCAGTATGTTGACTTTATAACCTTTAGAAGCCGCCACTCCGGCAATGACTGTCCCTAGACCGCCACCTCCGCATATACATAGCGTTAATTCTCTATTTACCATAGCTGCGTCCATTAATCTGTTATGCCGCAGCGCGACCTCTGTGTAATATATTTATTATTAATAATTACCCGCGAGGGAGGGGAGGGCGATCTTAATATATAGATTATGGGCAAAAAACACATCATGCAGTCCCAAACCTATGTTGTACGATATTATTCTGTCGTTATCCGAATTACGGCCGACAATTTTCCCAGATAAGACCTCTCCAATTTCATGGAATTCACGAAATTGAGAAAAATATTTGAACCCTTTTACATGGTTAGTGTCATCGGCATACACTTTATCAAATACTGTATCGCAGTTCTGAAATCCACGCGTATGAACAGGAACAACCAGTACTCCCTGTTTGAACAGATTAACATCATCTATAAGCAGCCCTGATGCATCAGTAATGCATGATACCACAATATCACTCTCGGCTACCAAATCTTCCATCGTATCGACAATTGTGAATTTTGCATTGGGATATGCAGAAAACTCATCCATAATTTTTTCCGCATGGTTCTTATATCGGAACAATTTTATATGATGCATTTCATCTTGACCTGTTTCCAGCAAGCAACGCAAGGTAGCGCGGGCCGTACTCCCTAATCCCACAAACGCATATTTTACAGCTGTTTTGACCCTAAAAGTTCTTATTGCCAAAGCTGCAACCGCCCCGGTACGCATTGCCGTTATCCAATCACAGTCAATTAATGCAAGCAACTCTCCATTCCGCGAATCGAACAACATCAGATCGCTTTTCAAAGCCGGCTGCTTACCATTTATTCGTGATACTACCTTGACCCCGAATTTTCCATACTCGTCCGGCAACAGGCAAGGCATCGTCGTAAAAAAATCATTACCTTGGGGATGCACAGATATTTTTGCGGGCAATCGACACCTGTCTTTCATTAAAAAAGCTTCTTTTACCCATTCTACACATTGCAAAGGAGTTATATTTAATGATTCAATTTGTTGAGAAGTAATTATCTGCATATCACAATGTTTTTTAACGCGTCTACAAGTCGATCATTATCATTTCTGTCACGGATGGCTATTCTGACATATTCGCCTCTGCCGACAAAGCCCGTCTTCGATGAACAATCCTTGATTAGGATATTAAATTGATTGAGCAACTTATTCGTCAACTCCGTCGCTGTATATGTTCCTGTCACTTCACACAGAAAATAATTTGCTTGCGAGGGGATTACGCGTAAGAACGAAATATTTTTCAAAGCATCATAAAACCGGTTACGCTCCTCGATAAACTTTACGCAGGCACGTTTGTAATCCGACTCATACTTGCCGAATATCTGCATATAAAACTCTGCAAACGAGTTAATATTCCATATCGCAACATCTTTTTTCATCCAAGCGATCAACTCTTTGTCGGCAGAAGCTATTACACCTAAACGCAACCCTGGCACTCCGTAGGATTTGGAAATACTCTTCATCACGACCAGCACAGGATGCTTGGCTAAAATCGTATTGTCGAGCAAAGAATTGGTAGCGAAATCGTCCGAGAAGTCGACAAACGACTCATCCACAACAAGACGAATATCTTGTTCTTTACACCATACGGCCAATCGCAGCACATCAATTTTCGGGATAAAATTCCCTGACGGATTATCAGGATTTATAAGCAACAAAGTTTGTAACCCCTTGTCTGCAAAATATTGCATCAGGTCATCTGCCGTATATGAAAAATCGGCATTGTCGGGATTATATGATACTATATTATGCCTCTCTTTGCGGTTAGGGTACTCCTCGAATGTAGGATATACTACACCTATATTGCCTTCTATATATCCCATCAGGCTCTTGATGAGTTCGGCCGCACCATTACCCACGCATGTATATTCCTGCCTAATACCGAAATATTTTGCTGCCAGCATCGAATTGACGCTCATTCCTGACGGATATTCCCGCATCAGTGTTTCGAAATTGGCTTTCATTTCCTCAATCATTCGGCTGCGCGGGAAATAGGGATTCACAAGATAGCAGAAATCGAGCAGCGACGGATAACGCCAGTAGCCGCCATAGCTATGCTGTATTTTAGCCAAGCGCTCGTTGTCATCGGCAAATATCGCCTCGGCGATACGAAGATCTTGTACATCGTCTATCTCATACCATTTCTGTCCGTTAAGCGGCAGAGCTTTCATATTGCTGTTGTCGATAAGGGTAATGACGCGCAGCACCTGCTCATAATATTCATTGTTACCCAATACGCGCAGATAGGCATCGAGAAACGGCACGTAATGGTTTGCCGAAAATTCTTTGCTGAATTTGTATATATTAACCGTCTTATAATAAAAATCCGTGTCGCTGTATTTGAAAGCTCTCTTGGGAATGAAATTCACGATATTGCGATCATCGTCAATGCGAACCATCGTACCATCCATCCAACTTTCGTATTTGGCTACAAGTGCAACATTCGGATCCGAACAGTCCAGAATCATTCGAAATAAGGAATCCTCGAATATGAGGTCGGACTCAACAAGCAGCGTATCATCTGCCTGCAACTGTTCGCGAGCAAGCGACAGAGAGTATATATTGTTGGTTTTATCATAAACGGGATTATGGACATATTCAACATGCAACCCGTTATAATCCGCACCTACATATTTTTGCAGTTTAGCACCTTCATAACCCGTTACGATCACTACTTTTCTAAGCGGCAGATCCGACAGCTGAGTCAGCAAACGGTCGATAAGGCGAACACCGTTCACCTCGACCATACATTTCGTATTATTGCTGGTAAACTCTCCCAAACGGCGTCCCATTCCCGCCGCCAATATTATTGCTTGCATATATTTAGTATCTGTATCTGAATTTGAAAGATGTCGAGGGATCCGAATGGAACTCACGCTTGATTGTATTATACACCCTTACCGAAACACTGTCACTTCGCTCGGGAAACTCCCATAACTGAATCATCCCATCTCCGCCATTATCCTGATATTGAAGATTGAACAATATTTGCGGAACATCTCGTCCTGTCGTATTTTGTGAATATAATTGAGTCGAGAATCCGTTATGACCGCACAAAACACACACTATATTATCATTGTTTTTAACCAACTTTTGCCAAACATCTTCAGGCGAGCTCCATGATGAATCTCTAATTTGCCATTCGGCATAAGAGCCTGATGACACTCGTTCTCCTTTGCCCGTCAAGAACTCATGGGTCATTAAAATATATTTTCTATCATGATGAGCGGCTACATAACGATTCGCCCACTCGACGACCTCTGCACGAGGACCGAACTCAAGTGCAAGAATATCATATCGTTCTCCATGGACAGTGTTGGCAACCACTATATTTTCCATTTTACCGGTCTCAAAATACTCTATAATATCAGCCTTAGTCAAAGGGAACATTGCATATTTATTAATATTCGTAGAATAGCGATTATATATTCTACCATTATCCCAATCATAATCATGGTTTCCCGTGCAAGTCACATAAAGGACGTCGTTTGCTGTCGGATAGGTACTGTTGTAGAATCGCTCCCATTCAACAGATACATTATTATCCGTAACATCCCCAACTTGCAAAATACAATTTATCGGATGGCCATAATATTTTTGAGAGCATATCCAATTCATTGTTTCGCATAAATACGGATACCATGAACGAACGTTTGTATAGTTTTGAATGTCTCCTAAAACTACTATATATTCTGCGTCGGGTGAAAAGATTACATCCTCAGATACATATTGTTGAGCGCAGTCGTAGCATTCATTTTCGCATGAATCCAGACAAAGGATCAACAATAAGAACCATAGCTTTTTCACAGATGTCGAAAATTTATGGTCATCAATTCAAATCTGCATTCTCGGAATGATATTCGGGTACGGTACTTTTCATCAGACTAACCATTGCCGGAATGTCGACAGCACGGGACAATGCTTCGAGTTCTTCGACCGTAGCACGCGCATTATCGTAGTTATACTCGCGCACCTTTGCTATGCGTATGCGGTCGTGAGAGGTAGGCAACGTATTCTCGCTGTCCGCCAATACCTCCTCGTACAGTTTTTCACCGGGGCGCAGCCCCGTGTACTTGATTTTGATATCCTCGCCGACACGGAATCCCGACAATTCGATCATCTGTTCCGCCAGATGCACGATCTTCACGGATTTACCCATATCGAAGACGCATATCTCGTTACCTTTCGAGATCGTAGCAGCCTCCATCACCAACCTGCATGCTTCGGGTATAGTCATAAAGAAACGTGTTATTTCGGGATGCGTCACAGTTACAGGGCCGCCGTTGGCAATCTGCTCC
>CAUHCL010000137.1 GCA_959604655.1 uncultured Alistipes sp. | reverse complement strand
ACCGCGGCGGTTTTTGGGTTACCTTTTGTCCGCACAAAAGGTAACGTATGAAAAAATACGTCATGCCACCGAGCCGTCGGGCGAGGATTGGTATCTCAAACGGGTGGCTATGGGTAGAGATTCCATCCATTTTTCTTTTTGGCAAAAGAAAAATGTGGAATGACGCGGGGCGGAGTATTCGGCTTGCTGTATGTAGGCGGACGATCTCTTGCAAAATTTATCTTCGGCGGCTGCGGGGGGCGCACCAAAGGTGCGAGCCGCCGAAGATAACGTCGCTCCGCGGCGCAATTATTCGGGATGCAGCCCGCAGTGGTCCGCTCGATGAGCGATGAGCGAATAGCGGGCCTCCGCTGTCGGGAGGCTGCGGCCCGCACAGTCCTGCGGACTGCAATATCCCGTGTAATATCAATCCCCGCCCTCGCCCAAGGAATAAAACAACATCCCCGCCCGAAATTTCGGGCGGGGACGCGGCATATATGAAGCGCGGGGCTTACTTCACGGGGGTGAGCTTCATGGCGAAGCCGCCGCCGCGGGCCATGCGGATCTTCAGTTTCTTGGTGTTGTCGGCATTGTCGCTCTCGATGACGAAGTCGCGCGCGATTTTGTCGGCATTCACGCCGTCCTTGATGATGGTCGCGTGGTAGTTGCCGTCGGGCAGGAACGAGAGATCGATCTCCACCTCGCGGGCGTTCCAGTCGGTCATGCCGCCCACGTACCACTCGTCGCCCGAGCGGCGTGCCAGCACGGCGTATTGTCCCACCTTGCCGTCGAGGGCCACGGTCTCATCCCACACGGTGGGGATCTCGGCTATGAACTGCGTGCACTCGGGTTCCTTCTCGTAGTTGGTGGGCGAGTCGCACAGCATGTTGAACGGCGCCTCGAATATCACGTACATGGCCAGCTGGCGGCAGCGCGTACCCTGGCTCTGGGGCTCGGAGTTGCTGGCGCGGTAGCTGCTCTTCTGGGCGTTGAGCATGGCACCCTGCGTGTAGTCCATCGGGCCTGCCACCATGCGGATGAAGGGGATGGTCACGTCGTAGGTCACCTGGTCGGTCGATATGTCCGACCACTTCATCTGCTCCAGTCCGTGCACGCCCTCGTAGTTGACCACGTTGGGGTACTTGCGCGACAGGCCGCAGGGTTTGTAGGCTCCGTGGAAGTCGCACATGAGGTTGTACTTGGCTGCGGTGGCCGCGGCGCGCTCGTAAAAGTCGACCATCTTCTGGTCGTCGCGGTCCATGAAGTCGATCTTGAAGCCCTTGACTCCCAGATCGGAATAGTACTTGAACACCTTGTCCATGTCGCGGTCGACGGCCCAGTAGCCGCCCCACAGCACGATGCCCACGCCGCGCTCCTTGCCGTAGTCGACCAGATGCTTGATGTCGATCTCGGGGATCACCTGCATCAGGTCGGCGGCCTTGTTCACGCTCCAGCCCTCGTCGAGGATCACGTACTCGATGCCGTTGCGAGCCGCGAAGTCGATGTAGTATTCATAGGTGCGGTTGTTCACGCCGGGCTTGAAGTCGACGCCGAAAAGGCCCCAGTCGTTCCACCACTCCCAGGCCACCTTGCCGGGCTTGATCCACGACGTGTCGCCTATGACGTTGGGATGGCTCAGGCGGAACACCATGTCGTCGTCGAGCAGCTCGGCGTCGTTGCGTGCCACGATGCAGATGCGCCACGGGAACGAACGCGTGCCGCTCACCTCGGCGATGTAGGGCTTGCGGGTCTGCACCTCGCCCTGAAGCATGTTGTGGCCACCTTGCTTCACCTCGTCGGGCACGGGGGCGTAGTTGCCCTTGAGCGCGGTGCCGCCGTCGGGGTTGTAGAGATACATGCCCGGGTAGCTTACCAGATCCGACTCGGTGATGCACACCTTGCGGTCGCCCATGTCTACCAGCACGGGCAGGAACATCAGGCGATTGCCGCCCATCTTGCTCATGGGCTCGATCTCGTAGGTGTTCTCGAACGAGTTGTAGTACTGCTGCTCGATGGTCTTGTTCTTGTTGCCGCGCACGTAAGAGCAGAAGACGTTGTTGTCGCCCTCGAACGCGAACTCGGCCACTTCGTCCTTCACCGTGTAGTCGCCCTTGCGGGTCGACACGAAGCGGTAGGCCGCCGCCTCGTCGTAGGCGCGGAACTCGACGGCGTAGTCGCCCGCGAATTGCAGCGTGAGCGACGAGTATTTGTCCTCGACCTCGGCCTTCTTGTAAAGGGGCGAGGGGATCTTCTGGTCGACCTTGGCGGTCACGGCCTTGCGCAGGCGCGGGTTGACGCCCCACGTCTCGCCTTCGCCCACCTGCATGGCTATCTGCGACGGTGCGATGACGGTGCGACCCTCGTCGGCGACGCTCCAGCGTATGTCGTCGCCGACCGCCACGGTCACGACCAGTTTGCCGTCGGGGGCGGCGAGCTTGTAGACTTTGGGTTTGGCCTGTACGGCGCAGAGCGAGCATACGGCCAGCATTAACAATAAGATACGTTTCATTTCGGATATGTTGATTGGTTATCGTATCGGTATTTCCGATATCCAAAGGTATTAATATTTTGCGGGGTAAAGAAAAAAAACGTTATTTTTGTTTCACAATGGACTAAATTCGATCCGATTATGAGGTTTTATATCATGTTATTGTGTCTCCCGCTCGTGTTTGGCGCATACGGCTGCGGCGGGGCGGGGAATGCGCAGGGCGACGACACCGAAATCGTGGGCGGCTATTCGAAGCAGCGCCCGCCGACCAAGGAGGAAAAAGCCCTCTTCGAGGAGGCCGTAAAGGGACTCGAAGGGGTGGAGTACAAGCCTCTCAGCGTGGCCACGCAGGTGGTGGCGGGCACCAACTACCGTTTCCTGTGCCGCGGCCGCGAGACGGCGCGCAAGGGCAGGCGGTTCGATGCGGTGATCGTGGTGTACAAGCCTCTGCCCGGGCAGGGCGCGCCGCGTGTGACCTCGGTGGAGAGGCAGAAACAGTAGGCGCGCGATGGACAACGGGGAGGTGATAGGCCGCTTTGCGGATTATCTCGCGGCCGAGAGACGCTACTCGCCGCTCACGGTGCGCAACTACCTCCGCGACGCGGAGCGTTTCGCGGCGTGGGGCGCCGAGGCGTCGGGCGGCGCATTCTCGCTGTGCGAGGCGCGGAGCGAGGACGTACGCTCGTGGATCGTGGCGCTGTCGGAGAGCGGCGACATGTGCAGTGCCTCGATCAACCGCACCGTGGCGTCGGTCCGCTCGCTCTACCGCTATCTGCGGCGCGAAGGGCTGGTCACGCGCGACGTCTTCGCGGGGGTGTCGTCGCTGCGCACCTCGCGGCGGCTTCCGACGTTCGTGCCCGACAACCGCATGGCCTATGTCGTGCGCGAGGTGCTGGAGCGGCTCGACAGCGGCGATGGCCGCACCCGCCGCGATGCGCTGATGGTGCTGGTGCTCTACACCTGCGGCCTGCGTCTGGCCGAACTTACGGCGATAAGGCGCGACGACTTCGCGGCCGATTTCTCCACGCTGCGCGTGAGGGGCAAGGGCGACAAGGTGCGCATGGTGCCCCTGCTCGACAGGGTCGCCCGCGAGATAAAACGCGGTTTCGAGAGAAATAGTGCCGAAAATATTTGTCCGAACGGCGAAAAATCGTTATTTTTATCGAGCCGAGGATGCCCCGTATCGCGCAGCGACGTGCAGCGCAGCGTGGCACGGCTTCTGCGGGAGTGCGGGGTGCAGGGGAAATGCTCGCCGCATGTGCTCAGACATACTTTCGCCACGCATCTGCTCAACGACGGCGCCGATCTGCGCGAGATACAGGAGCTGATGGGGCACGCGTCGCTCAAGGCGACGCAGGTCTACACCCATAACGACATCGCCCGACTGCGGCAGGTGTACGCCACGGCCCATCCGCGATCGCGAAAGTAG
The DNA here is from genome assembly GCA_959604655.1 of uncultured Alistipes sp. Lineage (GTDB taxonomy): Bacteria > Bacteroidota > Bacteroidia > Bacteroidales > Rikenellaceae > Alistipes. Next base: position 687 of record CAUHCL010000137.1, on the reverse strand, counting down.
CGGCCCGCGCGGATCGGGCGCAGAAAAGAGACGGTATAAGGCGACGGGCGAACCGCCCTTGCGGGAGGTCCGCATGCGGACGCCATCGATGTTTAACTCTAAATTTTATGGCTATGGACGTACAGATTCAGTCAGTGAAATTCGACGCGGGACAGAAGTTGATCGAATTTATCGAGAAGAAATTGGCCAGGCTGGACCGTTTCGCCGAGAACGCGACGGGTGCCGATGTGGTGCTGAAACTCGAAAAGGACGACGAGCGGGGCAACAAGATCGCAGCGGTGACGCTGCACGTTCCGGGCGGCGATCTGCGCGCGGAGGAACAGGCGCACACGTTCGAGGAAGCCATAGACAAGGCGGTGGATGTGATGAAGCGTCTGATCGAGAAGCATAAGGACAAATAGGCTCCCCGACCGCGGCTGCCGCGACGCATGCCATGCCCCGCCTTTCGGCTCGGCATGGCTTTTTTTGTTTTTTGGGGGCTGTTTGGAGAGGCGGAGTGTGTGTAATTTGGCTTCGGTGGTTGGGGGGGGGCGGGCAGCGGCCTGCAATCCGCTGTCCGCCGATGTCGGATGTAAAAAAATGCAGTCCGTTAGGACTGCGCGGGCCGCAGCCTCGGCGCGCGGAGGCCCGCAACTCACTTTGCGTTCGTCTGCGTCCTCCGCAGGCCGCGACCCGAAACCGTTCTAT
>CAUHCL010000136.1 GCA_959604655.1 uncultured Alistipes sp. | reverse complement strand
CGGAAATGCGTTGTAACGGTTGCGGTGAAAGATTCCGAATGCGGGAAACAGCCCCGACCCCATGATCGATCGTGCTACGGCCGCCCGCAGCAGCGTGTAACCGTAATTGAGCAGATTGTTGGGTGGAGTGCCCTCTCGAAAACGTGTGAAATTCGCGCCGAACAGCTCCGACCAGTAGATCCTTGCCGCTATTCCCTCCCGATTGTCCGCATCGGCGCTCTTGACATTCATGTAGTACGGCTTCAGTTTGTCGCCGTCGCGCCCCAGTTTCCGCAACAGAGCCGCCTGATTGCGGATCTTTGCCTCGACGATCTGTTTCCAGAGTCCCTTCTTCAGCGGCTCGCTCGCATCGATCTGCGCCCGATAGCTTTCGCCCTGCGTCTTGTTGGAATCCAGATTCATAAGCATGGCGTTCGGCATGCGGTTGTCGCCGCAGAGGATCACGGCCACGTTGTTGTCCGACAGAGCGTTGAGCAGGGGCAATGTGACGGAGGTCTGCTGATCCTCCAGCACTACGAATCCGATATCCTCTATCGGGACGCTTTTCTGCATGTCGGGAGCCTCGCGGGTGTGGATTATCATCTGCCCGTTTCGCAGGCTCAGGCAATAGGGTGTCGAAAAAAACAAGGCTCGTTTCAGCATGGCATCTCTCGTTTGAATTTCAGTTCTCCCGTTACCGTCAGTTCGAAGTCATAGCCTTCGACATAGGCATTGAGCTGGGTATGCAATAATGATATTACGGGCCTATACGCCTCACCGGTTTTCCACTCGCCGCTTTGGGCTTTCAAGTCCGCGGCAGGGCGGGCTTCCTGGTGGTGTTTCAGCGTAATTCGGCCATAGGAATTTTTTGATACGGTTAATGTACTCATTCCCGTTACCTTGTAAAGCCTTTTCGCCAGCTCCTTGCGCGTGCATTCGTACAGCTCCGCGGGCGAGTTCTCGTAGAAGAGCACCATGGTTCCCGTCTTCAGGATACATTTCAACGGATATCCGTTCCCATCGGCCGACGGCACCAGATCGGGGCGGCCTTCTCGGTCGGCGCTCCTTTTGAAATACTCGGCAGCCATCGGATTGCTGACGATTTCGAACGTACGTTTCGTGCGGCCCTTTTTGTCCTGCCCCTCGTAGACGGCCATACAGTAGTTGCCGTCGTTGGTGACGTGGTAGTCCTGCTTGTACTCCTTGTCCGACAGATCGCGCTGCTTCTTCAGCGATATGGGCTGCGTTACGCTCGGCGTGAATATGCGCACCTTGCGGATGGGTACTCCCTTATGCTCATTCATCCATATCGTATATTCGTCGGGATTCATCGCCTTGGCGAAGCCCACCTTGTCGACCGCCTCTTTCACACGCGCCTTGACGGCCTCGTCCACGATCTTGTCTATGTCGGGTGCCTTGAGATCGCCGAGGGACTTCCGCACCACATATTTTATTTCGTCATCCCGTTTTATGGCGCCGTAGAAAGTATCCTGGTGCAGCCTTCGGCGTGCCGTGTCGCCCTGCATATATATGGGTTCTCCCGCGGCATTCGATTTCACCTTGCCTCTGACCCGCACCTTCTTGCGGGTCTGCTTGGCCATGTTGTCGGGCGTGTCGTGCGATACGAGCAGTTCTTCGGCCACGGCACCGACATCCTCGGTAAAGGTCGGCCACGGCTTTTCGCAATGCGGCTTGAGGCCTTTCCCGTATTTGTAATGTTCCTCGGCAGCGGCATATTGCGCCCACGAGTCATACTCCTTGCGGCCTATGCAGGCTATGGTGATGGCATCGATGCAGTGGTGCACGTGATTCACGCGCTCCTTTCGGGTGTATGCCTCCTGCAATCCCCACATCGTGCGGAAAGCGGCGGTCGTGTCGCCTTTGACCGTATAGATGCGGTCGAATACCGTTTTCAGATAGAGCCGTGCATAGCGGCCTATGATGCCTATGTCGACCCCTTGTCGGTTGCTGAACCCTTCAGGAACCTCGGTCATGGTGAAGCGCTCGTATTTTCCGCGCCAATAGTCGAGCTGCATTTGCAGATAGTGGCGACGCTGTATGGCACTGTCCTTTTCGGCTTTCGTTGTGGCGTTCTTTCTGACCTGCGCTTCGATCTGTTTTTGCAGACTCTCCGTCTTCTCCTGCCAGCCGAACGACTCTATGCGGGCCATGATTTCTGCGTGGACGGAGAGCTCGGACGGTATCTTCGCCTGCTTCGTCTCGCGGTTGAAACGGCTGTCGCAAAGCGTCTTGTTCATCTGCGAGTCGTCGCCTCCGCGGGCGCGCGGAACGGTATGCTCGATGTCGAACGTCGGTGCCGAACCGATGAAGTCTGCGATGCCTATCTGTCGTCCCGTATACGGACATACGTGTTTCTGTTCATCCCACAGACGGTATTTCAGTATGTCGTCGTCCGAGGGCTCGATTTCCCGACCCGTCTGCGCGGCATACTGCTCCCGTATCGCCTCGGCATATTTGCGGTTCTCGGCTTCGCGCTCGCGTTGATACTGCTCTATGGCCTTGCGGCGGTTGGCGTCGTTCAGGCGTCGGGAAAATTCTATGTTGATCTTCGTGTCGCGGTCGATCTTCCCCTCTAACAGAAGGCGGTTCACCAGCGCCCGCAGCCTGTGCAGCGCCCGCATGGCCATGGGATTGCGGATCGCCGAGGTGCGCGGCGAGCCGAGCAGCATGATCCCCTCCGCATTCGGACGGGCCTTTCGGTAGGTCTCGATCATCGAGGGGTGGTAGAGCTTGCCGGGCCGCGATACGTCTATCCCGTTGTCGCTGAAGAAGTCGGCTATGCGACGCTCCTTGGAATCGTATCTGTCATACGGGTTCCTTTTGTAGGCCGTAAGTATCGATACGATCTGCCCCTCTATTTCCGCACGGCGCAGTTCGTCGGCATATATATCGTGCGGCAGGGCGGCTTTGAGGTTGGCCAGAAAGACCGCCTCGTCGTAGCGGCAGCCGCGCCGCAGGTAGGGCAGCATCTTGTCGATGGCATTCAGGCTCAGGGCCGCATAGTCCTGCGGCGTCCGTATGGCCGTGAAATCCTTCGCCTGCCCGTCGGTGAGTTGCAGCCTGTTTTTCGCCCATTCTCCCAGCCGTTCATCGTCGTCGAACGAGAACAGCGCATGCCATACGTCGTTCACGATTTGATCATCCGTCTTTCCTTCCCCGAGCCGATACATGCCGCGGAGTTCCGACAGGTGTCCGATCCCGAGGGCCGCGACGAGCGACGCCGTTACGGGACATCCCGACACGGTGGCCGTACGTGAGAAGTTGAAGCGGTAGGGTGCCTCGTTACGATCCTCCTTGCAGGCATATCTTCCCTTGCCTGCGATCTTGCGCGCTATCTCCTCGAAATCGAAATAGGGCTTGCTCTTGCGCATGAAAAGCGGCATGACGGTCTCGACCTCCGCACGGGTCAGAGGCCGCGGTGCGTCGTCCTGCGGCGATGTGATGCGTATGTTGTTTATGAACGACCACATGCGAAACTCTTCGAAACGAGGGTGCGACACGGGGCAGCGGCTCTTTTTCGGCTCGAAGGTGCATTTGCCCACAAGTCCTTTCTGCGATTTCAGCGGCCGCTGGAAGAATATCGCCCTATGCAGCTCTTCGCGCCACTTTTCGGGAATGTTCTGCCGCTCGCATACGGCGTTGAACTCGGCCAGGTAATGTTCGTTGCGCGATGTGTATTTCCCGCGTATCTTCTCCTTGCGGCGATACAACTCGCAGAAATATTCTCCCAAGTAGCGGCATCCCGCCTTTTCCATTTCGGCCGACAGATTTCGGATGCTCTCCTTGACCGTGCCGTCTTCTTTGTCCTTGCCGGCCTCTTTGCGGTTGCTGAGGAATCCGCGGCGCTGGGCCAGATGGTAGATCGCCCGACCGAGCAGATGTCTGTGCTCGCGGTTTTCGAGGTCGAGAGCCTGCGTAAGTGCGACGTGGCGGTCGTGATACGGATTCTTGTCCTCGTTGTCGTCGGTGCGCTGCCATTGCAGGAACTCTTCGTCGAGCGGGTAGCGTTTCTCCTTTCGCCATGTGTCCAACTGCTCGTCGGTCAGCCGCGGGCACAAGTCGTAGCGCACGAGGACTTTCAGCAGCTCGATCTTTCGCAGCCTGCGCCGAAAGTAGTGGCGGCGCAAGGCTCTCGCCTCCGTTCTGTCCTGTACGGCGGGTTTCTCGTTGTTCTTGTCGCGGGCGACTCCCTCCTGAAAAATGTCGACGCCTTTGTCTTTCAACGCGTATCCGTTTTCGGTATGCTCCACGACGGCCCATCCTATCGAATTGGTGCCCAGATCCAGTCCCAGTGTTTTGGCCATGATTGATAAATTTAGGCTGTTTCTACAAAAATATGAAAAAATTTGCAACGATTCGAACTTTTTCGTATATTTGTGACGTAAGAAATTCTACATCTTACCACAATAAGGCTATATGCCGAAGGTTTTCAACCTACTGTCTCCGCGTACTCCGTGGAGACTTTTTTTGCGGCAGTGGGGCGGGAAAAGAAAAAAGCCTCGTCAATCTTTTGATTGTCAAGGCTTTCGGTTAGTCGGGATGACTGGATTCGAACCAGCGACAACACGCCCCCCAGACGTGTACTCTAACCGGGC
>CAUHCL010000135.1 GCA_959604655.1 uncultured Alistipes sp. | reverse complement strand
ACCGCTTCGCACAACCCCAAGGAGTACAACGGCTACAAGGCCTATTGGAACGACGGTGCGCAGGTGACCTCGCCCCACGACGTGAACATAATCGCCGAGGTGGAGAAGATCACCGACAACTCGCAGGTGATGACGGGTGCCGCAGGCGATCGGATCACGATTCTGGGCGAGGAATTCGACAAGATATATCTCGACCGCATCAAGAGCGACGTGCAGCTCTCGCCCGAGAGCGTGGCCAAATACAGCGACATGAAGATCGTCTACACGCCGCTGCACGGCGCGGGAATGCGTCTGGTGCCCGCTTCGCTGCGCAACTTCGGGTTCACGAATATAATAATGGTGCCCGAGCAGGCTGTGATCGACGGTAATTTCCCCACGGTGGAGTCGCCCAATCCCGAGGAACGCAAGACCATGGCCATGGCTATGGAGCTCGGCCGCAAGGAGGGCGCCGATCTGGTGCTGGCCACCGATCCCGACTCGGACCGCATCGGCGTGGCGCTGCGCAACGGCAAGGGCGAGTACGTGTTGCTGAACGGCAACCAGACTCTGGCGCTGCTGATGAGCTACCAGCTTACGCGCTGGGCCGAGCGCGGCGAATTGGACGGCAAGCAGTATGTGGTGAAGACCATCGTGACGTCGCAGATGGCCAATGCCGTGGCGGAGCACTTCGGCGTGAAGTGCTACGACTGTCTTACGGGATTCAAGTACATAGCCAAGATAATCCGCGAGAACGAGGGCAAGACCAAGTATATCGGCGGCGGCGAGGAGAGCTTCGGCTATCTGGCGGGCGATTACGTGCGCGACAAGGATGCCGTGTCGGCCTGCGCTCTGGCTGCCGAGGCTGCCGCGTGGGCCAAGGATACCATGGGACTCACGCTCTACGAGTGGTTGCAGGAGCTGTATGTGAAGTACGGATTCTTCCGCGAGGGTCTCGTTTCGGTGGTCCGCAAGGGCAAGGAGGGCGCCGAGGAAATTCAGCGCATGATGGTGGATTTCCGCGCCAATCCTCCCAAGGCGCTGGCGGGATCGCAGGTCGTGAAGGTGCGCGACTACAAGAGTCTCGAAGAGACCGATCTCGCTACGGGTGCGAAGACGCCCATCGAGCAGGATTCGAGCAACGTTTTGCAGTGGATCACGGCCGACGGCACCATCGTGTCGGTGCGTCCGTCGGGTACCGAGCCCAAGATCAAGTTCTATTTCGGCGTGAAGGAGCCGTTGGCTTCGGTAGCCGATTACGACAAGGTGCTGGCCGAGCTGGATGCCAAGATCGAGACCATAAAGAAGGACTTGAAGTTAGTTTAGCATCATGTGCGTCGCGGGGCTTGTGCGGACCCGCGGCCGAGGATAAATGAAGCAGCCGTTCGCCCCGCGGGGCGAACGGCTGCGTTTCGTTTGTCGCTATTGTACTCCTACTTTTTCAGCACGTAACGGATAACGGCATAACCGCCGACGATCTGGAGCAGCATTCCCGGGATTCCGAGGCGGAAATCCCGGACGGCGGCGAAGAAGCTCTCCGCAACGGCCCATTCGCACAGCGTGCCTGCCGTCTGGTAGAATAGCACCACGCCGCACAGCAGCGGCAGCGATATCTTGCGGAAATGCGTCGCGGCGTATCCTGCGGCCAGGGCCAGAAGCACCGATTTTATAAGCACGGGTGCCAATACGGCTGCGGCGGGCATGCCGAAAAGCAGATGATTGGCCACGGGCGACGCTACGGCAGTCAGAAGTCCCGCTTTCCATCCGTACTTATATGCGCCGACGAGCGTGAAGAAATAGATCGGCAGCCATATCATGCCGCCGCGCGGAACGAGGTGGCACAACTGCGGCAGGGCGATGTTGCCCAGAACGAACAATGCCGCGACGAGGTAGGTTTTGGCTTCGTTGTAATTCAACGAATAGAGTTTGATGTTTGCAGTTTGCATGATTGTGTGTTATTGGTTTAAGTTATCGTAACGTTTTTCCACCGTGTTCCAATCAACTATACGCCACAAGGCGTTCAGATGATCGGCCCGACGGTTGTTGTAGTCCAAATAGTAGGCGTGTTCCCACACGTCGAATCCTAACAGAGGCACGAGGCCGCGGGCGACGGGATTGCCGCCGTTCGGCTCCTTCACGATCGTCAGATCGCCGCTCTTGTCGACCGCGAGCCACACCCAGCCCGAACCGAACAGCGACGTGCCCGCATCGACGAAATCCTTTTTGAACCGATCGAACGAACCCCACGAGGCATCGATGGCCTTGCGCAGCGCGCCACGGGGTTCGCCGCCGCCGTCGGGCGAGAACTGCGTGAAGTAGAGGTTGTGGTTGAGCGTCTGCCCCGCATTGTTGAAAACGGCGCCGTCGGACGCGGCCACTATTTCCTCCAGCGATCGGCCGGCCAAGTCGGTACCCTCGATCAGGCGGTTGAGGGCGGTGACGTAACCGAGCAGGTGCTTCCCGTGGTGCAGGCCTATGGTCTCGGCACTGATGACGGGCTCCAGTGCGTTCTCGGCATAAGGCAGTTCCATAAACTCGAACCGTCCGTCGACGGGCATGGTCTGCGTCTGGGCCGCAATGGCGGAAAGGAGCGACGACATAATCAAAAGCATTCTTTTCATGACAAACAGATTTTGAGAGTTACTATTGGCGGAATCGGCGACTCGTCAGAGTCGTGCGGGCCGCAGCCTCGCCCCGCGAAGGCCCGCAACTCGTCTTTCACTTGTTGGCGGTCCTCGCAGACTGCGGCCCGAGTATGCCGATTCCCTTTCCGTTCATCTTCAAAAATATTGCCTGAGGACACTAAGCCCTTGTCGTTTCCTCTTATTTCGCCTGCTGTTTCTGCCCGCTGCCGTTGATGAAGTCGGCGATGAGCGGCAGGCACTCTTCGGCCGTGCGGCACTCGGCGCACAGCTTCTCGACGGGACATATGTCTGTTCCCGCGCGATTGATTATGTGCGGTGCCTCGCTGACATATCGCGGCTCGATTCCCGCGCTGCGGAAAAGCCCGATGGCTGCGGAACTTATCACGTCGGCATGCAGGCCGCCTATTCCGCCGAGGATCATCAGCGCCGCGGCACCCTTGCCCACCACCTTGTCGGCGATGAAGGCCCCGCGCAGCAACTCGGGTTCCTCGTGCAGCAGTCGGAACAGATCCTTCACCCCGCGCTCGCGGAATATGCGCGGATCGTGCGGCTCGGCGGCGCCGAGAATGACGCACGAGCACTTCTCGGTGTGCAGCAGATCGATTGCGCGTTGCGTGTCGGAGAGCGAAAATGCCGTTTTCATGTTGAGCGTCATACGTTAATATCCGAATTTTTCGGCCGCGCCGCGCATCGACTCGATGATCTCCACCCCGAACGGACAGCGCGGTTCGCACAATCCGCACTCGATGCACTCCGACGCGTGGTGCGTCAGGGCGCGGTAGTGCTCGCGTACCGTTTCGGGGATTTCGCCTTGCGCGACCGCGAGATTGCGGAACTTGTTCACCGACGCTATGTCGATTCCCGCCGAGCACGGAGCGCAATGGCCGCAATACATGCAGTGGCCGCGCCACGTGAACTTGTCGAGTCCCGCCATCGCCTGCGTGTAGTCGCGCTCGGCAGCCGAGGCGTCGCACCACCCTGCTGCCGCGGCTATCTCGTCGCGGTTCTTGCATCCGATCATCACGGCCGCGACGGCGGGTCGCGTGAGCGCATACTCGATGCACTGCACGGGAGTCATGGCCCGCCCCAGCGGCGAATCGTCGCCGAGCATGTCGCCGCCGCCGTAGACCTTCATCACGTCGATGGCCACGCCTTCGCGGGCGCACAGTTCATACAGCCGCTCGCGTTCGGGGTCGACGTTGTGGAGCGCCGTGGCGTAACTCTCGTCGGCCCAGAGCGAATCGACGTTCTCGTCGGGCGGCAGCAGGTCGTAGCACGGGTTGATCGAGAACATCAGCACGTCGATGATACCCGTCTCCGCGGCCATGCGCGCCACCACGGGGTTGTGGCTGCTCATGCCTATATGGCGTATGCGGCCCTCGGCCTTGAGCCGTCGGGCGATATCGATGATCTCGCCGTCGAACACCTCGCGGAAGTCGGCTTCGGAGTCGACGTAGTGTATCATGCCTATGTCGAGATAGTCGGTGCGCAACTGGCGCAGCTGCGCCTCGAACGAGTCGACAGTTTTGCGGGGATCGCGCGTGCGGAGATACTGGTCGTTTTCCCACGCGGTGCACAGATGGCCCTGAATCACGAATCCGTCGCGCCGCCCTTCGAGCGCGGCCCCGATGTTTGAACGCAGCTCGGGATTCGACGAGTAGATATCCATGAAATTGATGCCGCGGCTTATGGCGAAGTCCAAGTCGGCCTCCACTTGTTCGGCAGTACTGTGCATGAAGCCCTCGCAACCAAGCGCTATGGCGCTCACTCGCAGTCCCGTGCGGCCCAGTGTCCTGTACTCCATCTCGGCTAAAATTCGCGTTCCTGCTTCAGATCCTCCACATATTGGTCTATGCGGCGCATCTCGCGCGGGATGTCGATCCGCTGCGGGCAGTGCGGGTTGCACTGCTTGCAGCCCACGCAGTGGCTCGCCTGACGCAGCTTGGGCACCGAACGGTCGTAACCCACCAGGAACGCGCGGCGCGCGCGGCGGTAATTCTCGTCCTGCGACGAGGCCGATACGTTACCCTCGTTCACGCACTTGTTGTAGTGCAGCAGGATGGCGGGAATATCCAGTCCGTAGGGGCACGGCATGCAGTACTTGCAGTCGTTGCACGGGATGGTGGGATATTGCAGCATCAGCCGCGCCGTCTCCTCCAGAAACTCCTTTTCCTCGTCGGTGAGCGGCGCCAGAGGCGAGTAGGTGCGTATGTTGTCCTGCAAATGCTCCATGTAGGTCATGCCGCTCAG
>CAUHCL010000134.1 GCA_959604655.1 uncultured Alistipes sp. | reverse complement strand
CGTTTCACCGCGGCGGTTTTTGGGTTACCTTTTGTCCGCACAAAAGGTAACGTATAAAAGCATTGAGAAAATGCGACTCTCCGAGTCGCGCAGTTCGCCGACGCCCCATGCGGCGGACTGCTGTCGCACTCACGCCGCCGTCGGCGAACAGCAAGCGATAACCTCTAAAAACATCCCGCCGTTCATTCGAAATCCTTATCCTCGCCTTAATTCGGTAGCATGGCGTACCGTCCGACATGCCTGCAACTCTTTAGAGTCGCGCGGGCCGCGGCCCGAAACCTTACCCGATTTATTAGCGACCCGCCCGCTGCCCGCGCGGAAAACACCCGTTTTTCCCGACACCCTGTCGGGAATTTTTTTTCATGCGCTCAGATCGTCCGAAAATGGCAGAAAACGCGACGTCGCGGTTCCAAATGTTTCGGATCGATACGAAAATCGGGGTCGGAATTGGTTATTTGCAAAATAAATATTACTTTTGTTTACTAAAAATACGGATTGTATGCCCCGATGTATTCCGAGCGCGGCGACCGAAGCCCGCTCCGAAGAGCGGACCGATGTAGGGTCGGATTTGCGAATGCGGCCCGCGGCTGCGGGTAACCTGCCGTCGGATAGGGTTCGCGTATGGTGAAGAGAATGCGTCGGTGCGTGTAATTTCCTAAATAGTAAATTGATTCAAACATGTTGACTGAAGAAGAAAAGAATGCCGGATTGGAGGGAAAGATAATTCCCATCAATATAGAGGAGCAGATGAAGTCGGCTTATATCGACTATTCGATGTCGGTTATCGTGTCTCGTGCGTTGCCCGATGTGCGCGACGGCCTGAAGCCCGTGCACCGACGCATACTTTACGATATGAGCGCCGAGCTCAACCTCTATTCCGATAAACCCACCCGTAAGTCGGCCCGTATCGTCGGCGACGTGCTCGGTAAGTTCCACCCGCACGGCGACAGCTCGGTTTACGGGGCCATGGTGCGTATGGCGCAGGACTGGGCCATGCGTTATCCGCTGGTGGAGGGTCAGGGTAACTTCGGCTCTATGGACGGCGACTCTGCCGCCGCCATGCGTTACACCGAGGCGCGCATGCAGAAGATCACCGACGAGGTGATGGCCGACATAGACAAGGAGACCATCGACTGGACCACCAACTTCGACGATACCATAAAGGAGCCCACCGTCCTGCCCACCAAGATCCCGTTGCTGCTGGTCAACGGCGCGAGCGGTATCGCCGTGGGTATGGCCACCAACATGGCGCCGCACAATCTGGGCGAGGTGGTCGACGCCTGCTGCGCGTATGTCGACAACCCCGACTGCGAGTGCGAGGAACTGCTGAAATACGTCAAGGGTCCCGACTTCCCGACGGGAGCGTTGATCTACGGCTACGAAGGCGTGAAGGAGGCTCTGCTCACGGGCCGCGGCCGCGTGCTGATGCGTGCCCGTACCGAGATCGAGACCACGGCGAGCGGCCGCGAGTGCATCATCGTGAGCGAGATACCCTACATGGTCAACAAGGCCGAGATGATAAAGAAGATCGGCGAGCTGGTCAACGAGAAGAAGATCGAGGGCATCTCGTACATCAACGACGAGAGCGACCGCAACGGTATGCGCATCACCATATTCCTCAAGCACGACGCTTCGGCCAACGTGGTGCTCAACACGCTGTTCAAGAACACCCAGTTGCAGACCTCGTTCGCCGTGAACAACATCGCGCTGGTGAACGGCCGTCCGATGCTGCTCAACCTCAAGGACCTCATAAAGCACTTCGTCGAGCATCGCCACGACGTGATCGTGCGCCGCACGCGCTTCGATCTGAAGAAGGCGCAGGACCGCATGCACATCGTGCAGGGTCTGCTCATCGCGCAGGACAACATCGACGAGGTGGTGCACATAATCCGCTCGTCGAAGAATATCGACGAGGCCAAGTCGACCCTTATGGAGCGCTTCGGGCTGAGCGAGATTCAGTCGGCCGCCATCGTCGACATGCGTCTGCGTGCGCTGACGGGACTGGAGCGCGACAAGCTGGAGGCCGAGCGCAACGAGCTGGAGCGTCAGATCGCCTACTTCAACGACGTGCTGGGCAGCGTGGAGATGCAGATGCAGATCGTCAAGGACGAGCTCATCGAGATCAAGCAGACCTACGGCGACGAGCGCCGCACCGAGATAATCTACTCTTCGGAGGAGTTCAATCCCGAGGATTTCTATGCCGACGACGACATGGTGATCACCATATCGCACCTGGGATATATCAAGCGCACCCCGCTGGCCGAGTACCGCACGCAGAACCGCGGCGGCGTGGGCGTGAAGGGCAGCGCGACGCGCGACGAGGATTTCATCGAACACATCTACGTGGCCTCGATGCACAACACCATGATGTTCTTCACCGAAAAGGGACGCTGCTACTGGCTCAAGGTCTACCAGATCCCCGAGGGCACGCGCGCTTCGAAGGGCCGCGCCATACAGAACATCATCCAGATCGAGCCCGACGACAAGGTACGCGCATACATCAATACCAAGAACTTGAACGACGCCGAGTACATCGACAACAACTATATCGTCATGTGTACCCGCGAGGGCGTCATCAAGAAGACCAAGCTCGAAGCCTATTCGCGTCCGCGTCAGAACGGCGTGAACGCCATCGTCATCCGCGAGGGCGACCGTTTGATCGAAGCCAAGATCACCAGCGGCAATGCCGAGATCATGATCGCGGCGCGCGGCGGCAAGGCCATCCGCTTCAACGAGAACACGGTGCGTCCCATCGGCCGTGTGGGTGCGGGCGTGCGCGGCATAGCGCTCGACGAGGGCGACGAGGTGGTAGGCATGATCTGTATCGAGCCCGATGCCAAGAAGGACGTGCTGGTGCTGTCGGAGAACGGTTACGGCAAGCGTACCGATCTGGACGAATACCGCATCACCAACCGCGGCGGCAAGGGCGTGAAGACGATCAACATCACCGAGAAGACGGGCGAGCTGATCTCTATCCAGTCGGTGACGGACGACAACGACCTGATGATTATCAACCGTTCGGGCGTTACGATCCGCACCGAGGTGTCGCAGATCCGTCTGGCGGGCCGCGCCACGCAGGGCGTGCGCATCATCAACCTGCGCGAGGGCGACGCCATAGCTTCGGTGATGGCCGTTCCTGCGAGCGAGGACGAGGAAACCGCCGCTGCCGGCGACGAGGGCACAGTGGTTGCAGATAACGGCGAGACGGCCGACGGCGCCGCGAATGCCTACAACAAAGAGTAAAGGACAATAAACATATTAAAGAACCGTTTTTCATTAAAAGATCAACTATGAAAAAATTGATTTTCGCGGTGATGGCCGTAACGTTTATGGCGGCACCAATGGCAAATGCGCAGAAGGTCAACAAGGACGCCATTTTGTCGAAACTGGCGAAATGCGATGCCGATGTGGCCGATGCGAAGAAGGGGGCGAAAGCCGCCACGTGGATCAATCGCGGCAAGGCCTACTACGAGGCTGCGGCCGCTCCCACGAAAGATATCTTTCAGGACATGGATATGGCCATGGCTTCGGTGAACCTGGGCAAGCCCGACGCCACCAACGAGGGTGTGGTGGTCAACGGCAATCCCTACACCGAGATGGTATATCCCTGGTTCAAGCTCTACGTGGCCAACGGCAAGATAGCCACCTGGATCCCGACGCAGCAGGTGAAGGACGAGGATCTGGCCGCCGTGGCCGTGGCTTCGTACAACAAGGCTTTCGAGATGGACAACAAGAGCCGCGACAAGGTGATGGAGGGTCTCAAGCAGATCGAGAACTATTACTCGCAGAGCGGTAACGTGAATATGGGTGCGGGCCGCTACGGCGAGGCTGCATACGACTTCGCATCGGCTTACGCCGTGCAGGAGAGCCCCGCGTTCACGGGCGAGAAGAATCCCTCGTACCTCTACTACGCAGGTTACCTCTACGTTGTCGACGGCGCCGAGCACAAGGAGTCGTTCGCCAAGGGTGCCGACGCCCTGAACAAGGCTCTGGAGGCAGGTTACACCGATCCCGATGGTAACATCTACTACTACCTCTACCACGCATATTTCGGTCAGACCGATTCGCCTGTTCGCGCAGCCAACATGCAGCGTGCCAAGAACATGCTGATGGAGGGTCTGGCCAAGTTCCCCAAGAACGACCGCATTATCGAGGGCCTTATCAACGTCTATACGGTCGAGAGTTCGGTGGGCGATCCCTCGGAGTTGATCGAGATGGTCGACGGCGCTTTGCAGCGCGATCCCAAGAGCAAGGACCTGTGGTTCGGCCGTGGCCGTATCTTCTTCAGCCTCAAGAATTACGACGAGAGCATCGTATCGTTCAAGAAGGTTGTCGAGATCGATCCCAAGGATGCTCAGGCCATGTTCTACATCGGCTACTTCTATATCGCACGTGCCGATGGCATGAACGAGGAGATGAACAAGCGCGACTACAAGAGCAACACCGCTTGGAAAGAGGATCAGCAGAAGGTGACCGAGGCTTATAAGGAGGGCGTTCCCTATCTGGAGAAGGCTTACGAGCTGAACCCCAACGACCGTCGTACCGTCGAGTCGCTGAAGGCCCTTACGTTCCGTCTGCGCGACGAGGATGGCATGCAGGCCAAGTACGAGAAGTACAACAAGGCGTTCGAGGAACTGAATGCCAAGGGCCAGTAGGTTGTCTCGTCTGAAAACGATAAAAAAGTTGTCCGACACATCGTCGGGCAACTTTTTTGTTTTATATGCAGGGATATTCCTGCTTCGGCGAGGCTTGTTCCGTTTGCATGGGGCAGGGTGGGGCGGCTGTTGAATGCGACGCTTCTGCGTCGCGCGGGCCGCAGCCTGGACGTATTACGATGTTTGACGCTGTTCGCCGACGGCGGCGCGAGTGCGACAGCAGTCCGCCGCAGTGGGGCGGCG
>CAUHCL010000133.1 GCA_959604655.1 uncultured Alistipes sp. | reverse complement strand
TGCATGCGTTCGAGCATGTCGGCATGTTCGGGATCGCGGGCGTCGAGCTTGCCGCGCAGCTCATCGACGGTCTCGAAACCGTGACGCTCCTGCCACTCGGCGACGAATTTCAAAGCCTCGGCGATCCACTCGGCACCGTCGGTATAGAGTGCGCTGCACACTTCCACGGCCGAAGCGCCCGCCAGCAGCGATTTGATCACCGCAGCACCGCCATGCACGCCGCCCGACACTCCGATCGAGATATTCTTCACCGCCGAAGAGACTATGCCCGTCCAGCGCAACGAAGCGGCCAGATCGCTCGGATGGCTCAGCACATGCCCCGAGGCATACTCCATGCGCTCGATGTCGATATCCGTCTGGTAGGGGCGGTTGAAGAGCACCACGGCCGCCGCGCCGTAACCGTGCAGCCGCTCGACGAGATTCACGGGATTGGAGATGTTGGCCCCGAGCTTCATGATGATCGGAATCCCGACCGCGCGGCGCACGGCAGCGAGGATCTCGATATGGCGCCGTTCGAACTCGCCGTCGGTGTAATCCTTCGCCGTACACAGGCCCATAACGTTGAGTTCCAGCGCATCGGCACCCGCACGTTCGATATGCGACGCAAATTCGGTCCATTCGCCCGTGCTGCGGCAGCATATGCTGGCTATCACGGGCACGGAGCACAATCGCTTCGCATCGCTCACCAGATCGAGATACTCGCGGAGCATCTGCGCGCGCAGATAGCCTTGCAGATAGTCGGCCGATTCGGCATGCGCCGCCTCGTCGGTAAGATGCTCGGTGCGACGTGCGATATTCTCCTCGAAAAGCGATTTCAGAACGACCGCGGCCGCTCCCGCTTCCTCGAATCGACGGCAGCCCTCGGCGTTGTCGGTGAGGCTGCAACTGCTTACGATGATCGGGTTCCGAAGTTCGAGACCCGCGAATGTGGTTTTAAGATTGCTCATTGCTTTCTTCGATAGTTTTATCCCGATTATGCAAATTTCGGGCATTAACTCTACGAAAGCGGAATAAAGAGGATGTTTTTCGGAATGGTCCATTCGGATTTATGTGTTATTCCTACAATCGCCTAATGATAAATACACAAGTTTTACTCGAAAATTTTACGACGGTATTATTGTGAATCGAAATAATTAGTATATTTGTACATAAACCCAAAAAACGATTTAGCAGAAAGGAAAAAAACAGAATAACTGACATATTGATATAAAGCGTTAGACTTTATTTGTGCTCTTGAAACTTGGCCGTTTTTTGCAACACATGAATAAAGCAAACGTCTACGATGCTGCTGTAGCAGCAAAACGTAGGCTTTGTTTGATTATTTGTGTTGCAGGTAGGCCAAGACCTCAAGAGCAAATATGATAACCAAGCCTACATTTATTTTACCCGAACCATAATTCTTAAAATAACTGATATCATGACTATACGACCAAGACCGCCCTAAAACACGCACTCAAACGCAATATAACACAACTAAATATTTACTTTTAATAATACTATAATTATGATATGCCCATATTGTAAAAAAGATTTAGGACCAGTACGGGCCCTCAGATGCCCATATTGTCGCGGAGATATTGAAAAATACTGGGAAGAACATCCAAGTATGCTATGGCCCATACTAAAGTTACCGTTTACTATCATAGGATGGTGTCTCAGCCCCAAAAGATTAAAATGGATTTTAAGAGCACTCGTATATCTTCTTGCAGCATTATACGTGCTTGAAAAGTGCTCATAAAAAGTACAAAACATTAAACGTATGAACAAAGAGTGTGCTCACTGCGGAATGGAAATTCCACAAAAAGCGAATATATGTCCATATTGCAAAAGAAGACAACCACAAAAACCGCAAAAATGGGAAATAATATTAAGTGCAATAATCGTTTGGGGGGGGGTAATCGTTGCTGTTATGAAATGTTCAGATGACGGACAAAAACCGACTTCAGCAGTTGTAAATCAAGAGTATAAAACAAGTCACGAGGAATTGTTCAAATCGCTGGATTCAAAAATGAAATCCCAACAAAAAGACGTAAAGGAAAAAACAACAAACACACCCTCACCCACAGAAAGTAAAGTAGATAAAGAAACAAACACAAGGCCCCAGACCCTACACATAAGCACTGCATCGACAGTAGAAGGTGCGCAACAATCGTCATACACAGAAGAAGAAACAGAGACGAAAAATGGATTCGGTACAGAAACTCAGGAAGAATCCAAAATCGACTACAAAGAGGTCGACACAAATGAAGATCGGAAACAACAACGATCATTACGCCGAGCCATGAAAAAGCAACTTAAAGAAATGAAGAAAAACAATCGTAATTAAAATCATTATCAACATGGAGACAAAACGAGGATCAGTCTACGTCCTATCCAATCAGTCGATGCCAAGCATCGTAAAGATCGGAGTAACACAAGACAGCGTTGCAACCCGATGCAAAAGAATCTCAAGCCCCACTGGCGTCCCTACGCCGTTCGAGGTCGAGTATGAGTGTACGGTGAATGATTGCTACAAGGTAGAGAAAGCTTTGCAGGCCGCATTTGCACCGTACAGGGTGAGTGACAACCGCGAATTTTTCAAGATTACCACGGCACAAGCGACTGCAATCCTTCAACTTGTAGAAATCAAGAATACTACAGAAGAGGCGACGGCGGATCAGGCAGAATCGAAACGCAATCCGCGGTTCAAATTCGCCGAAATGAATATCCCTGTCGGCGCAGAGCTCATCTTCATGCGGGACGATAGCATCAAAGCTACCGTTGCGGAGAACAACAATATAATCTGTAACGACGTGGAGTTGTCGTTGTCGGCGCTTACGCGTAACCTCATAGGCTATATTGTCCGACCACTGCAATTCTGGGCCTATAACGGAATGAATCTTTTGGATGTCTATAAGGCGACTTATATGCAGAAGTAGCATATAGTTTTTTATACGTCGAATCCCGACTGACAATGATATGTCAGTCGGGATTTTATTTGCGAATGAGAAGTAGTGGATCGCTCCGTGTCATTGCAGGACTATATAGGCCTTATTTTCCGAGAATCTTCTGCATCAGCACCTCGTCGATCGGTCCGTCGGCCGTGAGCAGCCACTCGCGGCGGCACCCGCAACGGTCGTAACCCGCCTTTTCGAACAGACGCAGGCTGGCCGCATTGTCGGCGGCGGCGCTGCACCACAGCTGGTGCAGATGCAGGGTGTCGCGCGCATAGCGCTCCGCAGCGGCGAGAGCATCGGCCGCGAAACCGCGGCGACGGAGAGGCGGAGCAACGATTATGCCCACCCCCGCCCGCAGATTCTGCGGATCGAACTCGAAAAGGTCGACGGCGCCGACCGCCATGCCGCTTGCGGCGGATTCGATCACCAGCCGCAACTGACGCGTGGCGTAGATGTCGAATCGCTGCTCGTCGATAAGCCGCGAAAGGATATGGCGGGAAAACGGAGCCGAAGTCCCGCTTACCCGCCATGTCTCGGCGTCGTTCTCCCACTCGTACATGGCATCGAGATCGTACGGCTCCAAAGCCCTCAGGCGGCATATGCGGCCCTCGATGTTCATGTCCGACGCGGGTTAAAGTCCTATGATCTTGTTATGTATGAGCATGGCCACGCCCCATGCGCTGGCGTTCTCCGACATTTTCGACTGGCGGAACTTGGTGTCCTTGTAGACGAGATTGAGCGAATACTTGTTGGTCGACGACTTGAGCGGCAGCATGATGTAGTCGCCCGCCTCGGCGAGGTTGCCGCCCACGATCACCGCCTCGGGGTTGAACGTGTTGATGAGGAAGGCCACGGCCTTGCCCAGCTTCTCGCCCACTTCCTCGATAAGCTCGATCGAAAGGTTGTCGTCGTTCTTCGCCGCCGCGATGATGTCGTTGATGTGTATCTGCTCGCCGCGGTCGAACTTGTCGCGCAGGATGGTGTTCACGCCGCTTCGGATGAGCTTTATGATCTTTTCCTCGATGGCGATACCCGAAACCTCGGTCTCCAGACACCCCTTCTTGCCGCAGGCGCAGATGATCTCGTTGTCGAAGAAAGGAATGTGTCCGAACTCGCCCGCGAATCCGTTCTTGCCGTAGTAGAGCTTGCCGTCGATGACTATGCCGATGGCCACGCCGCGGCCCAGATGGAGGTAAAGGATGTTGTTTTCCTCCTTCGAACGGGCCGAGTTGTACTCGGCGTAGCAGCGCGCACGGGTGTCGTTCTCCAGCAGGACGCGGATCTTCACCCGCTCCTGGATGATGTCGCGCAGCGATTCCTCGCTCGATGTGAAGTACATGTAACTGCGGCCCATTTCGGGATTCACGCGGCCCACGATCGAGACACCCAGACCGAGGATCTTGGCGCGGTCGATGCCGCACGTATCGATGAAGTTCTCGATGTTGGAGCATATCTTTTCGAGGCACTGCGGACGGTTCTGCAACTCGAACGAGTTGTCGCACACCTCTTTTATGATATTGTTCTGGAGGTCGGTGATGACGTAGGTCATGTTGTCGCGGCCCACGTTCACGCCCGCGAAATATATGGCCGAATTGGCCAGACCGAACACGTTGGGACGGCGGCCGCCCGGGGTCTCCACCTTGCCCAGATCGAGAACGATGTTCTCGGTGATGAGCTCCTGGACGAGTTTGGTGATCGTCGGCACGCTTATATGCAACTCCTTGGTGAGTTCCGAGAGGGTACATTCGCCGTTGACGGCCATATAAGCGATAATGTTGCGCTTTATGATATTATTCTTATGAGTGATACCTTTTATATTATCACTCGCCTTGATGTTGAAAAATTCGGTTAAGGAAGACATAAGGCCTCTTCTGAATTATTTTGTTTACTTTTTGCAAATATACACACTTTTACCGAGACGCACAAGTATTTTTTAATTATTTTAACAAGAGGCCGCCGCAAAATACGCGGGGCAGAGGCTGCGGCCCGCGCAGTCCTGCGGACTGCATTTTCGGTTTTTG
>CAUHCL010000132.1 GCA_959604655.1 uncultured Alistipes sp. | reverse complement strand
GAGCGAATGCAAGTTGCGGGCCTCCGCGGGGCGAGGCTGCGGCCCGCACGACTCTAAAAGAGTCGTAAAAAACAAAAGCTGTATGAACGCAAATTCATACAGCTTTTTTACTTACTTTCCGAAAACGTAATCCTCCATATCTCGGAACCCGACCAGAAGTTCCCGATTGCTCATGCGGCGCTTCCCCGCCATCTGCAAACCGCCGATATCGATATACCCGTCGGCGCACGCTACCGATATCCGATCTCGGCCGTCGGTGGATATGGTTCCCGCCGCTGCCGAATGCTGCTCGGGGCGGAACGCGACTTCGAATATCTTCGCCGAACCCGTCTCTTCGGCACTGCCGTCGGCCTTGTACATCGGGGTCCACGCCGCGGGATAGGGTGACAGGCCGCGTACGAAATTCACTATGCGGCGCCCGTCCCACGACCAGTCGATCCTGCAATCCTCCTTGAATATCTTGGGCGCGGGTTTCAGCTGCGACTCGTCGACCTGCGTCTGCTCTATGGGCTCGTAGTCGCCCGAAGCGATCTTCTCCACCGTCTCGACCACCAGATCGCACCCCGCCGTCATCAGCTTCTCGTACATCGTACCCACGTTGTCCTCGGGGAGTATCGGCTCCCGCCGCTGCCCTATTATGGCGCCTTTGTCTATCTCGTGGTTGAGCAGGAACGTGGTGATGCCCGTCTCGGTCTCGCCGTTCATGATGGCGTGGTTTATGGGCGCCGCGCCGCGATATTGCGGAAGCAGCGAAGCATGCAGGTTGAAGGTGCCGAGGCGCGGCATGGCCCATATGATCTCGGGCAGCATGCGGAACGCTATGACGATACCCAGATCGGGATTCAGCGCCCTGACGGCCTCCACGAACTCTTCGGCCCTGAGCTTCTCGGGCTGCAAAATCGGCAGACCCAGTTCACGCGCGGCTATTTTCACGTCGCTCTCGTGCATCTTGCGGCCGCGCCCCGCGGGTTTGTCGGGCGTGGTGACCACCGCGACCACATTGTATCCCTCGCCGACCAGACGACGCAGCGACGCCACGGCAAATTCGGGCGTTCCCATAAATATTATACGCAGATCCTTTCCTGTCATAATCATTTAATCTTCTTTACGAACAACCCTTTCGGCAGATATCCTTTCAACCGATTCCACACGGGAGCCAGGCGCTCTTTCAGCACCTTCAGCTTGCCCGAATACCAGTCCACGTCGAGCAGCTGCGAGTCGTTGGTCGCCTTGACCAGCAGATACGCCGCTATGGGAGTCAGCACTATGGAGGATATCCACATGCCGAGCAGCGAGCTCCACGCACCCTCCTTGGCCATCTTCTCGCCCGAGAGGCTTATGATGTAGTAGATGACGAAGAATATCACCGAGATCACTATGGGCGTTCCGAGTCCGCCTTTGCGGATGATGGCCCCGAGCGGCGCGCCGATAAGGAAGAATATCAGTACCGACACGGGCAGCGACAGCTTGCGGTGCCAGTCGTTCTTGCTGCGGTAGAGCTGGTTCAGGGCCTCCTTAGCCGCAGTCTCGTCGAACGAGAACGAATTACGCGAATTGAGCGCTATCGCCCTCGCGCTGTTCCACAGATCGTTTTTCTGACGCACGCTCATCGTCGGGATCGAATCCAGCAGATAGGCGTCGCGGTAACCCGTCTTGTCCTTGCGCAGCGAATCGGGCAGTTGCAACACCTGAATGTCGCGCGTGAAGATATTGTCCTTGAGCAGAGGCTCGTACGATTTGGCGGTGGTGGTCGACACCGTAACGTCCAATGAATCAATGTCGCGTTGCAGCTCCACGATGTTCTTCGTCTGCGAGCCGCCTACCACGCCCGAGTTGTCGGTACGCTGGAAATCGAATCCGTCCATCGCTATCTTGGCATTCTGCACGTCGAACTTGTCGTGCCGCAGCTCGCTGTTGGTGTACCACTTGTTGTTGCGGGTCTGCTGGTAGTTGTCGCCGTTGTAAAGCGTCACCAGAAGATATTTCTTGTCGTCCGACAGACGTATGTATCCCGTCTCGGCCGTAGTGGTGGTCATGTTGCCGTTGGCCGTACGGTTGTCGTATATGAGCACGTCGTAGAGCAGGCCCGAAACGGGATCCTGATGGCCCACGCGGATGCTCATGTCGTCTATGCCGTTGAAAAACAACCCGTCCTGAAACTCCAGTACCTGCTTCTGGCGGCGTATGTCGTAGATGATGCTGGTCATCTTCTTGTTGGCGTACGGCACCAGATTGTTCACCACGAAGAAGCTGCCTATCGAGATCAGCCCCACCACTATTATAAGCGGTTTCATGATCCGCATGAGCGACATGCCCGACGACTTCATGGCCAGCAGCTCGTAATTCTCGCCCATGTTGCCCATGGTCATGATGGCCGCCAGCAGCATGGCCAGCGGCATGCCTATGGGGACCATGTTTATGGTGGCGTAACAGATGAGCTCTATTATGACGCCCGCATCGAGTCCCTTGCCGACCAGTTCGTCGATGTAGCGCCACACGAAGTTCATCATCAGCACGAAGGTGACGATGAAGAACGTAAGCAGCAGCGGGCCGAAATAGGCCTTGAGCACCAGTCGGTGTATGGTTTTAAGTCGCATCGGCGATTCTTTTACGTCGCAAAGTTAAAAGTTTTGCGACAATAAGCCCCAACGTGAGGATAAATATTATGCCCGTCCCTGGCGGAACCTCCCAGTTATAACTTATGACCAGTCCCGCCACTGCGCCCGCGGTGGCCGTGACGGATGCCCACAGCGTTATGGAGGCATACGACTTGGTGAATGCGTTGGCCGTTGCCGCGGGAATCGTGAAGAGCGACAACAGCAATACGATACCCATTATGCGTATCGACATCACTATGGTGGCGGCCACGATTACGGTCAGCGCATACGATGCCGTCTTGGTAGCGATGCCCTGGCTCGCCGCGAAGTCGCGGTCGAAAGCCAGATACGCCACCGACCGCTGCCACAGAAGCGTTCCCGTCACGCAGAACGCGGCGAGCGCCCCGAGCGTCATCACGTCGCGCGTGGTGACCGTCACTATGCTTCCGAACATGTAGCTCGCCAGATCGCCCGACGTATACCCTGGCGTGAGGCTCATGAACAGCGCCCCCGTGGCCATGCCTATCGACCACACTATGCCTATGGCCGAATCCTCGCGTATGCGGCCGCGGTCGCTCGCCCACTCTATGCCCACGGCCGAGAGCACGGCGAAGACCATCGCCCCGCTTATGGGATTGGCGCCCAGCCAGAACGCTATGCCCAGCCCGCCGAACGAGGCGTGCGTGACGCCGCCGCACAGAAACACCATGCGCCGCGAAACCACGTAGGTCCCCACTATGCCGCAGGTGATGCCCGCGAATACCGCCGCGAGCAGGGCGTTGGCCAGATATCCGTATCGGAATATGTCGTAAAAAAATTCCATCGTCGTCATTCCCTCCGCGGCATCTGCGTGCAGCTCCCGCGAAGCGTGCGCAAATTTACTCCAATTATCGGATTGCGTCAAAACTTTTTTCCTAATACGGCAAGTTTTTATAACTTCGCGCGATATTTTATTGCCGAATTATGGAAAAACGTCGAGTAAGTTTTCATACCTTGGGCTGCAAGCTCAATTTTTCGGAGAGTTCCACCATCGCCCGCTCGTTCGAGGAGGGCGGTTTCGTGCGCGTGGGGGCCGACGACGAAGCCGACATTTGCATCATAAACAGCTGCTCGGTCACCGAGCATGCCGACAAGAAATGCCGCAACATCATACGCAAGCTGCACCGTCGCAATCCCGATGCCATCATAGCCGTCACGGGGTGCTACGCCCAATTGAAGCCTTACGACATAGCGGCGATAGAGGGAGTGGATATAGTGTTGAGCAATAACGACAAAGGCGATTTATATAAACGTGTGACCGAACTCGGCGCCAAGGGGCGTGCCCGCGTCTACGCCTGCGATACCGACGACCTGACGCGCTTTTTCGCGGCCTTCTCGTCGGGCGACCGCACGCGGTCGTTCCTCAAGGTGCAGGACGGATGCGACTACAAATGCGCCTACTGCACAATACATTACGCCCGCGGTTCGAGCCGCAACATGCCCATCGCCGATTTGGTGGCCGAAGCGCGCGAGGTGGCTGCTTCGGGACTTAAGGAGATCGTCATAACGGGCATCAATACAGGCGATTTCGGCCGCACCACGGGTGAGAAGTTCATCGATCTGCTGCGTGCCCTGAACCAGGTGGAGGGCATCGAGCGATACCGCATCTCGTCCATCGAGCCAAACCTCATAACCGACGAGATCATAGAGTTTTGTGCGGCGTCACCTAAATTCCAGCATCATTTCCACATCCCGCTCCAGAGCGGGTCGGACCGCATCCTGGGCCTCATGCGCCGCCGCTACACCTCGGCGCGTTTCGCCGACCGCATAGCCAAGATACGCTCACTGATGCCCGACGCCTTCATCGGCATCGACGTCATCACGGGATTCCCGGGCGAGAGCGAGGCGGATTTCGAGCAGACGCGCGCGCTTCTCGAACGGCTCGCCCCGTCGTACCTGCACGTCTTCCCGTTCTCCGAACGCCCTGGCACTCCCGCCGTCGACATGCCCGACAAGGTGCCCGCATCGGTCTCGACCGCCCGCGTCGCCGTACTGGAGGCGCTTTGCGACCGCCTGCACTACGATTTCTGCGCCCGCGCCGTGGGCACCGAGACCGAAGTGCTGTTCGAGAGCACCGTGCGCGGCGGCATGATGTACGGCTACACGGGCAATTACATAAGGGTGAAGGCTCCCTACGACCGCGATGCCGTGAACCGCATCTGCACGGTGCGCCTGACCGCAATAGGCGACGACCACGACATAACGGCCGAAATTTTGAGGTAAATGCCTCCGACGGGGCGAAAAAAGCCGTGTCGGTTAAGATATTTTTGCTATATTTGCATTGATTAGCGCAATTTTTACGAGGATTGGTCCGCGAGCGGC
>CAUHCL010000131.1 GCA_959604655.1 uncultured Alistipes sp. | reverse complement strand
ATGAATGATCTTAGTGCGGGGTATGTCGGAAAGCGCCCCGTATTACGCGGAGTGGAGGGCACCCTGCTCGCGGGCAACGTCTACGGACTGCTCGGGGCGAACGGGAGCGGAAAGACCACTCTGCTCAAGACACTGGCGGGAGGCCTGTTTCCGCTGGGCGGATCGGTCGAGGTCGACGGCCGCATACCGTCGCGCCGCGAGCGCGATTTCCTCGCCGACACCGTATACATGTCGGACGAGATCTCGTTCCCGAGCATGTCGCTCGACTCGTTCGAGCGCATCTATTCGAGATTCCGTCCGCGCTTCTCGCACGACGAGTTCAGGGAGTATCTTCGGGTGCTGGATTTCGACTGCGGCACGCGTCTCGACCGACTCTCGACGGGCAACCGCAAAAAGGTGATCATATCATACGAACTGGCATGCAACCCATCGCTGCTGCTGCTCGACGAGCCCACCAACGGTCTGGACATCGAATCGAAAAGGGCGTTCCGCCGTCTGCTCGCAGGCTTCGACATGACGGGGCGCATCGTGGCGGTCTCGACACACCAGGTGGCCGATCTCGAAAACCTGCTTACGGCCGCCATCGTCGTGCGCGACGGCGGTGTGGCGATGAACGCCCTGTTCGACGACATAGCCGCATGCCTCGTCTTCGGCAACGCGGGCGGCGGCGAGACGCTCTATGCCGACGGACTGCGCGCCATACGGCGCAACGACGGCGGCGAATACACCGACGTGGATGTGGAACTGCTGTATCACGCGATACACGAAAGCGAGGCGGTGCGCGCGGCAATCGCTGCACACCTCTCGGGAAAGGAGGGCGTATGCTGAGGGATATCCGCAATCTGGCCGCGCAATACCTGCGCGAGCACATCCTGCGCGACATGGCTGCCGCGGCAGCATTCGCAGTGGTCACGGCCATGCTCTACCTGTCGCGCGTGGAAATAGGCAGCACGGTCCATGCCGCCCGATTGGGCGCCGCGATAGAGAGCACTCGCAATTTATGCGTATATTTGTGGGTCGGCGCCGCGACCGTTTATGCGCTGTGCACCATGTTCGGTGGATACGGCGACGCGCGGCGGAGCTACGCGGGACTGCTGCTGCCCGCGAGCACCGGGGCCAAGTTCGCGTGGGAGATCACGCGCACCCTCGTCCTGTTTCCCGCATTCACGCTCGGGCTGTGGTACGCGTTCGACTCATGGTACATGCACATGATAATCGGCCGCATACCCGACGCCGAGAGGATGATCGCCTCGCTCGCTTCGGCAGGCGATTGCGTGATAAGGACGTCGGAGCCGCTGAACTACATCCCCGTCATGCTCTACGCGCTCGTGTGGATGCACACGGCCGCGACCCTGGCCCGCTCGGGCATAAACCGCACGGCTGGTGCGGCAATCGTCATCGCGGCATGGTTCGCGGCCGAGATATGGGGGACGCGGTTCTACCCGTTCGTGGCCGTGGACTACGGGGTCGACACCGCCGCCGTCACATGGCATTCGCGGGTGTCGTGGTGCTCGTGCACCGCGGGTTACGCGCTGAGTTACATATGGTACGCCGCCATGCCGATCACGCTCTACGCGGCGGCTTACTTCAAATTCAAAGAGAGAAGAATAGGATGAAACTTTCGGACAACAAACCCGTTTTTCTGCAAATAAAGGCGTGGATCGAGGATCACATCCTGCGCGGCGAGTGGCCCGCGGGCACGCAGCTGCCGTCGGTGCGCGAGCTGAGCGTGGAGTTCGGCGTGAACGCCAATACGGTGGTGCGCACGTACGAGAGGCTGGTGTTCGACGCCTCCGTGCGCAGCGTACGCGGCGTGGGGTTCTTCGTGGCCGACGATGCCCTGCGGGCCATCGTGGCGCGGCGGCGCGAGGAGTTCTACTCCGAAGAACTGCCCCGCTTCGCAGAACAGATGGTGTTGCTCGGAGTGGAGCCCGACGAAATTTTGGAGACATACGAAAAACTGAAGAAAAATGAAACGAACAAGCAATAAGATATTGATTCTCGCAGCGCTCGTTTTCGGAGTGCTGCCCGCGCTGTCGTACTCGATAAACGCGCTATCGGCGCGGCGGACTGCACGGCAGATGCACCCCGTGCTGCAACGCATCGTCGACAACGACATACACGTGGTCGAGGTGACGGGCCGAAAGGCCTCGGAAGGCATGCTCTACGTGCAGAATGCGTGGCGCACGCTCAACCTGGTGGAGCTGAACGTCGAACCGCGCGACGTGGAGGTGCACGGCGACACGCTCAGCCTGCATCTGGCCGACCGCAGCGACGTGTACCAGGGCCGCATAATACTCGCCAACCTGAAGCAGGTCGTGCGCAACGGCGTCGCCACGGAACTGAAAGAGCATTGACGGTCATGAGCATGAAAAACATATTTTACGCGGCAGTCTGCATCGCCGCGCTGTCGTGCGCAGGGTGCGGGAGTTCGGACACGGCTCCCGCAGCGTGCGACGCCGCGAGGATGCGCCGCACGATAGAGGTGCTGGCCTCCGACTCGCTGGAGGGGCGGCGCGCCGCGAGCGGCAACGACCTGCGCGCGGCACGGTATCTGGCCGAGGAACTCCGCAAGGCGGGGTGCGAACCGCTGTGGGAAGAGATGGAGGTGCCGTTCGGGATGGGCGATGCGGCCGACAGGAGAGGAATGCGCAGCGTTCTCGACGGCCAGTGGAGCGACAGCTCGTGCAATGTGGTGGCCGTGATACGCAGCGGCCGACCCGATGCCGACAAGATCCTGCTCGGAGCACATTACGACCACATGGGGCGTTTCAAGAGAGACAAAGGCACGACGAAGGCAGGCGACGTGCTTTACGGAGCCAACGACAACGCCTCGGGCACGGCGGCCGTGACGGAGATAGTGCGACTGCTCGCACCCCGCGCCGCCGAGTTCCGGCACGACCTGATAGTAGCGCTGTTCGGTGCCGAGGAAATGGGGATCATAGGGTCGCGGCATCTGGAGCGCATGCTGCGCGACAGCTCGATCACGGTGGGACACATGGTGAACCTCGAAATGCTGGGGCGCATGCGCGGCGACACCCTGATACTGAGCAGCTGTGCGACATGCCGCCTTGACGAGGCGGCCGAACGCGTGCCGCACACCGATTCGCTGACCGTATGCGTAGCCGACAGATACTCGATGGGATCCGATCACGCGGCATTCGCGCAGCGCATGATCCCCGTGAGCTTCTTCGTCACCACCGACTGCTCCACGCTGCACCGCGCGACTGACACCGCCGAGAGCCTCGACATGTGCGGCATGGAGAAGGCCGTGAACTACATAGCGCAGTATGTCCGCCTGCTGCTTACGGACGAGCAGCTGCCGCAGTTGAAGGACCCCGAGCCTATGCTGAAACGATAAACCATTGCGGCTGCACTCCGATGCAGCCGCTAAAGTTCCGAGGACTAAAATACCTCCACTTTGTCGTAACGCCTTACCACCTCCAGCAGCGTCTTCAACGGTACTACCCCGCTCTCGCGCCACAGAATCCGCCCTTTGCGGAAAAGGATGAGCGTGGGTACCGCCATTATCTTATGCTGCCGCACAGCCTCGACGTTCTCGGGCTTGTCGATATCGATCCGCCGAATATCCACCATGCCGCCGGCTTCCTCAGCCAATTTGTCCAGCACGGGGTGCATCGCCCTGCAAGGCCCGCACCACGCGGCATAAAAATCGACGAGCGTAAGCATCTCGCGCGAAGTGATTTCGTTCAGTTCCTGTAAAGTCATATCATTGTATCCGTTAAAAAGTTTCGGCCCATGAGGGTTCCGCCGCATATCTGTTCTCCAGCACGGCACTCGCATACTCCGCCGTGCGCGCCAGTCCGTCGCCTAAAGACACGGCGGGCGCCCAGTGCAGCAGCGCGCGGGCACGCGACAGATCGGGGACCATACGCCGCGGATCGTCGCGGCGCGCCTCGATGTGCACTATCCGCGAACGGCTGCCCGTGATCGATATTATTTTCTCGGCCAGGCGGCGCACGCTCACCTCGTACGACGATCCCAGATTCACCGTCTCGGCAGGCTCCGAGGCGGGCAGCTCCATCAGCTTCACGAGACCGTCGGCTATGTCGCCCGCCCAGCAGAAGGTGCGCTGCTGCTCGCCGCTGCCGCATATCACTATGTCGCGGTTGCGCAGGGCCGCCACGATCATGCGCATGGCCACGCGGCGGTCCTCGATCTGGCACCCGCTGCCGTAGGTGGAGAATATGCGCGCCACGCGGCAATTTATTCCGTATTCACGGCGATAGGCGTAGTGCATGGCCTCGGCGGCGCGCTTGCTCTCGGCATAGGTGGTGATGCTGCCCTGTTGCACGTCGCTCTCGCCGAAGGGCTGCCGCCCCGACAGACCGTACACGTCGCCCGACGAGGCGAACACGGTGACCGCCTTGTTGCGCCGCGCGGCATCGAGAGCATTCATCGAACCGATTATGTTGGTGCGCAGCATTCCCACGGGATGGGCGCAGTCGTGCTTCAGGAAACTCGGCGACGCGAGATTGAATATGGCGTCGCAGTCGATGGTGAACGGCTTTACTATATTGTGATTGATGTAACGCAGATCGTGACGGCGCCAATAGGGGGCGAGCATGGGCGATTCCTCGATATCGCGCACATCTATGCAAACGACATCGTGCCCTTCGCCCACCAGCTTCATGCACAGATGGGAGCCTATGAGGCCCGCACCACCTAAAACAACTATCCTCTTCATCGCGCTGCGTTTTGAAGAGGACAGTCCAAATATTATACCGAAGGCAATTGCGCATATTGATGCACCTCCGTTACATTTAGCAAAATTAAATCCGACGGTCGACACCCCGCGGCCACAGGCCGCGTTTGCAATTCTGACCCACCCCTAAACTGCGTT
Organism: uncultured Alistipes sp.; assembly: GCA_959604655.1. Lineage (GTDB taxonomy): Bacteria > Bacteroidota > Bacteroidia > Bacteroidales > Rikenellaceae > Alistipes. The sequence goes on along the minus strand of CAUHCL010000131.1, from coordinate 102 downwards.
CAGCAGGCGAGAGCAATTGCGCTTGTGCGGATTGCCGAGCCACCACAGCAGAAGCGGAACCTTGTTCCGCAATCCCCTCCTCGGAGGGGACTTCGGTCGCTA
>CAUHCL010000130.1 GCA_959604655.1 uncultured Alistipes sp. | reverse complement strand
GGCTCTTTGAGCCGCGCAGTTCGCCGCCGCCCCACTGCGGCGGACTGCTGTCGCACTCCGACCGCCGTCGGCGAACGGCACATCCCGACCAACTGCGCCGCCTCGCGGCTCGCGCAAAGCTCCCCCACCCGCAGCCGCACCATTTCAGTACAAAAAAAGACCGCCCGAACACGTCGGGCAGTCTCTTCTCAAAAAACCTAAACTATAAACTCGCTATCTTATGAATAACAATTCTCTGTATTTGGGCAGCGGCCACAACTGGTCGTCGATCACCTCCTCCAGCTTGTCGATGTGGTAGCGTATCTCGTCGAAATAGACGGCCACCGTGTCGTGATACATCACGGCCTTCTCGCGCTGGTCCTCGATCTTGTTGGCCACCTTGCGCGCCTCCACCATGTCGAGCACCAGCTTCTGCATGGTCGCCGAGTGCTTCTGTATCTTGCGGATGAGATCGATATCCGAATCGGTCTTTATATCCAGCACCTTCATCTTGTAGGCCTTGTCGAGCAGCAGCGATTCGTATTTCGAGGCGATGGGGATTATGTGGTTCAGGGTAATGTCGCCCAGCACGCGCGCCTCGATCTGGATCTTCTTGGTGTAGGTCTCCCACTTCACCTCCGTGCGCGCCTGAAGCTCCACCTTGTTGAACACGCCCATGTCGCCGAACATCTTCTCGCTCGCGGGATCGAGGTAGCGGTCGAATATCAACGGCGCCGAGGTCTCGCAGTCCAGTCCGCGCTTGGCCGCCTCGGCCTTCCACTCGTCCGAATAGCCGTTACCGTCGAAATGCACGGGACGGCACTCCTTTATAGTCTGCTTCAGCAGTTCGTATATGGCCCGCTCCTTCCTGGTCCCCTTCTCGACCTTGGCATCGACCTTGGCCTTGAATTCGGTGAGCTGCTCGGCCATAGCCGTACACAGCGTAATCATGGCCTCGGCGCAGTTGTCCGACGAACCCACGGCGCGGAACTCGAAGCGGTTGCCCGTGAACGCAAAGGGCGAGGTGCGGTTGCGGTCGGTGTTGTCGAGCAGGATCGACGGGATCTGCGATACGCCGCTCATCTTCAGCACGCTCTTGGCGTCGAAACGGATCGCGTCGTCGCCCTTGCTCTTCTCCAGCTTCTCCAGCACCGACGATATCTGCGTGCCGAGGAACGTGGATATGATTGCGGGGGGCGCCTCGTTGGCACCCAGACGGTGGGCGTTCGTTGCGCTCATGATCGAGGCCTTCAGCAGGCCGTTATGCTTGTACACGGCGGCCATGGCGTTCACGAGGAAGGTTATGAACTGCAAGTTCTCCGACGCCGTCTTGCCCGGGCCGAACAGATTCACGCCCGTGTCGGTCCCCAGCGACCAGTTGTTGTGCTTGCCCGAGCCGTTGATACCCTTGAAGGGCTTCTCGTGCAGCAGCACGCGGAAATTGTGACGGCGCGCGATCTTGTCCATTATGGTCATCAGCAGCTGGTTGTGGTCGTTGGCCAGATTGGCTTCCTCGTATACGGGAGCCAGCTCGAACTGGTTGGGCGCCACCTCGTTGTGACGGGTCTTGAGCGGAATGCCCAGCTTGAGGCTCTCGTACTCCAGATCCTTCATGAAATTGATCACACGCGAGGGTATGGCACCGAAATAGTGGTCCTCCAACTGCTGGTTCTTGGCCGATTCGTGACCCATCAGGGTGCGGCCCGTAAGCACGAGGTCGGGACGTGCCGCCCACAGGCTCTCGTCCACGAGGAAATACTCCTGCTCCCAGCCCAGATAGGTGTATACGCGGTTGACGTTCTTGTCGAAATAGCGGCATACCTCAGTGGCGGCCTTGTCCACGGCCGAGATGGCGCGCAGCAGAGGCACCTTGTAATCGAGCGCCTCGCCCGTGTACGATATGAATACCGTGGGGATGCAAAGCGTGGTGTCGACTATGAATGCGGGCGAGGTGGGATCCCACGCCGAATAGCCGCGGGCCTCGAACGTGTTGCGGATGCCGCCGTTGGGGAACGACGACGCGTCGGGCTCCTGCTGGGCCAGCACCTTACCCGAGAACGACTCTATCACGGCACCCTTTCCGTCGGGATCGGAGAACGAGTCGTGCTTCTCGGCCGTACCGCCCGTCAACGGTTGAAACCAGTGGGTGTAGTGGTCGGCACCGTTGTCCAGCGCCCACTGGCGCATGCCCGCTGCCACGCTGTCGGCCAGCTCGGGCGACAGCGGCGTACCGTTCTCCATCGTGCCCAACAAAGCCTCGTAGGTGGGCTTGTCCAGATACTTGCGCATCACGCTGCGGCCGAACACCTTTTCGCCGAAATACTCCGACGGGCGCGCGCTCGGAGCCTTCACCTCCACGGCCCGATGGTTCAGGGCCGCTTCAACCATCTTAAATCTTAATAACATACCTTATATTCGGTTTGGATTGTCCGTTTGTTTTTCCGCGAGAGTTTTTTTCTTTTTATCTTATTTTACTCTCACGGTGCAAATATACTGTTTTTGCAGAAAAACAACAATTTTCGACGGCTTTTTCTCGATTTCGCCCTCGATTTTTCGACGATGCGACGGAAAAACGGGTGCTATTTTCGGGATCGGCACGAATTTTAACCGCCTATTCGGGATTTTCGCAATTTTAGGCAAAGAGGCTATTTTATGGAATATAAGAATATTTTTATTCCAAATTACACAAAACACGCATTTCACATGGTGCGGCGACGGCGGACGGTATGCGTCCCGAGCATGCCGATTATTGTTATTTTTGTAACAGCGAGTGTTCGCCGATGTGAAAAAAATATTATCTTTGCAATGTTTATATTCGCAAACACGAACGAACACACATACTAAAACTAATTCTAAAACTAATTATGGCTAATACCGAAAAAGAAAAGTTGTTCGCCGAATTTCCGCCCGTCTCGACCGAGCAGTGGGAAGCGGCCATAACGACAGACCTTAAAGGTGCAGACTACGAGCGCAAACTCGTATGGAGAACCGCCGAGGGATTCAACGTGCGCCCCTACTACCGCGCCGAGAATCTCGAAGGCATAGAATTTCTCGCTTCGCAGGCCGGCGAGTTCCCCTACGTGAGAGGAACGCACAACCGCAACGACTGGCGCATACACCAGACCGTAACGGTCACCGACCCCGCCGAGGCCAATGCCGAGGCACTGAAACTTCTCAACGCGGGAGTCGATTCGATCGGATTCCACATCGCGTCGAAGGAGTTCACCGCCGAGCAGCTCGATGCTCTGCTCGCCGAGATCTGCATCCCCGCGGTGGAGATCACCTTCTCGGGCCACAAGATGCACGCCGTGGCGGCTCTGGTTCTCGACAAGATCGAGAAAGAGGGAATCGCCAAGGACGACGCACACATCAACTTCTGCATCGACCCCATTGTGAAGAATCTCTCGACCAAGGGCCACTTCTGCTGCAAGGACCCGCAGGGCGAGCACTGCTTCGACACGCTGGCCGCTCTGGTACGCCGCACGGCCGACTACAAGGGCATACGCGTGGTGAACGTGGCGGGAAGCACATTCAGCAACGCAGGTTCGACCATAGTCGAGGAACTGGCATTCACCCTCGCCGCGGCACACGACTATCTGGTGAAGCTCACCGAGGCGGGACTCACGGTCGACGAGGCCGCCCGCAAGATACGTTTCACGTTCGCCGTCACGTCGAGCTACTTCATGGAGATCGCCAAGTTCCGCGCCGCACGCATGCTGTGGGCCAACATCGTGAAGGGCTACAAGCCCGAGTGCGAGTGCTCGTGCAAGATGTTCGCGCACGCCGTCACCTCGACCTGGAACCAGACGGTATACGACCCCTACGTGAACATGCTCCGCGGCACCACCGAGGCCATGTCGGCTTCGCTGGCGGGAGTGCACTCGTTGGAGGTCACTCCGTTCGACTACTCGTTCGGCGAGCCCGACGAGTTCTCGAAGCGTATAGCGCGCAACGTGGAGCTGCTGCTCAAGCACGAGGCGCACTTCGATCAGGTGGTGGACCCCGCGGGAGGATCGTACTACATCGAGAACCTCACGCGCAACATAGCCGAGCAGGCATGGAAGCTCTTCCTCGAGGTCGAGGACAAGGGCGGCTACATCGAGGCGTTCAAGGCGGGCTTCATCGTGGAGCGCGTGAAGACTTCGGCCGCAGCCAAGGACAAGAACATATCGACCCGCCGTCAGATATTGCTGGGCGCCAACCAGTACCCCAACTTCACCGAGGTGGCCGACGCGGCCGTCACGGCAGAGGTGGTCACCCGCACCGAGGCCGAGGGCAACGTGCTGAAGCCCTACCGCGGCGCGATGGCTTTCGAGGCCATGCGTCTGCACGTGGACCGCAGCGGCAAGGAGCCCAAGGCGTTCATGCTCACGTGCGGCAGTCTGGCGATGGCTCGCGCACGCGCGCAGTTCTCGTGCAACTTCTTCGCCTGCGCGGGTATACGCGTTCAGGACAATACGTTCTTCAAATCGGTGGAGGATGGCGTGGCCGCCGCATTGGAGGCCAGGGCCGACATAGTGGTGGTATGCTCGTCGGACGACGACTACGCCGAACTGGCGCCCAAAGTGAAGGAGCTGCTGGGCGGCAAGGCCATTCTGGTCGTTGCGGGAGCACCCGCATGCACTCCCGAGCTGGAGGCGCAGGGAATCACCAATTTCATCAACGTGAAGAGCAACGTACTCGAAACCCTTAAGTTCTACCTCAAGGAGCTGGGTATCTAAAAAGCAAAGTCATGAGAGCAAAATTCGAAAAATTATCATACGAAGGAGGCAGCGCCAAGTGCGCCGCCCAAGCCGAGGCGCAGCCTTGGATGACAGCCGAGCAGATACCCGTAAAGACGGACTACACGGCCAAAGACCTCGAAAATCTGGAGCATCTGAACTACGCCGCGGGTATAGCCCCGTTCCTGCGCGGTCCCTACTCGACCATGTACGTGATGCGTCCGTGGACCATACGCCAGTATGCGGGATTCTCTACCGCCGAGGAATCCAACGCGTTCTACCGCCGCAACCTCGCCGCAGGACAGAAGGGTCTGTCGGTGGCGTTCGACC
>CAUHCL010000129.1 GCA_959604655.1 uncultured Alistipes sp. | reverse complement strand
GGCGATAGTGGCGCGTATAAGCCCCGAAGAATCTTTGAAGTACAAACAATAGACGGCGTTCGGCGAACGCCGCGGTAATGACATAATGAAACCATACAATTCGTCACGCAAAAGCAAGAAGGAGGAAGTTGCCGAGATGTTCGACAACATAGCCCCCACGTACGACCGTCTGAACCATATCTTTTCGCTCTCGATCGACAAGCTGTGGCGTCGGCGCGTGGTGCGCATCGTGCGCCGCATGAAGCCGTCGCGCATACTCGATCTGGCCACGGGCACGGGCGATCTGGCCATAAAGATGGCCGCGCGCATGCGGAAGGCCCGCGTAATGGGGGTCGACCTGTCGGAAAAGATGCTGGCGGTGGCGGCCGAGAAGGTGCGCCGTAAGGGGCTGGATGACCACATAGCGCTCTATCAGGGCGACGCCGAGCGGCTGGACGTGGCCGACGGGGTGATCGACGTGGTGACGGTGGCTTTCGGCGTGCGCAACTTCGGCGACCTTGAAGCGGGGCTGGCCGAGATACGGCGCTCGCTGCGCAGCGGCGGCCACGCCGTGATACTCGAATTCTCGATGCCGCGCAACCCGCTGGTGCGACGCCTCTACGGACTCTACTCGAACCATGTGCTGGGACCCGTGGGAGGGCTGGTGTCGCACGACCGCGAGGCCTACGACTATCTGCCCGCGTCGATCGCCGAGTTCCCCGAACCCGAGCGGTTCCTCGACATAATGCGCGAGGCGGGGTTCGTCGATTGCCGTCGCCGCAGCCAGAGTCTGGGCATAGCGCAGATATACATAGGCCGCAAGCCGTAGACGATGGCGGCGTTGAGGACGATACTCGTGCTGTGGGCGGCGCTCTGCATGGCGGGGTGCGCCGCGGATGCGGGCCGCGTGCCGACGGTCAGGGGCGTACGGGTGGCGGAGGCCGAGTTCGCCGAGGGCGAGGATATCCCGTCGCGCATGACGCTCGCCGTGACGGTGGACAACCCCTCGCGCGGGGTGAAGATACTCGGCGGACGGGTGCGGATATCATGGCGCGGGCGTCGGGTGGCGATGCTCACCCTCGCCGAGGCGGTGAAGATCCCGCCGCGCCGCACGTCGGAGGTGACGGTGCCCCTGCGCGTGAACGTCGTGCGCAACTCGGCGGCGATGGAGCTGCGGGCCGCGGTGCGCAGGCGCGATGCGGACGGCATCGGGATCGAACTGGAGACCTCGGTGCGTTCGGGCATACTCTTCGGCGAGACGTCGGGGCAGGGAACGGTGCCGCTGACGACGGTCGTGCCGCAGCGCATGATCGGCGAGGTGTGGCGCATGTTGGATGAATTTACGGAGTCGTTGCCCCGCTCGGGCGACGGCGAATGAAAAATACGAAACCTATGAAACTGTTATTTTTAACCCTTTTGGCGGCGGCATCGTTAGGAGCGGGCCGCGTGCAGGCGCAGGAGATCGGCGGCGTGCGCAGCCGTCTGGCGGCGGGCCGCGACAGGGTGACTGTCACCGAGCAGGGCGACGCGGCGCAGGCCGTGCGTGCCGTCGAGCAGCGCACGCGGCGCACCAAGGTGAACGGCTACACGATCCTGATCCTTTCGGACAACACGCAGAAGGCGCGCGAGAATGCCACGAAGGCCAAGCAGACCTTCGAGGAGAACTTCCCCGACATAGAGGTGAAGATGTACTACGAAAGCCCGTCGTTCTACGTGACGGCAGGCCGCTACCTCACCAAGGAGGAAGCCATCATCGAGCTGTGGCGCGTGCGCTCGGTGTTCCCCAAGGCCATCTCGCAGAGCCGCGAGATGGATATCGACGACTTCATCAAAAAAGAAGAGTAAAATATCATGAAATTCGAAAAATACCGCTCGGTTTTCGGCGACGGGGAGCTTGCCGAACGCCTGCGCCGCATACGCCATGTCGCGCTCGACATGGATGGCACCATCTACATGGGCAAGTCGCTTTTCGACTGCACCAAGCCTTTCCTGGCGAGCCTCAGGGAGATGGGCATAACCTACTCTTTTCTGACCAACAACCCGTCGCGGTCGATCGACGACTATCTGCGCAAGCTCGCGGCGCTCGGCATCGAGGCCTCGGCCGATGAGATGTACACCACCTCGCTGGCGGCCATCGACTACATACGCGACCGTTACCCCTCGGCACGGCGATTGTTCCTGCTCGGAACGCCGAGCATGATTTCGGAGTTCGAGAAGGCGGGATTCGAATCGACGGCCGACGATCCCGACGACGTGCCCGACGCGGTGGTGGCGGCGTTCGACATGACGCTGAGCTACGGGCGTCTGTGCCGCGCCGCATGGTGGGTGTCGCAGGGGCTGCCCTACATAGCCACCAACCCCGACCGCGTGTGCCCCACCGACCAGCGGGTGGTGCTGGTCGACTGCGGCTCGATATGCAAGTGCATCGAGCATGCCACGGGACGCCGCCCCGACATAACGCTGGGCAAGCCCGACCCCAACATGCTGACGGGCATCGAGCGCCGTTACGGATTGCAGCCCGACCGCATAGCGATGGTGGGCGACCGCATATATACCGATATCGAGATGGCCCACAACGCGGGTGCTATGGGGGTGCTGGTGCTGTCGGGCGAGACGACGCTCGAGGTGGCCGACGCCGCACCGCGCAGCCCCGAGATCATAGCCGACAACATAGGCGTGCTGGGCGAGCTGCTGCGCAGGGCGCACGGGAAAGAGTAGATTTTATTTGTCGGTGTAGGCAGCCCGCCGCCATCCCGCCGCCACCCTGCGGCGGTCCGCAGGCTGCTGCCCGAAAAAAGTTGGATTATGAACTATCTTCTGCTTCTTGTCGGCCTCGTACTGCTGGCCGTATGCGCCGAGATGCTCACCCGCGGCTCGGCGGCTCTGGCGGCGCGTTTTAGTGTCCCCGAGTTCGTGGTGGGTCTCACGGTGGTGGCCATAGGTACCTCCATGCCCGAGCTTACCGTCAGCGTCATGTCGGCCGCCGAGGGCAACGGCGCCATGTCGATAGGCAACGTCACGGGATCCAATCTGTTCAACACGCTGGTGATTCTGGGCGTCTGCTCGCTGATAAGGCCGCTGCTGTTCACCCGCGAGAACATACGCCGCGACATACCGATCTGCATCGGCGCGTCGCTGGTGCTGGCCGCCGTCATTTTCGGCAGCAGGGCGGTGTCGGGCGGCGAGGGCGGCATAGGCCGTGCGGCGGGTGCGGCGATGCTTCTGTCGTATGTGGGCGTGATCGTCTACTCGATCCGCTCGGCACGCCACGACATGCCCGATGCGCAGGCCGACGGCGGCGCGGGGGATGCCGCTGCGGCGAAACCCATGCCGTGGGCCGCTATAGGTCTGCTCATAGCCGTGGGGCTGGTCGGCCTGATAGGCGGCGGCAAGCTGTGTCTCTCGTCGGCCTCGGCGATAGCGCGTGCGTGGGGCGTGAGCGAATCGGTGATAGCCATAACGGTGGTGGCGGCGGGCACCTCGCTGCCCGAACTGGCGTCGAGCGTCTCGGCCGTGGCAAACGGCAAGTTCTCGATGGCGGTGGGCAACATAATAGGCTCCAACATATTCAACATACTGTTCATACTGGGTTCGGCCGCGACGATCCATCCGCTCACCGCGTCGGCCATAGGGCCGCTCGACATATGGATGGTGCTCGGCTCGGCGGTGCTGCTGCTCGTGTCGGCTCTGGTGATCGGCGTGCGGCGCATCACCCGTGCCGAGGGGTTAGCCTACCTGGCGATATACGTCGGCTATGTGATTTATTTGATACGATGAGGTTATGATCGGAAAGGCGTTTTTGACGGCGGTCGTCGCTGCGGCGACGTGCATCCCCGCTCTCGGGGCGGAGAAGAGGCGCGCGGCCTCGGCGACCGATTTCCTGAACTCCATAGGCGTGTGCGTGCATGTGCAGCACGGGCAGGATGCCTCGCGCATAGCGCCGCTGCTGCGTTACGCGGGCATAAGGAACGTGCGTGACGCCGCCGATGGCAACTACGACATGTCGGGGTTGATACTCCTGCACCGCGAGGCGGGCGTGAAGGTGGTGATCGGGTCGGGCAGCGGCACACGCGACGGCGATCTGGAGGCCGTGCTGCGCATGGCGCGCGAGCTGCACGACGCGGGTGCGCTGCTGGCAGTGGAGGGGCCCAACGAACCCAACAACTTCGGCGGTGTGACCTACAAGGGCACAAAGGGCGGCGGGAAGCTGTCGTGGATGCCCGTGGCCGAGTTCCAGCGCGACCTCTACGCGCGGGTGAAGGCCGATCCCGTGCTGAAGCGCTATCCCGTTTACGGCGTGAGCGAGGTCGGGGCGCAGACCGACGACTGCGGGTTGCAGTTTCTGAAGATCCCCGAGGGAGCCGCGACGCGCATGCCCGCGGGCACGGTCTATGCCGACTTCGCCAATGCACATAATTATATGTATCACCCGAGCTGGCCCGACGCGCCGCACGACAATCAGGTGTGGAACGCCGCCGACCCTTCGGCCGAGTGCCGCGCCGACGGGCTCTACGGCAATTTCGGCCGCACGTGGCTCGGGAAGTTCGAGGGATACCCGCAAGACGAGCTCGACGTCCTGCCGCGCGTCACCACCGAGACGGGCGTGCGCGTGGGCGACTGCGACGGTCGCATCACCGAGCATGTGCAGGGGTGCAACTATCTGAATCTGTTTCTCGCGCAGTTCGTCCGCGGATGGGACAAGACCTTCGTATACGAATTTCTGGACGATCCCGACGGGAAGTTCGGATTCTACGCCTCGGACTACGCCTCCAAACGCAAGGCGGCCGATTGGCTGCACAACATGACGGCCATACTGCACGACGACGGGCCCGCCAAAAAGGGGGCGATGGCATATGCCATATCGCCCATGCCCGCCACGGTGCACGACCTGCTGCTGCGCAAGAGCGACGGCGGCTATTGGCTCGTCGTGTGGGGCGAGCGGGTCGCGGGGAGCGACACCGTGACGGTGACGCTGTCGTCGCGCCACGCCGAAGTGCGCGTTTACGACCCCACGGTCGGGGCGGCGCCCGTGCGTACGGTGAAGCGTGCCGCGGAGGTGGAGCTGGAGGTGAGCGACCATCCCCTTATATTGGAGTTGAGGAGATAGAGAGGCTGTTCGCCCCGCAGCCGCCGAAGATAAAATTAAGGTGTTATCTTTTTTCGGCTTGTAATCGCGAGTCGTAGCCTGCGGGGCAAGCGACAGCGAGCCTCCGCGGGGCGAGGCTA
>CAUHCL010000128.1 GCA_959604655.1 uncultured Alistipes sp. | reverse complement strand
AAATTCGTATATTTGCACGAAGACTAAATCCGAAACGTTATGACGGAAAAAAGTGTTTTTCGATATAAGGTCGATCCGAGTCATGTCGACTTTACGCAGCGTGCGTCGATCTCGTCTATGTGCGATATTATCCTCGAAGCCGCGGGCGAGGATGCCTACAAACGTGGCTTCGGCATCGACGTGCTGGCCGAACGCAATCTGGGATGGGTGCTCTCGCGCATGTGCGTCGAGCTGGACTACATGCCCGCCGAGTACAGCGAGTTTACGCTCCATACCTGGATCAGCGATTACAACCGTCTGGCATCGACCCGCAATTTCACCCTTACCGACGACGAGGGCCGCATGTTCGGCCGTGCCGTGTCGCAGTGGTGCATGCTCGACTTCGGCAGCCGCATGCCTGCCGACCTGAGCACCATAGCGCGCATGCACGACGGTGCCGTGGTGGACGCCCCGTCGCCGTGCGAGCGTCCGCGGCGCATAGCGGCCGTGCAAAGCGAGCCGATCGCCTGCCACAAGGTGGTTTACAGCGACATCGATTTCAACCGCCACATGAATACCATGCGCTATATCGACATCGTGTGCGACACGCTGCCCATCGAGGAACTGGAGAGGCTGAATGCCGTGCGCATGGATATGAACTTCATGCGCGAGGCGCGTTACGGCGATTACCTGGCGCTGCTTGCCGAGATGCGCGACGGTGCACGCGCCTGCGAGTACCGCAACGGCGGGGGCGAGGCATTGTGCCGCATATCGCTGGAGCTGCGTTAGGGCGCCGTTACGTCGCCTGCGGTCGTGCGGGTCAGCGGCGTGGAGGCCGACGGGAGGATTTGGAATGCGTTTTGCGGAACACGTTCCAAATCTTTTCATTATGGAAAATACCGAAAACAAGTATCAGAAGAGCATCGACATGCTGAACGATGCCGTACGCAAGGAGATAGCATCTTCGTTGCAGTACATGTACTTCCACGTCCATCTGGAGGATGCGGGTTACGAGTATCTGGCGCGCTATCTGCACAAAGTATCCATCGCCGAGATGCGCCATATCGAGATGCTGGCCGAGCGCATCATGTTTCTGGAGGGCGACGTGGACATGAATCCCCACGAGCCGACGCGTCAGATAACCGACGTGAGCGAAATGCTGGGTTTCGCCATGAAGCTCGAACAGTCGACCATCGATTCGTACAACGAGTATTCGCGTATCGCCTCCGAGGCGGGCGATTCGGTCACTCACCGCATGTTTCAGGATCTGGTGGCCGACGAGGAGGAACATCTCGACAACTTCCGCACCGAGTTGCAGAACATGAAGGATTACGGCGAAATGTACCTTACCATGCAGTCGGTGGCCCGAAGCAGGGAGATCGCAGGAAAATAGGCGCGGCCGGCCGACGGCGGTGTTGCGCGGACGGTGAATTATGCCTATATTTGTAAAGGCGCCCGTACGGAGGTGTGCGGGAGCCTTTATTTTATTTAAGGTAAACCTTCGGCAAGATGAAGATAGTCGTTCTCGGTCCCGCGCATCCCTATCGCGGCGGGCTGGCTTCGATAATGGAGACTATGGCCCGCGAATATATGCGTCGCGGCCACGAAGTGGCCGTATATACGTTCCGCGTGCAGTATCCGTCGCTGCTCTTCCCCGGGAAGAGCCAGTATGTCGACACGCCCGCGCCCTCCGATCTGCATATCGAGCGGGTGGTCAACACCATGAACCCTCTCAACTGGATCGCCGTCGGCCGCCGTCTGCGCCGCGAACGCCCCGACATGGTGCTGATGAAGTACTGGACTCCCTTCATGGCCCCCTGCTTCGGTACGATAGCCCGCATCGCGCGTGGCAACGGGGTGACACGCGTGATCTGCCAGGTCGACAACGTGGAGCCGCACGAGCATCATTCGACCGACCGACCGTTCAACCGTTACTATCTGGGTGCCGTGGATGGGTTCGTCTACATGTCGGAGCAGGTCCACGGCGAACTGAAGGCCTATACGTCGGTGCCGATGCTCTTCTCGCCGCATCCCATGTTCGAGAATTTCGGCAGGGCCGTCGGGCGCGACGAGGCGTGCCGCACGCTGGGGCTCGATCCCGACCTGCGTTACATGCTTTTTTTCGGACTCATACGCGATTACAAGGGACTCGACATGCTGCTGCGGGCCTGGGCGCGGGTGCGCCCCGAGGGTTACAGGCTGATAGTGGCGGGGGAGTTCTACGCCTCGCGGGATAAGTATCTGTCGATCATCACCGAGGCGAGGTTGCGCGACGAGGTGGTGCTGCACGACTTCTTCATCGCCGACGAGGATGTGCGTTACTACTTTTCGGCGGCGGACTGCCTCGTTTTGCCCTATCGCTCGGCCACGCAGAGCGGTGTGACGCAGATAGCCTACAATTTCTCGCTGCCCATGATCGTTACCGACGTCGGCGGCCTGCCCGAGATCGTGCCCGACGGGCGTACGGGACTTGTCTGCCCGCCGACCGTGGAGGGAATAGCTGATGCGCTGCGGCGCATCCGTGCCGAGGGGGTGTTGCAGCGCCTGCGCGACAATTTCGCCGAGGAACGCAAACGGTTCTCGTGGAGCGCGATGTGCGACAGGCTGGTCGAGGTGTGGGAGATGACTAAAAAATAAAGGGTATTTATCCGCTTGGGCTTATAATTGCGAGTCGTAGCCTGCGGAGCGAGCGAACAGCGAGCCTGAAGCGGGGCGAGGCTGCGGCTCGCGCGGCTCTGAAGAGCCGCAAAATGTCAAGATCGAATAGAGCAAGCTGAAGATACGGTCCGAAAAAAAGTCTGCCGAGATCTCGGCAGACTTTTGCTTTCGTTCGGGCGGCGCCCCTATTTCTTTATGTTAGGCTCTTCGAGTCGGTATCCGTACTTCTTGTCGGCGGCCTTGAGCAGGAATGCCACTACCAGCGACAGAAGCGCTATGACGCTGAACGTGATTTCGGGCAGCGTGTAGTCGTAGATGTTGGCTCCGCCCTCGCTGCCTGCTATGCAGTAGGTGTCGAGGATCCAGCCGATGAGGTTGGGCACACCCCACAGACCGATGTTCTGGATGAAGAATATGAGTGCGTAGGCCGTTCCTAACTGGTGCTGCGGGAAGATCTTGGCTACCGCGGGCCACATGGCCGAGGGCACGAGCGAGAAGGCTATGCCGAGGATTATCATCAGTCCGATGGCTATCGCGGCACTGTCGACGAACGGCAGGGCGTACATGGCGTGTACGAAGATGAGCATGGCGGCTCCCAGAGCCATGATCGAGGCGCTCTTGCCGCGCTTGTCGATGAATCCGCCGAATACGGGCGTCAGGATCAACGCTCCGAGCGCGGGAAGTCCCGCTATGGTGCCCGCCAGATTCTCGGCTATGTCGTATTTGTTCATCAAAAACTCCGAAGCGAACTTCTGGAACGGGAACACGCACGAATAGAAGAGCACGCACAGCAGCGCTATGAGCCAGAATCCCGTGTTGGTGAGTATGCTGCCCACGTCCTTGAACGAGAATTTCTCGTCGTCGCCCTCCTGCGTCGCCTCGATCTGGCTGTCGAGCTTCTTGTCCATGACCGAGAATACGAAGAAGGCCGCGAGACCTCCCGCGAGCAGGATGAGTCCCACCATGACGGGCGTCGTCAGACCGAAGTTGCGGGCCAGCGGTATGGCCACCGAATATGCGGCCTGCGATCCGATGCGCGCCAGAGCCACCTGCACGCCCATAGCCGTGGCCATCTCCTTGCCGCGGAACCACTTGGCGATGATCTTGGTGACAGTGATGCCCGCCACCTCGGCACCCACGCCGAAGATGGCGTATCCCGCCGAAGCGACCATAACGCCCGACTTGTAGCCGAGGATGGTTCCCGCGGCGTCGGCCATGGCCGTCATGGCATAATACTCCATAGCCGTACCCGCCACCATGAGTATGGCGGCCAGCTTGCCCGTGAAGCGCACTCCGAAGCGGTCGAGGATGAAGCCGCCCCAGATGAGCATCAGCAGGAATACGTTCAGAAAGCTGTAAGCGCCCGTGAAGAAGCCGAACTCGCGGCTGGTCCATCCCAGGTCGCTTTCGAGGATCGATTTCAGCGGGGCCACCACGTCGTTGACGAAGTAGGCGGCCATCATGGTGAAAGCGACCACACCCAACGCCGTCCAGCGTATGGCGGCCGAGTCGTTGAGTCGTTTGTAGGTTTGCGTCATAATTTATTTGGGTTTTGTTTGCTCTGTCGGGGTCTATTCGTGTTCTATCACGGTGTAGTGTTTCAACGCCTCGTAGGCATTCTCGATTCCCAGCTCGCCCGCTTTCGACAGATCGAGACACCCCTTGCGGGTATCCTTCATGAAGATTTGCACCAGCCCGCGGTTGTAGTAGGCCTCGCCGAAATCGGGGTTCAGCTCTATCGCTCGGGTGTAGTCGTCGTACGCCTCGGGCAGCTCGTTCGATATGGCGTGCAGATTGGCGCGGTTGTAATAGCTGTACGCGAAGTTGGGGTAGAGCTTTATGGCTTTGTTTATGTCCTCTATGGCGTCGTCGTAGTTATACGTGCGCGAACTTGCGTTGCGCAGGCGGTTGGCGGGATCGGAATCGATGGTTATGCGCTGGTAGGAGTTGTCGATCGACGATATGAAGTCGATCATCTCGGCCCGCGTGGTCGAACGGTTGATGTAGAGGAACGGATTCGACGGATTGCCCTCGATGGCCATCGACAAGGTGTTGACGGCATTGGTATATTGCTTTATGAGCGATTGCGTTATGCCGTGCTGGAACAGATCGATCCACGAATCCTCCTTCGCCTCGCGCGTGCGCCGCTGCAATTCGTTGCCCATCACGACCAGCGAATCGGGCGCGATGTTGGTGTCGCTGCGCGACAGCACCAGCAGGGGGTTGTTCACCTTGCGCTTGAAATCCTCCACGCGCTGCGCATGGTAGAGCGCATTGCGTGCCGTCGTGGCCGAATCGGGATACATGAGGGTGAACTTGAACAACGGGATCAGCTTCATGTTCATGTCGCCCACGGCATTGTCGTCGGCCATGCGGTCGAACGAGCCTCCGTCCGACACCTTGGCGTCGAAGGCCAGCAGCTTGTCGAATTTCTGCGTCGTGTCGGCGTATATCGAATAGGTGGAGTCGCTCAGGCGCGACTTGTAGTCGGCTATCTTGCGCTCGGCGGTCTGACGGTCCTCGCGCGCACCCTTGGGATCGTTCATCATCAGGCGCAGATAGCTGCGGTTGAGATAGGCGTTGGCGAAGTCGGGATAGAGCGAT
>CAUHCL010000127.1 GCA_959604655.1 uncultured Alistipes sp. | reverse complement strand
TGCGCTACCTATCCTGCCGAGGGCAATGTGATAAAGCTCAACGTGCGTATAGCCACTCCGCCGTTCGATCGCGCGGCGGGCGGTTTCATGAAGGTGAACCCGGGCGTATGCTCGTCGTACATCTATTCGCTCAAGCCGGGTGACAAGATCACCATCTCGGGTCCTTACGGCGAGTTCTTCCTGCCCGACAATCTGCCCGACGATCAGGAGCTGATCTTCATCGGCGGCGGTGCGGGTATGGCTCCCATGCGCAGCCACCTCATGCACCTCTTCAAGACGGAGAAGACCAAGCGTCCCGTTACGTTCTGGTACGGTGCCCGTTCGTTGAAGGAGGCCTTCTATCTCGACGACTTCCACGCCATCGAGAAGGATTTCCCCAACTTCAAGTTCCATTTGGCGCTCGACCGTCCCGATCCCGCAGCCGATGCCGCGGGCGTGGACTACAAGGTGGGCTTCGTACACAACGTGCTGTATGAAAACTATCTGAAGAACCACGAGGAGCCCGAAGGCTGCATTTACCTCATGTGCGGACCTCCGATGATGTCGAATGCCGTGGTGAATATGCTCGACAGCCTCGGCGTTCCGCCCGAAAATATCCTCTACGATAACTTCGGCGCATAAACGTCGGTCGAGTTCGACTCGAAACGAAAAATCGGCAAGGTTCATTCCGAACCTTGCCGATTTTTTTTGTCTGTGATCTATTCATTTTCCTTGTCATTCTCAGCCGATAATTGCCACTAATGTTTTCGGGCGACGGATCGGCTAAAATGCTGCGTGCGACGTGAACGCATGGCGTCGGACCTGCTCTGCGTACTTTTGTGTTGGCGGACCATCGGGCGGTTATGGCATAAAAAATCGGGATGCCCGTGCGGGCATCCCGATTAGTGTAAAAATATCCTTGCAGGTTTATTACTTGAAATCTATCTTGTAGACTCTGTTGTTGCCGTCGAGTGATTTGTAAAGTATCTTGACACCTACATAATCCTCAAGCGAGATGTTGATCTGCTCGGGCTTTATCTTGTAAGATACATAGGTGTTGTATTCATACATTTCGGGGTCGTTGTTAGAGTTGTGGTGCAGTTCGAGGTAGAGATAGCCGTCATCCTGGTAGAGCGACTGGAATGCGCCTTCGTGTCCCTCCTTCGAGTTGTATACGAGCGCTACCGAATGCTCCGAATTGTTGGTCTGTCCCCACAGGAACTTGATCTGGAGATTGACGTAATTGCGGGCATAGTATCCCTCCACCACGTCGATTTCGGCGGTGAACTTCTCTATTTCGCTAAGTTCGTGGTCGTATATGCTGCGGACGGGATCGACCGACACTCCGTAAACGGCCGAGATGGTGATAACCGAGTCGAAACCCGTGGCGGTCTGGTCCTCTATGGAGTAGTAGATTATGGCGCGCGCCTCGTTGTCGATGGTGGGCTTGAACGTCATGTTGGTCGCGTTGGTTACGTACGCGGTCTTGCCGTCGTCGAAAACGACGTAGAAGTTGCCCGTGCTCCAGCTTCCCTCCACCAGGCTGACGAGACTCGTATATATCTTATCCGTCGATTTGGTGTTGCACGACGTGCCCGCGAAAAGCGCGACGATGGAGATCATTGCAATGGTTAACAGCTTTTTCATTTTATAAAAAATACTTTAAGGTTATTTCTCAATTACAACGCAAATATAAACAAAAAATTATGCACCGTATGTTTTTTCGTCATCTTTCTGCGCATATCGGTCCGTCGGCCGCGGTATGCTGCCTCGGGAGTCTCCTTTTTCGCTGTCGTGAGCCGCCCGTAAATGACGGCGACCGACTTCGCGTGGAAGCCGATCGCCTTGCTTATGCTTTGGTTGGGTTTTGTCTGCCGTGTCGTGCCGTTCTACTCGGCCGTTTTCTTCGGGAATCCTACCACTTGGATCTCGTCGATTGATTTCGGCGTGTTGGGGTTCGTCGGCTTATCTGTCGCCGCATCGCTCGGAATATTGAACTCCACGGGAATGGTGAATTTCACGTTCACGGCTCGTCCGTCCTGCTCGCCCGGGGTCCATGCGGGCGACTGCGACAGGACTTTGATTACCTGCTCCGACAATATGCGGTCGGGCGTCTGCAATATTTGCACGTCGGTGACCGTGCCCTGCTTGTCGATGATGAATGATGCCACGACCTTGCCCGTTATGTTCTTTTGCATCGCTTCCTCGGGGTAGCGTATTCTGGACATGACGTAGGTGCGGAACTTGTTCAGATCGCCGCCCTGGAATGTGGGCATCTTGTCGGCGAAGATAAAGGCCTCCTCGCTGCTCTTGACCTGCGCCGAGCTTTGTCCCGATCCCGTCGATCTCATCGTCATGTTTATCACGTTATGGCCGTCGGATTTGTCGGAAGCCATTTTTATCTTCAGATCGATGTTGCTGTCGACGTCGGAACCCGACATCGTGAAGCTGTACGAGACGGATTTGTATCCCTCGCGGCTGAGTTCAATATTCATGCTGTGCGTGGGCGACAGCGTGAGTCGGCCGTTTGCGTCGGTAACGTACTCCTTGCCTGCCGCGACGACCTTCACGTCGCCGAGCGGCGAGCCGTTCTCGTCGGTTACGGTCAGGTGCATGTTGGCGGGTTTTTGATCCGTCGCTGCGACCGATTCCGTCTGCGGATTGTCGTCCGTCCGATAGTCGGTAGCCTTGGCCGTGAAAGAGAATGTGCAGAGCAGTCCCGCGACTACGGGTGCGACGGCCAGTGTGCGCAGCAGGGCATACCTGCCGCTTTTCGGTGTTGTCATCATTTTGAAACGCTTTTTTGTTAATGAATCTCTGAGACCGTTGGCTATGTCCGGACTATATCCAAGCAGACTCTTCAATATGGTTGCAATATAGTTGTTTATGTCGTATCCTCCGCGGAGCACGTCGGCATCGGCCTCGTATTCGTGCACCTCGGCCAGGCGTCGCTGCGCTATCCATGCGAACGGATTCCACCACATGGCGGCCTTCATCAGCTCCATGGCCATGCGTTCGGCCGAATGGCGGTGGGCTATGTGGCTGCTCTCGTGGGCCAGAATGGCTTGCAGTTCCTCTCCGCGGGTGTCGCGGCCGACGTATACGGTCCCGAAGAACGAGAACGACGATATGTTGTCGGCGGCGCGGACGATGCGCGGTCGGCCGCTGCTTATGACGGTGCCGTTTCGGCGTATGCGCCGTATCTTGAGCAGCTGGTACAGTGTGAGCGCGAGCGATAGGGCAGCGCCGAGGAAATAGACCGCCAGCAGGATGTTCTTGGGGTCGATCGCCTCGCTCGGTTCCTCGACGACTCGGGCCGTGATGTCACCCGCGTATATGGCGGGTGCGGCGTCGACCGTCTCGGCCGTCCATACGGGTATGTCGAGCAGCGGGATTATCATCGACGCGGCCGTCGACGCCAGCAGATGGATGCGGCAGATGCGGAACGCCACACGCCTTTCGAGCAGCAGGTTGTAGGCCAGAAGCAGCAGCCCGCCGCATATGAGCACCTCTATCGTGTATATGACCGTCTCTTTCATTTCGGTTTGTCGTTATGTTGCGTTATGCTCTTTTCGCGCGGTCGATGATTTCGAGTATCTCGTCCATCTCGCGTGTCGAAATGTTCTCGTGCTGCGAGAAGAACGACACCAGATTCGACACCGATCCGCCGAAGTAATCGGTCAGCATGCTCTTCATCACGCTCCTTGCGTGTTCCTCCTTTTCGACGGCGGGGTAGTAGACGAAGCTCTTGCCGAGCTGTTCGTGGCGGACGTACTCTTTGTTTTCGAGTATCTTGATGAACGTCGCCACCGTGGTGTACTTGGGTTTCGGGTCGGGCATGAGGGCTATGATGTCGTTCACTGTACCCTTGCCCAACTGCCACAGCAGCTGCATGATTTCCTCTTCGCCTTTGGTAAGTCCTTGTCTCTTTTTCATGGTTATATGTTTTTACATCGATGTATCCCGTGTCGCGGTCGAATTATTCCGACCTCACTATTATCACGCCGTATTTGGCGCGCCTGCCGTAGCGTTTGCAGCCCTCTATAGGCGACAGGAACCGATAGTTGAGCGTCGTGCCCATGTTGATCAGGCTCGGGTCGCACAGCTTTATCCACTGCTTGAGGCGTATGCGCTTGCCGTCGAGGGTAATGAGCGGCAGGCGTCTGTATGTGCGGCACCACACCACGCCGTTGGCTGCCGACGGTCCGTACCGCCTGATCTGCCGTTTGCCGAAGCGGATGTCGACGGTTTGTAGGATCGAACCCTCCATGTAGACCAGCGAGCTGCCGTCTATGGGGCGGCCGTTGAGTCGGTATACGGCATCGGGCGAGAGTCGGCGCCAGTGCTCGTTGCGCAGTATGAGCAATCTGCCGTCTGGGATGTGCTCCGCCTTGCGGATGCTGTCGTAGTCTCGGCGCAGCACATAACCGCCTATGTATTTTCTGTCTATGCCGTCCTCGAACCGCGAGTGCCATGCTATGCCCCCGACGTTGCCTTTGAGGAACTCCTGGTCGAGTCCTTTGGTCTTGACGCGTACCAGTGCGCCCGAGTCGGTGCGTTCGATGCGTATTCGGCGGATGTTCCAGTGGCGGGCGAGTATGTCGGCCGTGTTTTCGTCGACCATGCGCCCGTCGACCATATATCGGTAGTCGATCTCCGCTTCCGCGGCTGCGGCATCCTCGTTGCCGTTGTCGGCGATCGCTTCGCTGCGGGCATTGTCGAAATCGAGCTTCATGGTCACATTCTGCGCGTGTGAGCCGATGGCCGAAGCGAGCGTCGCCAATGCCGCGACGATATATTTTAACCTTCCTTCGTTTTTCATACTACAAATTTAGTACTACAATTTTAGATAACAAAATTTTCTGCTAAAAATTTAGATGAAGGCGCCGTTTTTTTGTTACCGACGGTGCGGAAGCGGCTGTTTTTGGAGTTCTCGCGGCTAATGAGTATATTTGTAACCATGAAAAACATAGTTTTTGATCTCGGTCAGGTGGTGTTCGCGCGCGATCTCGGCAAGTGCAGCGAAGAGTTCGTGCGTTTCTTCTCATACGTGACCGAAACGCCCATGCCTCAATTCTGGATCGACTACGATGCGGGTGCGTCGGATTTCGAGAAGATGATCGACGACCTGAGCGCCTACCGCGGTGCCGACAGGGAATATACCCGCGAGATGGTGTTGTTGTCGATCGACAAGCAGGAGACCATCGAGCCTACGGGACGGTTGATACGCGACCTTAAAGCGGCGGGATACAAACTGTACGTTCTCTCCAACATGTCGCGCGAGTTTATAGATTTCCTCCGCAGGACCGATATCTACGAGTGCTTCGACGGCGACGTGATCTCGTGCGAGG
>CAUHCL010000126.1 GCA_959604655.1 uncultured Alistipes sp. | reverse complement strand
AGCAGAAGCGGAACTTTGTTCCGCAATCCCCTCCTTGGAGGGGACTTCGGTCGCTACGCTCCGAAAAGAGTACCGAAGGCAATTGCGCAGCGCTATTCGCAGAATACGGCGCGGGGCAGTTCGCCGATGTTGTTTATGTATACCACCTCTATGCCTTTGGGCATCTTCATCCCCTTGCGCAGGAATCCCGACACCACTATGCGGCGGAACCCGAGCCGAGCCGCCTCGCTCACGCGCTGTTCGGTACGCGGCGCGGGACGCACCTCGCCCGAAAGCCCCACTTCGCCCGCGCAGCACACGCCGTCGGCTATCGGACGGTCGTAGTACGACGACACCACGGCCGCCATGATCGCCAGATCGAGCCCCGTATCGGCCACCTTGAATCCGCCCGCGAAGTTGAGAAACACATCCTTGGTGAACATCTTCATCCCCACGCGCTTCTCCAGCACGGCGAGCAGCATGCTCATGCGGCGCGGATCGTATCCCGTAGCCGTGCGCTGCGGGGTGCCGTAGGCGGCATTGCTCACCAGCGCCTGCACCTCGATGAGATAAGGCCTTATGCCGTCCACCGACGCACCGACGGCAATGCCGCTCAACGGTTCGTCGTAATGCGACAGGAGTATCTCCGACGGGTTGTCCACCGTGCGCAGCCCCGCGTCGAGCATCTCGAACACGCCTATCTCGAACGTGGCGCCGAAGCGGTTCTTTATGCCGCGCAGGATGCGGTAGATGTTGTTGCCGTCGCCCTCGAACTGCAACACCACATCCACTATGTGCTCCAGAATCTTCGGCCCCGCTATGGTGCCGTCCTTGGTAATGTGGCCTATGATGAAGATCGACGTTCCCGTGGTCTTGGCATATTTGAGCAACGACGCGGCGCACTCGCGGATCTGCGACACACTGCCCGCCGACGAATCCACGGTCTCGGTGTAGATGGTCTGTATGGAGTCTATCACCGCCACGTCGGGATTGTACTGCGCCATCTGCGCGAGGATGTTCTCCAGCAGCGTCTCGGAATAGACATAGCACTCGTCGTTGCCGATGCCTATGCGCTCGGCGCGCATGCCGATCTGCTCGGCCGACTCCTCGCCCGAGACGTAGAGCGTGCGCAGCGAATGGTTCGTCAGCGCAATCTGCAAACTGAGGGTCGACTTGCCTATGCCGGGCTCGCCGCCCAGCAGCACCAGCGACCCGGGTACCAGTCCGCCGCCCAGCACGCGGTTGACCTCGGCATTATGCAGGTCCAGACGGCGGTGCGACGACCGCTCGATATCCCTCACCCTCTGCGGCGGGGTCTGCGGAGTGCCCGCGGCCACGGCGGCCGACAGCGACGAGGGCGCCCTGGCCACAACCTCCTCCGTGAACGAGTTCCACTCGCCGCAGCTCGGGCAGCGCCCCAGCCACTTGGGGGCCTCGAAACCGCAATTCTTGCAAAAATATGCCTTCTTGACCTTGGCCATAAAGCTATCGGTTGAACAGTCGGTAGATGTCGTTGCCGTTGGCGTATATCACCAGCGCCAGCAACAATATGAAACCTATGTACTGCATTATCTCAAGGAAACGGTCGCTCGGCTTGCGACCCGTGGCCATCTCCCACAAGGTGAACAGCGCATGTCCGCCGTCGAGTCCCGGGATGGGCAGGATGTTAAGCACCGCCAGCATGATCGAGAGGAACGCCGTCATCGACCAGAAACGCAGCCAGTCCCACTCCGAGGGGAATATGTTGCCTATGGCGATGAATCCACCCAGTTCCTCGTACATCTTGGTTCGGGGGCTGAATATGAGTTTCAGCTGCTGCCAGTAATCGGCCACGGTCTCCCCCGCCAGCTTCGCGCCCTCGGGTATGGCCTGCCAGAATGTAAACTCGCGCACGCGGGGAGTGAACGGATTGGCGAGCCGCACGCCGATCTTGCCCTCGTCGTTCACGGGCACCTTCACCGACACGCGCGCGCCGTCGCGCAGAACACCCAGCGTGACCGTATCGCCCCGATGCTCATTCAGCGATTCGGTGACTGTCGCGGCATCGACCGACTCTACGTCTCCGCACGCCACCACCTCGTCGCCGTGGCGCAGCCCCGCCGCAGCCGCCGACTCCGACATGACCGAATCGACTATGAACGGCACGCGCAGAACGTAGAGATTCTCGTACTCGCGGCGGCGACGCATTTCGAGCAGCTTCTCGAACGGTATGGTAAACTCCGTCTCGTGGCCGTCGCGCACCACTGTCACGCGGCGTGCATCGTCCGTCAGGAGCAGCAGGCCGCGTATCTCGTTCACATCGTCGATCTCTTCGCCGTCGATGGCCACCACACGATCGCCGTCTCTGAATCCCAGGCGCTCACCCGCCTCGCTGAACTCGTAGCCCCACTTCACGTCGGCATTGGCCATATAGGCCTCGCCGTGCACGTAGCGGATGCCCGTATAGATCACGACCGCCAGCAGGATGTTCATCACCACGCCCGCGATCATCACCAGAAACCGCTGCCACGCGGGTTTGGCGCGGAACTCGTCGGGCTTCACGGGAGCCTTCATCTGCTCGGTGTCCATGCTCTCGTCGATCATGCCCGCGATCTTCACGTAACCGCCCAGCGGCAGCCATCCCAAGCCGTACTCCGTGTCGCCGCGTTTCCACTTCAGAAGCGAGAACCACGGGTTGAAGAATATGTAAAACTTCTCGACGCGGATCTTGAACACGCGCGCCATGATGAAGTGTCCGAATTCGTGAATCGCCACCAGAAGCGACAGACTCATGAAGAACTGAATGATCTTTATTACAATATCCATTATCAAGCAATTATTTCCTTTCGCAATGCCTGCGGCATCATCTCCGCGAGGCGAGATATTCCTCGGCCAGCGCTCGCGACTCGGCGTTCGACGCCGCGTAGTCGTCCGCCGTAGGCGACGCCGTGAACGTCGCACGCTTCAGCGCATACTCTATCGACGCCGTGATGTCGGTAAAACGGCACCGCCCGCCGAGGAACGCCGCCACGGCCACCTCGTTCGCGCCGTTCATGGTGCAGGCCGCCGTACCGCCGCGGCGCATGCAATCGTAGGCTATATCCAGCGCGGGATACTTCGCCCGATCGGGCTCGGCGAATGTCAGCGTCGGATGGTCGAGGAAACTGAAATGCTCCTGCGGCCGCGACGCGCGGTAAGGGAACATGAGCGCATAGCTTATCGGCATGCGCATGTCGGGAGTGCCCAGCTGGGCCTTTATCGCCCCGTCGTCGAACTCCACCATCGAGTGGACTATCGACTGCGGATGGACGAGCACCGAGATGCGGTCGGCATCGACCCCGAACAGCCAGTGCGCCTCGATCACCTCGAAACCCTTGTTCACCAGAGTCGCCGAATCGATCGTTATCTTCGCCCCCATGCTCCACTGCGGATGCTTCAGCGCCTGCTCGGGCGTGACGTCGGCCAGACGTTCGGCAGGCACGTCGCGCAACGCTCCGCCGCTGCAAGTGATTATCAACCGTCGGACGGGCGAACGCTCGCCCGCGAGGCACTGGAATATGGCCGAATGCTCCGAATCGATAGGCATGATCGGCACCTTGCGCTCCGCCGCCATGCGCATCACCAGATCGCCGCCCACCACGAGCGTCTCCTTGTTGGCCAGCGCGATCTTCTTGCCCGCCCCGATGGCCGCCAGCGTGGGTTGCAGACCCGCATAGCCCACCAGCGCGTTGACCACCACGTCCACCTCGCTGCTGCAAAACATCTGCCGCATCGATTCCTCGCCCGTGAAAACCTTTATGGGATAGGGCGCCAGAGCGCGTCGCAGCGCCTCGTATTTCGAGGTGTCGGCTATGACGACGCAATCGACGTCGAACCGCACGGCCTGCTCGGCCAGCCGCTGCCAGTTGCTGCCCGCGGCAAGCGAGGTCACTTCGAACAGATCGGGGTTCTCGGCCACTATGTCGAGCGTCTGCACTCCGATCGATCCCGTCGATCCGAGGATTGATAAACGTTGCTTCATTGGGGTTGAATTATGATTTTTCTGTCAGAATACGATGTAAATCTCGGGATCGGCGGCCTTGCCCTCGTTCCATATCTCCAGCTCGACCAGAGGGTTGGTCCGATCGCCCACCTCGCGCATGGCGTTGTAGCCTATCACCTGCCCGCTCTTGAGGGGCTGGCCCTTGCTCACCAGTATCTGCGCCAGATTGCGGTAGACCGATATGAATCCGTTGAAATGCTGCACCGTTACCGTATTTCCGCCGTCGACACCCGCCGCCACGTCGATCACCGTGCCGTCGTCGATGGCGGTAACGGGAGCGTTGGGAGCCGCCTGAATGCCCACGCCGAGATAGTTGTCCTTGCGCGAGAAGTGGCGCGTGATGATGCCCTCCACGGGCGCCGCGAACTCGGGCAGGCTGCCGCCGTGCTCGCGCTCACGCAACGTACGCGACAGCGAGTAGTCGCCCTCGCCCTCAATCTGCGCGCGCAGCAGCGAATCGAGCTGCGAAGGCGGCACCAGCGTCTTGTCCAGACGGGTGGTGTCGTCGTTCATGGGGGTGCGCATCACGGGAGTGCGCCCCTCCATTATCATGGCTATGTTCTCGTTATAGGTGAGCATGTCGTTCATGCGCCGTTCGAGCGAATCGATGCGCATTATGTTCTGTACCAGCTCATCGTGCGAACGCTCGGCCGAGGTGCGGTACCCGGGGAATATGTCCAGCACGGGGGTATAGGCCACCAGCAGAAGCACCAGCAGAAACATGAACAGACAGAATGCCGCGACGCCTCCGATGAGTCCCGCAGCCGATATTCTCACGTTCCAATCCTCCTTGCGGCGGATGGGATCGGTCAGGCTGAGACGCTTCGGGCGAAACAGGTTGTTTATTTTTCGTTTCAGATCTTTCATGACACATTTGCGTATACCTTGCAAAGATACGAATAAGCCGAGTGCAAAAGCAAATTTATTTGCGGTTTTGCCGAGGCGAAGTATCTAAGACGAAGTCAAAGATACGAAAAGTCGAGCGCAGAAACAAACCCAAGGTTTGATTATGCTTCAGACGGAGTATCTAAGGCGCAGCCAAAGATAATAATAAGCGAGGGCAAAAGCAAGCTCGCTTGCATTTTGTCGCCCCATGCGAAATTCGGGCCGCGGTCTGCTGCCTGCCGACGGCGGCGGGGAGAATGCAGTCCGCAGGACTGCGCGGGCCGCAGCCTCGCTACGCGGAGGCCCGCAACTCACTTTACGTTCGCATGCGGCCTCCGCAGGCCGCGACCCGAAAACATTTCATTAATGCACACGCGTCAGCCTATCCCGCGGCAGAAGCGATTTCGGGAAGAGGGCGGCCGCGGCGACGGAGCGTTAAGAATCGGAGACCTTTTGATTGCTTCAAAAGTGCCGAAGGCATCCGATTCAGCG
>CAUHCL010000125.1 GCA_959604655.1 uncultured Alistipes sp. | reverse complement strand
TTGCTATATTTGCATTGATTAGCGCAATTTTTACGAGGATTGGTCCGCGAGCGGCGATCCGTGCGGTTCGCCCCGCACGACTGCGCGAAAAGTAGATTTATATGACGGGGATTCGCAAACGAGTGACAATCGGATTTCTGAGCATCGTGGCGCTGCTCTTTTTTTCGGGTCTGGTATCGCTTTTCGAGCTCAGCCACATGAGCGTCGACATAGAAGCCATACTGGGCAGCAGCCGTCGCAGCATCGAGATGTCGAAGAACATGCTCTCGGCCATACACGCCAACGACCGCGCTGTGGTCAACTATGCTGTCTTGCGCGACAGCATATACGCCGACTCGTGCCGCAGCAGCATACAGAGATTCAATCTCACCATACGTCGGGCGCGCAGCGAGTCGGGCAAATCGTCGGCCGACCCGCTTTTCGATTCGCTCAGCCTCTGCTCGGAGCAAATGGAGCATGCCATCGAGAAGCTGCTCGGCCGACAGCCGTCCGCTACGTTCGACGGCCGCAAATGGTACGACGACAATTACCTGCCCCTTTACAACAGCATAACGGACGGCATCACCGACGTCATGTCGTCGGCGCAAGGCTCGCTCACGCCGCGTGCCGAACAGCTCAACCGCAACGCCTACCGCTCGGTGACCCCCGTATTCATCTCGCTGCTGGTGATGATAGCCATCCTGCTGATGTTCTACTACTTCATAATGATCTACACCGTGAAGCCCATCATCGAAATGAACCGCAGCCTGGGCGACTGGCTGCGCTACAAACTGCCGTTCGACGTGAAGGCAGAGTGTCGCGACGAGATGCAGGAACTGAAGGAGAAGATAGAGTCGGTAATGGTCGGCACGAAGACGACGAAATGACATGCGGCCCGAAGGCCGAACGACGGAGATATGAGATTCAGCGTGGTAATACGATATATCGGGATGGTGCTGCTGGTGCTGGCGGCATTCATGCTGCTGGCGGCGGGAATATCCTGCCTGAGTAACATGGATACGGGCTACTACCCTCTCCTCATGTCGTCGCTGCTGACACTTCTGTTAGGATGCTTCCCCATGATCTTCGTCCCGCGCACCGACCGCATCTCGACCAAGGAGGGCTACTGCATCGTGGTCGGGGCATGGATCGTATCGAGCGTCGTAGGCATGTTCCCCTACCTGATGTGGGGCGGTGAGTTCTCGCCCATGAACGCATGGTTCGAGAGCGTGTCGGGATTCACCACCACGGGAGCTTCGATACTCAACAACGTCGAGGCGCTGCCTCGCGGGCTCCATTTCTGGCGCATGGCCACATGCTGGGTGGGCGGCATAGGCGTGGTGATGTTCACCCTGGTCATCCTGCCGTCCATAGGCAAGAGCAAGATGATGCTCTCCAACGTCGAACTGTCGTCGCTGGCGAAGGACAACTTCAATTACCGCACGCAAACCACCGTAAAGATAATACTTTCGGTCTACATAGGCCTCACGGCTGTCACTACCCTGCTACTCAAGCTGGGCGGCATGTGCTGGTTCGACGCGCTGTGTCACGCCATGTCGACATGCAGCACATGCGGATTCGGCACCAAGAACACCAGCGTGGCATTTTTCGACTCGGCCGTGATAGAGGCGGTGCTCATCTTCGGGATGGCGGTGGCGGGAATCCATTTCGGCCTGATATACGCCACCGTCACGCGCAAGGCGAACAACATCTTCCGCTCGGAGGTGACGCGGTTCTACCTCTGGACAATAGCCGTAGCCGCACTGCTCATCGCGTTGAGCCTCCGCAAGGCCGACGTATACCCGTCGATGCTCGCGTCGCTGCGCTACTCGCTGTTCCAGACCGTGTCGTACATCACCACCACGGGATTCGCCATCGCCGACTGCAACACATGGACCTCGTTCGCGATGCTTATATTGATCTTCTGCTCGATAGTGTGCGCCTGCGCAGGGTCGACATCGGGAGGCCTCAAGATCGACCGCCTGCTGCTGGCGGTCAAGATGATGCGCAACCGCCTGCGCAGGCAGCAGCACCCCAACGCCATCTTCCGCACCAAGGTCGACGGCATCCCGCAGGACAAGGACATGCTCAACACGGTCATGGTCTACACCGTGGCCTTCATGATGATGATTCTGGCGGGGACATTCACCAACACGCTGCTGGGCGCAGACCTCATGACAGGCTTCTCGTCCGCCGTGGCATGCGCGGGCAATGTCGGCCCGGGATTCGGCGAGGTAGGCTCGATGGACAACTACTCGGCCATGCCGTCGGTAATGAAACTAAATCTGACGTTCCTCATGTTGCTGGGGCGTCTCGAAATATTCGGATTGATTCAACTCTTTTTTATCAGATGGTGGAGATAACCATACGTAAAGTGCTCGCGGCAGGAATGTTGGCCGCTACATTGTGCGCAACCGATTCGGCGGCGCAGGAGATCACTGCGCGAATACCCGGACTTGAAAAGAACAGCGAATACATGGACCTTCTGCGCAAGGAGGAGACGCTGCGGCTCAGAAGCGACTCCATATTCAACGTCATCCGCACGGTCCGCGGCGCGATGCGCGAAAATGCCGAGAAACGCGATTCGCTGACCCGCCAAAGATCCGATTCGCTGATGCTTATACTCACCGATGCCGAAAACGCGGCATTCGCCCTGCGCTCGCAGAAGATCCGACTCGTCGACGGCATCAACGCCATCGAGCAGGATTTCGTGCTCGCGGGCATGGGCAACATAGGCGGTGCGGACGAATCGGCCCAATCGGCGGCATCCATCTTCGGCAACTCCTATTTCATAAAGAACATCGACCCCGACGACTATAAGGCTCTGCTGGCCGTGAACGGCAAGGAGAACACGGCGCGCAAATACGTGACTTCGTACATCGACAACTACAAGAAGATCAAGGCGCTGTACGACAAATACGTGATGGCGTCCACCGAGGCCGAAGCCGAAGCGGTGTATGCCGACATTTCGGCCGTCACGGACGAGAGCCTGGTGCTCGAAAGGCAGCTGGCCAAGCTGTGGGGCGAGATCTACGACCAGAAGACCTACGTCTACTCCTACTTCCTTGAAAAGGAGAACCGCGAGGACATACTCGAAATCACGGAATCGATGATGGGCGAGGCACGTCAGGAGAAGCTGGCTTCGGCCGACAACTGCGCGTCGGAGGCGGTGGCCGACTACTGCCTGCAAAAGCCCGTGGTGCTGAACTACGAGATCTACGTGGCCAAGCTGCTCAACCGCACGGCCGCCATCGACTCGCTCTCGAATGCCTCGAAAAGCGTTCGGCAGATCGACTTCCGCATGCCTCCCATCGAGGTCAAGCGCCGCTCGTTCGTCGATTACGAGGCCATAGAGTTCACTCCCCGCAGCCCCTACAACGCCTCGAACCCCATACCCGACTGCATCGTGTACGAATATGGCACCATCTACCGCATACAGCTGGGAACCTACAAATACAAACAGGCCGTATCGACATTCCGCGGCGCCTCGCCCCTCTGCATCGAGACTCTCGAAGACGGTCGCTTCAGCTACTACGCTGGCGGTCTTCGTACGCGTGCCGAGGCCGAAACGGCGGTCGAGATAATGAAAAAGAAGGGCTTCCGCAACCCCGAGATCGTCGAGTGGTGCGACGGCCGCAAAACCAATCTTTCGCAACAGAACGGCGACGCAGCCGTCACCTTCCGCGTGACGATAAAGGGCGGCGCTCTGGATGACACGGTGCGCGATCTGATAGCCACCATGGCCGAAGGGTGCCAGATATCGAAGGTCGCCGAGGACACCTTCATAGTAGGAACGTTCGACACCCGTGTCATGGCCGAACGCGTGGCCGCCGCCGTGGCGAAATGCGACGAAAGGCTTACGGCCGAGGTGACGGAGCTCGGGGGCAGCCCCGACGAAGAGTCGGACGAGGAAGATTGACCGACGGCCGCTCCGCCGAGGGCGGCGAAACACATTGACAACTTAAAACCAAATGCTTATGGGATTGATCGTATTTCTCGTTCTGCTGGGAATGTTTTTCCTCGTGGTGGAGCTGGTCCTGCTGCCGGGCACCACCGTGGGAACCGTCCTCTCGCTGTTGTGCTACGGCACGGCCGCATACTTCGGATTCGCTCGCTACGATGTGGTGGGCGGCGGAGTGACCATAGCCGCCATATTGGTCGTGTCGCTCATAGCCACCGTCATATCGCTGCGCGCCAAGACATGGCAGCGCTTCTCGCTCGACCAGAAGATCGAGTCGTCGAGCATGGCGAGCCCCGCCGACGAGCTGAAGGCGGGCGACCGCGGCACCACCGTCTCGCGTCTGTCGCCGATGGGCAAGGTGAATATCGACGGCAAGGTCTACGAGGCCAAGTCGGCCGACGGTTTCATCGACCAGCGCAAGAGAGTGGAGGTGACGGGCTTCGAGAACTTCACCGTCGTAGTGAAGCTCACCGAATAACGCAACAAATCATTAACAACCTGATACTATGGAAGATTTACAATTGGGAATCATCGCCTTCGTGGCCTTTCTGGGCCTTATAGCCATCTGGCTGGTATTCTATTTCATTCCTGTGGGACTGTGGTTCTCGGCGCTCGTCTCGGGCGTCAAGATCAGCCTGCTGCAACTCATCCTCATGCGCTGGCGCAAGGTGCCGCCCTCGGTAATCGTATCGTCGATGATCGAGGGAACCAAGGCGGGTCTCAACCTCGACCCCAACGAGTTGGAGGCGCACTATCTGGCGGGCGGTAACGTCACCAACGTGGTACACGCCCTCGTCTCGGCGCAGAAGGCCAACATCAACCTCGACTTCAAGATGGCCACCGCCATCGACCTGGCGGGCCGCGACGTATTCGAGGCCGTGCAGATGTCGGTCAACCCCAAAGTGATAAACACTCCGCCAGTGGCCGCCGTGGCCAAGGACGGCATTCAGCTCATAGCCAAGGCCCGCGTCACGGTGCGCGCCAACATCAAGCAGCTGGTGGGCGGTGCAGGCGAGGAAACGGTTCTGGCCCGTGTGGGCGAAGGCATCGTGTCGTCGATCGGTTCGGCCGCATCGCACAAGATCGTGCTGGAGAATCCCGACTCGATTTCGCGCGTGGTACTGGAGAAGGGTCTCGACGCGGGTACCGCATTCGAGATACTGTCGATCGACATAGCCGATATCGACGTGGGCAAGAACATCGGCGCGCAGCTCCAGATGGACCAGGCCGACGCCGACAAGAACATCGCCCAGGCCAAGGCCGAGGAACGTCGCGCGATGGCCGTGGCGCTGGAGCAGGAGAACCGCGCCAAGGCTCAGGATGCCCGTGCGAAGGTGATCCTCGCCGAGGCCGAAGTGCCTCTGGCTATGGCCGAGGCGTTCCGCAACGGCAATCTCGGCATAATGGACTACTACAAGATGAAGAACATCATGGCCGACACGCAGATGCGCGAGACCA
>CAUHCL010000124.1 GCA_959604655.1 uncultured Alistipes sp. | reverse complement strand
GACAGGCATTACGAAGACATTTGTCCCTTTTTATTCGTCTTTTCCAGAGATTTTGTTTAACCTTAATTAATATTACAAACAAATGAAAACAACTGAATTTTATGGTGCCTACGAGGCGCCCGTAATCGAGATGGAGACCATCGCCGTGGAGAAGGGTTTCGCTGCGAGTGGTGGTTCTGGCAATATGGGTGATGGCCCATTTGATGATAACTTTTAAGCATTGCTGAAATTTAGACTTTATTAATTAATCCGTTCAAATCAAGATGAAAGAAAAATTATTATTTGCCTCTGCTGCAGTTCTTATGCTCGGCAGTTGCGCTAAAGACGATGCCGAACTTGCTCCTGCTGTAAATAGCGGAAAAACGGCATTTATCGCCAATATGCCAATTGATAATGTAAATAAGACCCGTATCCACTTGGAGAGTGGTGAATATTCGTGGGATATTGGTGATATGGTAGGTGTTTCAACCGTTAATAAAAGCCAGAATATCCCGTTCATCACGAAGTCAGGTGGTCCAAGCGCAGTTTTCGAGGCTGTTAAGGAAGACTTGGATTATTTGGGCAAGGAGACATTTTATATGGTTTATCCATATAATGCGTCGACTAAGATAGAAGGTACTGCAGATGCTCCTACGGTAAATATGACTATTCCTCAGACTCAGCGTTATCGTCAAAATTCTTTTGCGACTATGACGATTCCTGCTGTTGCTGTCGTGGAGAATTACGATCATGATAATCCGAGTTCGAATGAAATAACCTTTACCCCTCTGGCAGCCTATATGCGTGTTCTTGTAAATGGACAAGGAACACTCAAGCAGTTTAAGGTAGAGCTGGAACAGAAAGATGGGGGCAAGATTAAGATTGCAGGTTCGAATGCTGTATCTTTATCTGAAGAAAATGTAAAATTGAGCCTTGCGCAGGATAATACTGAAAATAGCGAAAATATTATCTTAGATTTTGGTAAAGGTGGTCTTGCCCTTGATTATAATGGAAGTGCCCCTCTTATGTTTGTCATACCTACGGATATTGAACTGCACAAGGATGATAAGTTGATATGCTATGCTAAGCTGGAGGAAGATGCTGATTTTAAAGCAGTTGGCGAGTTTGTGCTTCCGAAAGACTATACAACTTTAAAAAATCGCACATTTAATATTCAGTCAAAAACGTTCACCATCGGTTTGGAGAACAAAACTTTGATTACCAATGAGGATGAGTTTCTGCGCTATGTATATTCGGTGAATACCTATGCTGCCAATGATGCTGACGCACCTGAAGATCTCGTTTGGACGAATGCAGGAAACACAGAGTATAAGACTGCACTTATAATCAATGACCTCGATTGCAGCAAGATTAACGATAGGTTGATTTCGCAGGTTCCTGTCAACATGTATGATGCTTATGTTTGGTATCTTCGTACAAACGATGAAAATTTCATTTTCCCTGCGACGGCTAAGTTTATGCTGGCAGGCGACGATGCCAAGAATCCTGTGACCATCGAAAACATGAATGTCAAGACAACGGGTGTCGGTATCTTCGAGAATAATGCAGACGCATCGCTTGAAAATATCATCATCAAGAACGCTACTGTGACGGTCGACAATAAGTCTCTGAAGAAAACTGACGTTGTCAAGTTCTTGGCCAACGATAAGATGACGCTCAAGAACGTAAAAGTCGACGGCGGTGAGATCAAGGCTGCCGCAGGTACGACTTTCGGTAAGGCTGCTCTCTTGGGTTCGGTAAAGGCTTCGGTTCTGGGGGATAATGCCAAGTTGGTAGGCGCAGATCCCGTTTACGATGGTAATGCCATTCTGATGGCCGAGAGCCTTGAGATCGACGAGGATGTGGACCTTACAAGTTATGTGGCTGCTGCTCCCAAGTTCGGTGAGATCAACGGAGGCGTGGCCGGCAAGCAGATAACTGTCAAGGATGTGGCTCTTGACGATGTTAAGGCATCGATCATGGCGATCATAGCCGAGACGGATGATACTAAATATTTCTCTGTGATGTTTACCGAGGGTTCGACTACCACCAGCTTGTGGACGGGTCTCAAGGGTAATTTCACCGATGGCCAGATACGTACTGCCGAGGATTTGGTTGCTGCCGTTGCTGAGCTTGAAAACGCCGCCGTAACTGCCGCATTGAAAAACAACATCGATCTGCTTGGTAAAAAGTGGATAAGCGTAGACAATGCAAGCAAGGCTATTACTATCGAAGGTAATAAGTTTACGTTGAAGAATGTCAATATCACGAACTATACTTACGATGCAGAGGAAAAGGAGAATGTTATTGACGGAGTATACGATCCTGCCGCTGCTCATACCTTCTCGGTATTCGGTAAGAAGGCCGATGTCACCAGCCTTAACGTAGAGGGCCTGACGATAGATATTATCGGCGGAGAAGTCGATGAGGACGCTGGTGAGACTTTGGGCGAAGTTTCTGTCGGAGGTCTTGCTCTCGAAGGTGCAGCCAACTATGTCAACCTCACGGGTGCGACCATTAAGGTGGCTGACGATGTTAACCTCAAAAAGGAGAGCGACGAGAAGGCTTATATAGGTGGTATCATGACGGAAAAGACGGGTGCATCGGCTAATAACACTGCTGTTGTTACGTTCACTCACCCTGAGGGTACCGTAACCAATCCTTACTTCGCAAGGTAACCGATTCGGGATTGCCGCACGCCGAGGCGCGCGGCACCTCGAAAGGGTACGTATAATTTAATATTTGGGATTGAGGGCTGTCCGATCTGTTCGGACAGCCCTTTTTGCGTGCGGCTTTATGTTTTTGGATTGTGTCCGAGGCATTTCCTTTGGACAAAAGCAAACCAAAGGTTTGCTTTGCGCTCGATTTTTACTAACTTTGACTTTGTCTTAGATACTCCGTCTCGGCATAATCAAACCTTCGGTTTGCTTCTGCACTCGACTTTTCGTATCTTTGAAAAAACAGGAATCGAGATGAAATACGAAAAGAGTATTACCCGCCGCGATTTTATACGTATCGCAGGCGCGGCAGTGTCGGCGGCACTGCTGCCCGAAACGGGACTGTCGGCTGCAAATGCCGCACAAGCCTCGCATGCCGCACAAGCCGCATCGGCCGTACATCCGAACAAAAAAAGACTGTGGAAAGGATTCAATCTGCTGAACAAATTCAATCCCGACTATCAAACGCCGTTCGCGGAGTCCGATTTCGAGATCATGGCGGAGTGGGGCTTCAATTTCGCGCGGATCCCGCTGTCGTACTGGTGCTGGAGCAGCGAGGACGACTGGTATCGGGTGGACGAGAAGTGTCTCGAAGAGATCGACCGCGCGGTGGAGTTCGGACGTCGATACGGTATACATATCAACCTGAATTTCCATCGCGTTCCAGGGTACTGCATCAATCCGCCGCATGGCGAAAAGAACCTTTTCGAAGACGACGATGCGCTGGAGGCTTGCGCCCATCATTGGAGGGTGTTTGCCGAGCGGTATAAGTCGTGTCCGTCGAAGCTGTTGAGCTTCAATCTTATAAACGAGGCTCCGTCGGTCGCCGATGCGGCTTACGACCGTGTGGCGCGGCGCCTGATAGACGAGATACGGGCCGTGAGCCGACGCCGCACCATCATCGTGGACGGGCTGGATGTGGGCAACCGTCCGTTGATGAGTCTGGCGGATGTGCCCGACATAATACAGAGCGGGCGCGGGTATCAGCCGATGCTCATTTCGCACTACGGGGCGAACTGGGTGTACGGCGACGGCCCGATGTATTTCCCCGAAGACAAACTCGGATGGCCGCTCGACGAGAACGGCCGAATCTACGACAAGGAGTGGCTGCGCGAGACGCTCGACCGTAACTGGCAGCCCTGGATCGCGCAGGGCGGCCGCGTTCATATTGGTGAGTTCGGATGCCACAACCGCACGCCTCACCACGTGGCGCTGGCATGGCTCGAAGATCAGTTCGACATATTCGAAGAAAACGGCTGGGGCTGGTCGCTGTGGAATCTTACGGGATCGTTCGGGGTGCTGGACAGCGGCCGCCGCGACGTGAAGTACGAAAACTACAAGGGCCACAAACTCGACCGCAAGATGCTGGAACTGCTTAAAAGATATGCGGGATAAGGGAAACGGAGTTTGCGCTTTAGGCGCGAGCCGTCGAAGATCGTAATGCCCCGTGGGGCATTACAGTATTAAAGTCATCAGAAGAATCTGTGCACCTCCCGCAGGACGGGTTCTTTCGACATGTCGTTGGGGTTGGTGCCCTCCACGCCTTCAGGGATCGGCTCGTTCAGCTTCTCGAACAGTTCGATCCAGAAGCGGGGCATGTCGCCGTTCGAGTCGCGGAAATTCATCGGCGCGGCGGTGAACAGCGGCGTGCCGTCGTCCTTGAGGAAGCATTCGTATACCAGCTCCGAGCAATACATCTTTTCGTTGTTCGGCAGGTAGTGCAGGTCGTATTCCTCGCCCATGTGTCCTTTGGCGCGTTCGATGGCCTTCGAGGCCGAGAAATCGGCCGTTACGCGCATGGCGACCACGCCCGCCTTGCCGCCGATCTGCGGCGACGAGGCCATGAAGTCGTCCCACTCGGTGCGGGTGACGCCCTCGCGGCCCGATGCCTCGATGATGTAGGGTTTGCCGTTTTCCGTGGCGACGATCGCCACGTGCGAGAATCGGACCGAATCGCGCCATGCCGTGGCGTCGGCTATGGCTCTCGATGCTGCGGAGGTGCCTGCCACGCGGAACAGCAAGTCGCCCTCCTGCGGGACGTAGCCCCGGTCTGTGCAGGCCGTCTGCAGCGTGACGGCCAGAATACAAAGTATATGGAATATTTTCATGGCGCAGCCGTTAAATGTTCGGGCTGCAAATTTACGTTTTTTGGCGGACCGATCGCAAAATAATCCGAAATAAAAACGTGCGCTTCGACGTGCCGCGCGATTGTGCGCTGCATGCCCGAACGTCACTTTATGTTCATGCTCGATCGGAAGCGGACGCTGCGCCGTTCGTCGACCATGACTTTCTCGCCCGTACGCGGATTGCGCCCCATGTGCTCGGGCGTTCGCACCACCGAGAACATTCCGAAACCCGAGATGAGCACCTTTTCGTTGTTCGACAGAGTGCGTTCGGCGATTCCGAGCAGCGAGTCCACGACCTTGCGCACGTCGTCTCTGGACATTGTCAGTTGCTCCGCTACCGCATTGATTAGTTGCGATTTATTCATAACGATCGAAGTTGTAAAGGTTAGTAGGCGGTACAATATCGAATACAAAATTAATCTTTTTTCCGAAACATCCAAATAAAACGGCATATTTTTGATTGATAATGAGCGCCTTGCCGAGGCCTCCGAGAAAAATCGCGGAAAATATTTGGTAGAACCGAAAAACTGTTCTACTTTTGCACTCGGAGAGGTGGCAGAGTGGTCGATCGCGGCGGTCTTGAAAACCGTTGAGCTGCGAGGCTCCGGGGGTTCGAATCCCTCT
>CAUHCL010000123.1 GCA_959604655.1 uncultured Alistipes sp. | reverse complement strand
ATTGGTATATAGTACATCTAAACGCACTGCGCCATGACGGGCGTGGGCCTCTTGTGTTTATTAGGCTTTTCAGGTATCTCACGACCTACGGGACATGATAACGCAAGCATGTTTTTAACATGGACTTATAGTCAGGTTCACGTTTCGTCTTTTTGTTTTTTACTGCGGGTCGCATAACTAAAAATAAAAAAAGTTATGTTACCTTTGCAAAAGAAAGCGGTTCCACCGTAACCGTCAACATATTCTAAAGGTTAGGACAAACCTTTATACCACTCACAAACTCGCAACTATTATAGCGATATAATAGGTTTTCAAGCGGTATAATATTTGTCTGAAACCCTTGTTATGCCCCTGCATTAACTTGCGGGGGCGGACATGGGCGTAAGGGCAGCTACCGTTTGAGGCTTGCGAGGCCGGTGAGTGGGGCTGTACCTGCGTCCCTCTTTTTTTATCTATAACCAAACCTCAAATCCTTACCGCCATGAAAAAACTGACCATAGGCATCGCGGGTTCGTTTCGCTACGACGAGCCCACCCGCGAGGCGTTCGATACCTACATCACGAAACTGCACAACGACGGATATGCGATGGAATTTATCGTGCCTTTGCGCGAGTGGTCGCACATGAAACTGGTCGAACGGCTGGCGTGCATAACCAACATATACCGCGACATAGATATCATTCCGATCGTGAGTCACGACCAGTACGAGTCGATGATGATGCCCAAAGACACGATCGGCAAACTGGAGAGAATCCTGCGGCGCGCGATCTTCGACCTGTCGCCCCGCAACAAATTCATCAAGATTCCGCAGACCTCGCAGAATCCCGACAACTACATACAAAACTCGATTCGTTCGCGTTGCGACTACGTTATTTTCGGCGATGGGCAGCCCACGGACATTCATCGTCTCGATGCCAACGACATTTTTCTGGATACTTACAGACGAAAGTGCGAGACGAGCAAACTCGTCTATCTCACGAAACTCGATATCGCCGAGCGCGTGTCGCTCGAAGCACAGGTGCAATTGCAGATCGGCGCGGATTACATAAACTCGCGCAGGGGAAAGGCGCTGAGCAACGACGTTCCCGAGGATCTGGTGGAGGCATGGGCGGAGTACATACAGTCTCCCGAGTTAGTGGATATTCTGGAGCGTTCGGAGAATCTGTACGACATATTCCTGAACGAAAACGACGGCGACTGTCGGTCGCTGGGACTCAAGATATTCGCATACGCCTATCTCTATAATTGCAATTGGGCCGTTTCGCCCACGGTAATAGGTACGAAGGACGTCTGGGTCGATCGGTTCAGGCAATTCGCCATAATCGTGTCGGCCCTGGCGGCCGCGCCCGAGGAATATTACACCGATCCGATCGATATTTTCGATTTCAGATCGTACGATAAGAACATGTATATATTTCAGTAGGGCTGCCAGCTGTTCGGCTGGGGGCGGAGGAACGCCTTCTGCTCTCGGGCGGGATCGGCTGTTTGCCGACAGCTGCGAGAAGAAATGCAGTCCGTTAGGACTGCGCGGGCCGCAGCCTCGCCCCAGCGGAGGCCCGCAGTTGTTCGCAAATGCTCACACCGCGCCCTCCGCAGGCTGCGCCCGAGAGTGTTTTCGTCATTATGTTTGCGGCTCTTTGAGCCGCGCAGTTCGCTGCCGCCCCCTCGCGGCGGACTGCTGTCGCATTCCTGCCGCCGTCGGCGAACCGCATAAAACATCGATAAAATGCGACTCGCAGAGTCGCGTAGTCCGCAGCCTCTGCCCCGCGGAGGCCCGCTGTCGTTCGCGAAAGCTCACTCGCGGTCCCCGCAGGCTGCGCCCGAGTGTTACCCGCGAACGACCGCCGTCGGCGAACCGCGGGCCGCCATATAGCGGCTGCTTTTTAATGCGCTTTTTTCCATATTTTTCATGTATCGGACACTTTTACGAATCTGCTAATCTGACTGTTTGGGCCGATTTAGCGGATTTTGGTTTCAATTTAATATAATAATCGGATGTTAATATAACAGATGCAGTAAATTATTGAATAATATCCTGATTCTATTGTAGGCGTATGAAATTATTCATATCTTTGTATGTCGTTATCTACATAATTAATGTAAAAATACAAAACATGGAGGGTATGAGACCAGACAAAGAGAATCAGCCGACGATCGTCAAATATGTCGGAGCGAATTACGGGGGAATCCAGATGCTGACGCTTTCGCGTTATGCCATCGGCTATGTGGTGCGCGGTACGAAGCATATCTATTACGGCGATGCGTGCCATACCGTATCGAAAGGCGATATCTTTTACATGGGAGTCGGAAATCACTACGTCGAGGACATTCCCGAGGACGGCCGCCCGTTCGAACAGATCATCGTCTACTATTCGCCCGAATTGTTGCAGCGCATTCTGCTGTATCTCAATATGACCTATTCCATCAACATATCCAATACCCACTCCTGCGACCGCTGCCGCCGTCTGAACCATGTGGCGGTGCCGTCGTCGCCGACGATCCGCAGCTTCTTCAGCCATGCCGCCAGCTATTTGCAGGACGACAATTTCATGCACGACGAGACGGCCGAGAACATTAAGATGACGGAACTTATATACCTTATCATATCGCAGTCCGACGGCTGCCTGAAAAGCAAGATACTGTCGAATATGGATGCCGCGCGCGACAATTTCGAGCAGATCATCTACTCGCGCATCTTCTGCGACATCTCGATCGAGGAACTTTCGGCGCTGTGCAACCGTTCGCTCACCTCGTTCAAAAAGGAGTTCAAACGCCATTTCTTCATGCCGCCCCACAGGTGGTTCATCCGCCAGCGGCTTATGCAGTCGCGTCTGCTGCTCATATCCACCTCGAAATCCATCTCCGAGATCGGCGTCGAATGCACGTTCCCCAACACGTCGCATTTCATCAAACTGTTCAAGAAGGAGTACGGCACCACTCCCGCCATCTATCGCCACCGTCATTGCGGCAATGCCGAATCGGCCGCCGCCGTGCGTGTCGAGCACGACGAAGAGGCGCGTGTCGGGGCGGAGGTGTACGATGCTGTGGAGAGCGTGGCGCTCTAAAGGTGGCGCCGTCGCGCACGTGTGTCGGCTGTTGTTAATGAAAAATTTTAATAATAAGGAGCGAAAAATGTCAGGATAATGAATAAAAAGGTCGGCGAAATTTTGCGAATAATGAAACTTATGCTATCTTTGTATTAGCAATGTGAGTCGACTCACAATTCTCATTAACCTAACTAACCTAACACGGTGGTGAAATGTTGCCAAACATTTCACCACATTTTTTTATCGGTCGGGCCTGTTTTTCCTCCGCAAGTCGTGCCGTCGCGTGCGCATGCCGTTCCTCTTCCGAGAAAAAATGCAGCTTGCCGAATGGGGATTTTGTGGGAGGCGGATAAGAAAAAACACCTGCGTTACGTGTTCGCAACGCAGGTGTTTCGAGGTCTGAAGCGAAAGGCTCGGATGTTTGATTATCTAACAGTTGTGCTTTTATTCATTGGCTTTGGGGCGAATAAAAATCCCTCGATAATCCAATGTTTATAGTCATTCACTCGGACTCAGAAAATTTAAGCCCCTTTTTGCGCCCCCTAATGCGGTATTGCTACAAGGCATTAATATTCTATATGCTGATTCTCTGAAATCTATCTCAGAGCTGTCTGAAAATATTTTTCATTTTTTAGAAATAAAAATCAAAAACAATTATTAACTTTGCATAAAATTTGTGTCTCTTACAGACTCAGGAAGATCATTATGAACGCTCAAGACAAGATACCATATTTTGATTATTTTATTTCTCAAATAATCTTTAAGCGGTTTAATGATAATGAATCAAATTTAGATCTTATCATAAGGCGTAATATTAATCGCTGTGGTTTAAACAAATTAAAATTACTCAAATTACTTTTTTTTGTTTCGGTATTAAAAGTTGATGAACAATATTTATTAGATGATATTTTTGATAATTTCTATGCTATGCCATATGGTCCCGTAGAAAGTGATGTATATAACAATATTTCGACACTTACAAACTATATCGTTGGCAATGGAAATATCAGTCTCAAAGAACATGCGGATTTTTCTTATCCAGATAAAGCTAATGATCCATTATACTCACGGATAGACAAATGTATTAATGTCTTATACGACAAAAACCCCTCTCTATTCAATATGCCAACGTTTGATTTAGTTGAATTAACACATAAGGCAGATTCATGGAGAATTGTTTTTGCAGAAGCGCAAAGAAGAGGTAAATATAGCCTACATATGCCTAAAGAAATAATAAAGGAAACAACTGTCTATTTTAGGTAAATATGGCTTTATATATTGAATCATTATATTCTCGTATTCAAGAAATATCAGATATCATTAGTAAGTATGTTGATACTCTTGAAACCCCCAAAGAAAATATTGTAGGGGATTCCTCGGCGCTACCTGCCGAAGAAGGTAGGGCAAGATTCTACGCTAATATCCAAAACGTACTTAAAGACATATACAAGGCATTAAATTTATCTGCTGTTAGTGGCGAATATGTTAACAAAACTGATTTTGAAACAATAATTGAAGACATATCTAATAAAGTTGGAGAAATCATTACTTTATTATCTGACCAAGATGCTGAAGAAGAGAGTAAAACCCTCTTGAATACCGCAAATTGTATAAGACGAGACTTGAATTTATATAAATTTCAAGTACATCTCTTTTGGAAATCAGTTAATAATCCTAGAGCAAAATTTGTTGATTATGACATTATCAATGATGATAATGCTGAGATAAAAGATAATAATATACAAGATATCGAATTATTATCCGATATCTTTCATGCAAATTTAAGTTTAGTTCTTATTGATAGAGAGTTTAGTTTCCATGAGCAATTATTTCGTATTTTAAATGGGGTATGCCATAAATTACATGAATATAATGATAAAATAAAAACTGATTATATAGATATCCTTCTACATAAATGCCATATACTATTAGCAAAATTTAATTATAAAGATAACATAGATAATTTTTTACAATCTTACAATTACTATAACGGCAGGGATGAAAAGGTTGCCATGGCTGTTGATGGAGCAATCTCCGAACGCTTAAAAAGTATATACACAAAAGATATCAAAGCATACAAGCGTACAATATCGAGACTTCATCAAGAAAATCTTGAGGAACACAACACTTTTTTTGATTTTTTCGTAAAATGTCATTACTTCAAAAATATCGCTGAGAATGAGGCTCTATTACAAGATTTGATTAAAAAATTTGAGTCATTTCAGAAAAATATTGTTGACTTATTCGACAGAAAAAATGCCTCTTCTTGTCTGAATTTTCTTCACAATTGTAGATTATCCTTTATTCTAAAACAAAAGGATACATCTTCTATAACCGTATGGAATGAAAAGCTTCAAATTAAATCAGTTCAAGATTTGACTAACATACGAAATTATTTCCCTTTTCTAAAAATAGCA
>CAUHCL010000122.1 GCA_959604655.1 uncultured Alistipes sp. | reverse complement strand
AGCTGGCGGGCAAGCTGGCTAAACAGCTCGAAGCTGATTCGGTGCAGCTGGTCTCGACCTTTACCGACAACGCTCTGGCCGAGCGCCTCGGGTTCTCGAATCCGCTCACCATGTTCTCGATCTTCCTGCCCGACACATATGAATTCTACTGGACGGTGAAGCCCGAGGATTTCGTGGATCGTATGTACAAGGAGTACAAGAAGTTCTGGAGCGCGTCGGGACGCGACGAGAAACGCAAGCGCAGCGGCCTGAACCGCGTGGAGGTGGCCACGCTGGCCTCCATCGTGTACGAGGAAACCCGCAAGACGGACGAGATGCCCCGCATTGCGGGCGTATATATCAACCGCCTGCGAAAGGGAATCCCATTGCAGGCCGACCCGACCATAAAATACGCCATGCAGGATTTCGGCTTGCGGCGCATTCTCTACCGTCATCTGAAGTACGAGTCGCCCTACAACACTTACCTGCACCGCGGGCTGCCGCCTTCGCCGATCTGCATGCCGAGCACGGCCGCCATCGATGCCGTATTGAACTACGAGGACCACGACTACATATTCTTCTGCGCGCGGCCCACGTTCGACGGCTACCACAACTTCGCCCGCAATCTGTCGGAGCACAACGCCAATGCGCGTGCCTACCAGAACGAGCTGAACAAGCGCAAGATCAAGTGACGTCTTGACGGAACGAGGTATTATTAGTAAATTTGCAGTGCGGCGTGTCGGGATTTTGCCGCGACGGCGCGAACGGAGAGCATATAACGGAAATAAAAAATAATTATGGCAAGAAATTCTTTTTGGAACGAGGCTTCGCGATGCGGTGCCATCGTCGGTTTGGTCAATGTGGCTATCGAGCTGTTCAAGATGTTGATCCCCTCGGCGGGATTCGTATTCGGTCTGGCAGGTTTCGTGATTACGGTCTACCTGTTGTGGCACTTCACGAGCCGTCGCGCCAAGAGCTTTGGCAACGAGGGCTTCACCTACGGTCAGAGTCTGGGATTCATCGCCGCCATGGGTATCTTCGCGGGCATCGTGACGGGCGCATGGCAGATTCTGGCGAGCAACTTCTTTTTCGTCGCCAATTACGAGGATGTGTACAACACCGCGATTACGGCCTATTCGCAGACGGGCGTGATCGACAACACCTCTATGGCGAGCCTCTCCAAGATGTATCGCGCCATGCTCTTCTCGCCTGTTG
This sequence comes from uncultured Alistipes sp., assembly GCA_959604655.1. Taxonomy (GTDB): domain Bacteria; phylum Bacteroidota; class Bacteroidia; order Bacteroidales; family Rikenellaceae; genus Alistipes. Next base: position 4,492 of record CAUHCL010000122.1, on the reverse strand, counting down.
CGGTTCTGCTGACTAACGTCGTGGGCGGAGTGCTCGGCTACGGTTTCTACGGTCTGTTCATCTCCATAGGCACGAAGCGCGACCCCGACATGTTCGATTCGGCGGACGAGGAGTAATCGCAGACGATGGAGACGGGCTTGGACATATCGGTGGTGGTGCCGCTCTACAACGAGCGGGAATCGCTCGGCGAATTGACGGCGTGGATCGACCGCGTGGCGCGTGAGAACGGCTTGTCGTACGAGATAGTGATGGTCGACGACGGTTCGCGGGACGGTTCGTGGGACGAGATCGAGCGGTTGAGCGCCGACTATCCGTCGCTGCGGGCGATTAGGTTCGCACGCAATTACGGAAAATCGGCCGCCCTCTACTGCGGTTTCGCCGAGGCGCGGGGTGAGGTGGTGTTCACCATGGACGCCGATTTGCAGGACTCGCCCGACGAGATCCCGCCCATGCGCCGCATGATTCTCGACGAGGGCTACGATCTGGTGTCGGGATGGAAGCGCAAGCGCTACGATCCCGCGGGCAAGCGTCTGCCGAGCAAGTTTTTCAACTTTACGGCACGACTGGTGTCAGGCATTCGGCTCCACGATTTCAATTGCGGGCTGAAGGCCTATCGTCGTCGGGTGGTGAAATCCATCGAGGTCTACGGCGAGATGCACCGCTACATTCCAATCCTGGCCAAGCATGCGGGTTTCGGCCGCATAGGCGAGAAGGAGGTGCACCACCATGAACGCAAGTACGGGGTGTCGAAGTTCGGCATGGAGCGTATGGTGAAGGGTTATCTCGATCTCATCACCGTGTCGTTCATGTCGCATTTCGGGCGGTCGCCTATGTATTTCTTCGGCAGTCTGGGTACCGCGATGTTTCTGCTGGGCGGCTTTACGACCGTGTGGGTGATCGCCGCCAAGCTCTACAAACAGGCCCACGGTCTGCCGATACGCGCCGTTACCGACCAGCCGCTATTCTTCGTGGCTATATTGGCCGTCATACTGGGCGTACAGCTGTTTTTGGCGGGTTTTTTGGGCGAACTCATCAACCGTCGCTCGCCCGATCGAAACAACTATATGATCGACAGGACGATAAGGTAGTTTATAATGTCTGAAAGACATTATATCTTCGGCGGCTCGCACCTTTGGTGCGACCCCCGCAGCCGCCGAAGATAAATCATGTGTATTGAGCTGTAAGAACTGTAAAACCAATTTATTATGATACAACGTATTCAGTCGCTTTATCTTCTGGCCGTGGCCGCGTTGATGCTCACGGCGTGTCTCACTCCGCTGGCCTATTTCGTGGGCGGGGTCGACGAGTATCTGCTCTATGCTTTCGCGCTCAAGGGTGGCGGCATGTCGCACTCCACTGTCTATATGGGCATTGTCGTAGCGCTGGCCGCCGCATTGCCTCTGGTGACGATATTCCTCTACAAGAACCGCATGCTGCAAATCCGTCTGTGCGCGGTGGAGCTGGTTCTGCTGGTCGGTTCGGCGGTGTTCATGGCCATATATTATTACCTCAGCAACCGTTTGTTCTCGCAGTTCGAGTTCCATACGCAGGGATTCCGTGTAGCCATCGTGTTTCCCGTGGTGGGCATCATACTCGACTATTTCGCTATCCGCGCCATATTCAAGGATGAGCTGCTCGTGAAATCATTGGATCGTATCAGATAGTTTCAATATAACATTGAAACGCGCGTGCCGACACCCCGATGTCGGCACGTTTTTTATTGAAATAATGCCTCTTGCAGCTCTTTTTATGCGTAAAATCGCTATATTTGTTGAGAAGCCCATGCCCGATGTCTTACACTTGTAAAACCGATTGTTCATGAAGAGACTGTTGATTTGTGCGGTTGCCGCCGCCTTCGTTGCGGCGGTTCTGTTCGGCTGTTCCTCGAAAACGGATCCCCTGCCTGTGCTCGATATTGCGCTTGCGGACGGTGCGGGAACATCGATGAATTTTTCGGAGGCGGGCGGCGAAGCGTCCGTGCGCATAACGTGCAACGGTGCGTGGCGGATCGAATGCGAGGCATCGTGGATAACCTTTTCGTTGCGGGAGGGGAGCGGCGACGCCAATGTCGGGGTATCCGTCGGTCCGACCGAGAGTTCGCGCAGTGCGGTGGTTACGGTCCGCATGCCCGAGTTTTCGCAGATGCGCCGCTCGTTCGATGCGGTGCAGCGCGTGACGGCCGAGCCCGAGAAGCCTGAAATTCCCGTCGGTCCATCCGATCCCGAGATTCGCCGTATGACCATTGCGGAGCTCAATGCGTCGATGCCTGCCTCGGAAGGCAGCGCCGTGGCCGACGAAGGGCGCGATATCCGTTTCGAGGGCGTGGTGCAGAACGACGCGGGTGTGGGCAACTATCCGCCGCGCACCCTTTTCGTGGCGGATGCCGATGCGGCCGACGCGGGAGACGGCATATGTCTTGTCGGCGATGCGGTCGATCTGCGGGAGTGCGGCGTGACGTGCGGCGACAGGGTAGCGGTTACGCTGCGGGCGGGCAGAGCCATGCTCGTCAATCGCGGCGGCATGCGTTGCGTTACGGGCGACGGAGAGTGGGTGACAGTCGAAAGGACGGGAGAGAGCGGGAACGTTGCGGCAATCGCGGTCGATCCGTCCCGATCGGCGGATTATTGCGGTATGACGGTCACGCTGTGCGGAGCGCGCCCCGCTGCGGGCGGGGTGTGGTGTTCGACGGCGGATGCCGTGCATGAGTTTTCCGCCTCGGGAACGGTTTTCGACGTCGGCATATGCGCGGCTGCCCGCGATTTCGTCGGCCGAGAGTTCTACGTTCGCGAGGGCTCCGTTACGGGTATCGTAATGGTCCGAGACGGACGCGTGGTGATATATCCGCGAAGCCCTGCCGATGTGGCCGATTTCGCGACGAAGCCCGACGACGGCGACGAACCCGATACGCCGCCTGCCTCGGACGGCATGTCTGTGACGACCCTTGCGCAGCTCTCTGCGGGACGATACTATCTGGGCGGTTATCAGGACGGCGTTCTGCATCTGGCTTCGGGCGCCATCACCTCGGCGGGGCACGGCGATACTGTCGTTTATGACACCGATGCCGACGGCACCGTCTCTCCCGTCGGAGAGGCGGCAGCCGAAGTGACTCTGGAGGCTGCCGACGAGCCTAACGGTTACTACATCCGTTTCGCCGACGGGGGCTATCTTACGGCTGTCGCCGCGGGAGCGGGCAAACTGCGTCTGTCGCCCGAGCGCGGGGCGTATTGGATATTCTCCGAGCGCGAAGGCGGATTCGACGTACGGCAGGCGGGCGATATAGCGGTCAAGATCATCATCTCCGAACGCGCCTCGACAGCGCTTCTGCGCAGCGTGGCGGCCGACGAGGATGGCAATCCCATAGTTCTGTTCCGCGTCGCGAAGGATAATTGAAAGGCTTGCCTATGAGATGCGTGTTCCGATTCGCAATATTCCTGACGGCCGCTTTCTGCTTGCAGTCTGCGGCGTTGGTTCCGCGCGACCGCCATGTGGTGGCGTTCTATAATGTCGAGAACCTTTTCGACACCATAAACGACCCGCGCAAGGCCGATGAGGATATGCTGCCGCTCGCCGACCGCGAGTGGAATACGGCCAAGTATCGCGCGAAGTTGGCGGGACTCGCACGCGTTATAGCCGACATGTCGGATTCGGGCGGGTTTCCCGCCGTCGTGGGGATTGCCGAGGCGGAGACGCGCGGTGTTCTCGAGGATCTGGCTGCTCAGCCCGCCGTCGCGGCAGCGGGATATGCGGTATGCCATTACGATTCGCCCGACCCGAGGGGTGCCGACATGGGGCTTTTATACCGTCCCGATATTTTCGCCGTCGAGGGCAGCCGTCCCTACCGTGCCGCCTGCGACGCCGACATCCGCACCCGCGACCATCTCGCCGTGTGGGGCCGCATGTGCGGCGAACGTATCTTCTTTCTGGTCGTGCACTGGCCTTCGCGGCGCGGCGGGGTGGAGTTCACGGCCCCGCTGCGCGAGGCGTGCGCCCGCCGCGTGCGCGCCATAGTCGATTCGGTGCGGCTGGCCGACGCCGAAATGCGGGTGGTCGTGATGGGCGACATGAACGACAACCCCTCCGACCGCTCCGTGGCCGAGGTGTTGGGTGCCGCGGGGCGTGAATCCCGATTGCGGGCGGGCGATCTTTATAATCCGTTCCTTGCCGTGAAACGCTCGGGCCGCGGCTCGACCGTCTATGACCGCAGGCGGAATCTTTACGACAACATCGTGGTCTCCGACAATCTGGTCCGCTGTCCCGCGGGTTCGTTGCGGCTTTGCCGTGCCGACGGTTCCGGGCGTAAGGGATTCGTATTTGTACGTGATTATATGCTCGCGCGACGTGGCGAGCCCCGTCCAACCTTCCGCGGAACGGAGTACGCGGGCGGTCCGAGCGATCATCTGCCCGTTTACGTGATCCTCGGGCGCTGACGGCGGCGCGTCTAAAGTTGACGGCCGCATCCGAAGTTAAGCCTAAAATTCGTATATTTGCACGA
>CAUHCL010000121.1 GCA_959604655.1 uncultured Alistipes sp. | reverse complement strand
TGCGGTCTCTTGTTCTCTGGTGGTTGGGGCCGAAATGTGTTTTATTATTCGGGCCGCAGCCTGCGGGGACCGCGAGAATGAGCGTATGCGAATAGCGGGCCTCCGCTGGGCGGAGGCTGCGGCCCGCACGACTCTGACGAGTCGCAGGCGTAACGCCTGTTTTATGAAAGATAGCCAGTCATGCCACCGAACGTAAGTGAGGATTGATATCTCAAACGGGTGGTTGTCGGAAGAGATTCCATTCATTTTTCTTTTTGGACAAAGAAAAATGTGGAATGACGCGGGTGGGCTTTGTTTTTTGGTCTGCTATTCGCCGACGGCGGTCGGAGTGCGCCAGCAGTCCGCCGCGTGGGGGCGGCGGCGAACTGCGCGACTCTAAAGAGTCGCAATATTCACATGCGTCAGCCCATCCCGCGGCAGAAGCGATTTCGGATAAAGGGCGGCTGCGGCGACGAAGCGTAAAGAATCGGAGACTTTTTGATCCTCAAAAATGCGAAGCATCCGATTCAGCGCAGGCGCAAGGACGACCCCGAAATCGTTTCACCGCGGCGGTTTTTGGTGTTACCTTTTGTCCGCACAAAAGGTAACGTATGAAAAAAAACGTCATGCCACCGAACGCAAGTAAGGATTGGCATCGCAAACGAAAGATTTTTCGGTAGAGATTCCATTCATTTTTCTTTTTGGAAAAAAAATGTGGAATGACGCGGGGTGGAGTATTTGGCTTGCTGTTCGCAGTCGGGACGATCTCGTGTAAAATTTATCTTCGGCGGCTGCGGGGGTCGCATCAAAGGTGCGAGCCGCCGAAGATAACGCCGCTCCGCGGCGAAGTTGTTCGGGCCGCAGCCTGCGGTGGTCCGCCCGATGAGCGAATGCGAATAGCGGGCCTCCGCTGCGAGCCGCGGCCTCGGCGCGCGGGAGCCCGCAACTCACTCTTCGTTCGTCTGCGTCCTCCGCAGGCTGCGGTCCGAAAACATTCCATCAATTAACACGCGTCAGCCCGACCCGCCGCCGACTGCGTGCTTGTCTCACCGTTTTACAGAATGGTGAAATGTGGAGCGACGGAGCGGGTTTGGGGGCGGGAGAGGTGAAAAATATTGTTTTAATGCGGTGCGATCCCCGAATTAAGCATTATATTTGTCATCGGAAATAATCTAAAACAAATGTGGTTATGGCAAGTAATATAACAATATCGGATTCGATCAAATATATAGGTGTCGACGATCGGGATATCGATCTGTTCGAGAGCCAGTATGTCGTGCCGAACGGCATATCGTACAATTCGTATGTCATTCTCGACGACAAGATCGCCGTGATGGATACCGTCGACCGCCGCAAGGGCGACGAGTGGCTGCACAATCTCGAAGAGGCTCTGGACGGCCGTAAGCCCGACTATCTCGTGACGCTGCACATGGAGGCCGACCACGCGTCGATCATAGCCGAGGCCATGACGCTTTATCCTGAGATGAAGATCGTGGGCAACGCCAAGACTTTCGCTATGACGGCGCAGTTCTTCGGCAGCGATTATGCCGACCGCCGCGTCGTGGTGTGCGAGGGCGATACCCTCTGCCTGGGAAGCCATACGCTGCAATTCGTCATGGCGCCGATGGTGCACTGGCCCGAGGTGATGGTGGCCTACGAGCAGTGCGAGAAGATTCTCTTCTCGGCCGACGGATTCGGCAAGTTCGGAGCGCTCGATGCCGACGAGGACTGGGCCTGCGAGGCGCGCCGCTACTACTTCAACATCGTGGGCAAGTACGGTGCGAACGTGCAGGCGCTGCTGAAAAAGGCCGCTGCGCTCGACATAGCGATGATATGTCCTCTGCACGGTCCGATACTGAAGGAGAATCTGGCTTATTATATCGGCAAATACGATACGTGGAGCAGTTATGCGCCCGAGGACAAGGGAATATTCATAGCTTTCGGCTCGATTCACGGTAACACGGCTGCCGCAGCGCACCGATTGGCCGAGGTGCTGCGCGAGAAGGGTGCCGAGAAGGTGTCGGTATGCGACTTGGCGCGCGACGACATGGCCGAGGCTGTGGAGGATGCGTTCCGTTACGACCGCATGGTGTTGGCCTGCGCCACTTATGACGGAGGACTGTTCCCCGCGGTGGAGACCTTCCTGTGCCGCCTGAAGAGCAAGAACTACCAGCGCCGCACGGTCGGACTGGTCGAGAACGGCACGTGGGGACCCGTGGCGGGCCGCATAATGCGCGAGAAGCTGGAGGCCATGAAGGACGTGCGCATAGCGGAGCCCGTGGTGACGATCCGTTCGGCCATGAACGCCGATACCGAAGCGAAGTTCGCCGAGCTGGCCGACGCGCTTCTCGCCTGACGACGGATGTTGCGGCAATAAACTTAGCAGCCGACCTTTGCGGGTCGGCTGCTTTTGCGTTATGACGGGGCGGCGGGACTTTCGCGCAAGGGCACGAAAAAAGCCGATCCTCGGGGGATCGGCTCGCAGCACTCCGCAGGGCGGACTACTTGTTCTTCTTATCGTAACGTTTTGCGTAACGGCTCATAAACTTATCCACACGACCGGCGGTATCAACCAACTTCATCTTACCCGTATAGAAGGGGTGCGACGTGTTAGAGATTTCCATCTTATACACAGGATAGGTTTCGCCGTTCACTTCGATGGTCTCCTTTGTCGAAACGGCGGACCGACACAAAAACACGTGGTCGTTCGACATATCCTTGAACGCCACCAAACGATAATTCTCCGGATGAATTCCCTTTTTCATTTTCGTTTCGTTTTTGAATTTTATGCTTAAGCGCGACAAAGATAGGTATTTTATTTTCATCGAGCAACAAACGCCGTGTTTTTTCGCTCTTTGCGGGTGTGTTTTTTTGTTCGCGGTGCGAGGTCGGCCGATTTCGCCTCAATGTGCGAGAAGAACTTGTCGCGGATGTTTATGTGTTTGGAATTGACCTCGCATCGCGAGGTCGGCAGTTCGCCGCCGCCCCCACGCGGCGGACTGCGTCGATAATACTGAATTATTGAGCACCTATATTATTATAATACGTATATCCGTTCGGAATCGAAGCGGGCCGACCGCGGGCGGATAGCCCCGATTGCCTCGTGTATGGCCGAAAAAAACATCGCGCGACGATTTTTCCCGAGATAAAATTTCGTTTTCCGAAAAATTTGTCATACCTTTGCATTCGCTAAAGCCTCGATAAGAGGCCGCGTGCGGATCCATAGCTCAGTTGGTTAGTAGCACCTGACTCATAATCAGGGGGTCGTAGGTTCAAGCCCTACTGGATCCACGAAACGGGTCGCGATAATTCGCGGCCCGTTTTGTCATATCTGTAGGTCGCGGTTCAGGACGCAATATGTGGCCGAAGAATTTGTTTTATTTCAGTACTTTCTCGAAATTTGTAAGTAAATATATACAGTTATGGATAATAAAGGTTTAACAACATCTAAAGTTGCTCGCCAGAACATACTAAATAATTTTTATGCGTTAAAAGATATTCAGAATGAAATCGGATTGCAAGGTGTTATTTTTAAGAACGAATTTAAGTTCTTGAAAAAGCATATAGCCGATTTTTTCGGAATAGAAGAGCGTACGCTGAATTATTACTTGACTCTGCATAATAAAGAATTGTCGGAAAATGGGTATGAGGTATTAAGCGGACAGGACCTTAAAGATTTTGCTCATACGGTAACTATGCAAACAGAAAGCCGGGATTGGGATATTTCAAAGAGGACGCCCAAAATTGCCGTATTTAATTTCCGTTCTTTCCTTAATCTGGCAATGTTAATTACTCATAATGAAAAAGCTAAACAGATTAGGAGTGTAATATTGGATTTATCGATCGCATCCATTAATAAAAGAACCGGCGGCGGGACAAGGTATATCAATAGCAGAGATGCCAATTATCTGCAAAGTGCAATGAGTGAAAAGCGCTATAGAAAGGTGTTAACTGCGGCGATCAATCAATATGTAGAGGGTACATCTAATGCTCGATATGCACAAATAACGGATCGCATATATAAAGCGATATTTAAAGAGAATGCTAAGGAATATGCTGCTATCTTAAAGTTGGAAGATGCTGATAATATACATGATACTATGTATGCGGAAGTCCTTATGACAATTGCGTCATTTCAAAATGGAGTAGGTTTTGCAATCCAGAATAAATTTAATGAGACTCAAAAACGATTATCGTTGCAGGATGTATATACAATAATAGATGATTTTGCGGAGAATCCAATGCAGACACCGTACTTGGAGGATGCCCGAACCAAAATGGCATCAAGAGATTTATGCTTTAGAGATGCGCATCATGAAAATATTGCAGAATACATATCTCCTGTACAGCCAAGTGATTATGAAAAGTTTATTGGAGAACATTCGGATGGATTATTGCAAGACCTGTTTAATAATAGAGATGTTATAAAAAGGCTGAAACAAGAAAATGATTAATTCGCATAATATTAAGTATCCGACATATGAACAAGTCGTGTGGTTGTATGATCGTGTTGTGGAATTAAGTGATGGCGGAGTGAAAGGATTCAGAGATAAAGGAGAATTGTTATATTTGCTTGATATTGTCAAAAATGATTTGTACTTCCCTTCATTCTTATCTAAATTGGTGTTGCTCATTAGCAGGATATGTGTTGGACATATTTTTATTGATGGTAATAAAAGAATGGGGCTTGCTGTAGGCGGATTATTCCTTCAGTTAAACGGCTTATATAAAACAGAGATGTCGTATTTGCAACGAATGGAAGCTGTAACATATCATATTGCTGCGGGAAATGTCGATGAAAAACTATTGTCAAGAGTCATTGAATGTATCGTTGCCGGAATAGATTATGATGAACGCCTAAAATATGAGTTATGCGTTGCCTTCAATCATAATCCTGTGGATTCTTGTTCGCTGCAAAGTGAATATTAGTCAATTATGTAATGTGTTTATATACGAATCGATAAAGTTTTGCTTCCGGTGGCTTGTACTGTTTTTTCCGCTGTTGTTCAAATTTAATAAGCTGTCATTATATCGCTTTTCGGGACGGAACTTAAGTCGTTATGCCGAAAAAATAAAGGTATATTTCATATATAATTGCGAAATAATAATTTTTTCATCACTATGTTATACATTGATAATAAGTGTGTTGCGTGGTCTTTTGGCGCGTGTCGAGGAAAAATGTTTTCCTTAACATATTGATATGGTTTTTTATTATCAGTTATAATTAATGTACCAAAGTTTCATTGTTGCAGCATCGAATGCCGACGGCGTGCTGTCGGCAACACGCAACTGCGGCTCGCAAATTTGATTCACCTCCTCGTAGGAACTTCGACCTCCGCCCGTCGGGCCGCAAAACGCGATCGGAATATTGCGAACCTTGCGCGCAGACTGACGATCGCGTTATGAAATATGTCCGAACGGGGCATTTTACGGGATTTTTTAATCTTTTTCCTTAAAAAAACTAAACATTGTTTTTTAATTCGGAAAAGAGTATTTATATTTGCACTCGATTTTTCGGCTCCTTATGTCGGGCCGACGATCGGGTTCTTTGAACGAGCGTTGTGGGGAATTTGCGAATTTCCGATGAAGGCGATAAAAAAATGCCGATAAATTTGGAAATTAAAAAATAATCCCTACCTTTGCATCCCGTAACGGTTGAAATGCCGATGTAGCTCAGTTGGCCAGAGCAGCTGATTTGTAATCAGCTGGTCGGG
>CAUHCL010000120.1 GCA_959604655.1 uncultured Alistipes sp. | reverse complement strand
TACGCTCCGTCGCCGCGGCCGCCCTTTTCCCGAAATCGCTTCTGCCGCGGGATGGACTAACGCGCGTGAATATTGCAGTCCGTTAGGACTGCGCGGGCCGCAGCCTCTGCCCCGCGGAGGCCCGCTATTCGCATGCGCTCATCGGGCGGACCACCGCAGGCCACGGCCCGAAAACTTTCCATCTACGACGCGACGCCTGCGGTTCTCTGAACCGCGCAGTTCGCAGTCCTCCACCCTCGCAACCACGCCGCGGCCACCCCGAAAAATCACGTTTCACAGACAATTAAGGGCGAAAAAGCGAAAAAAATCGATGCGGAATGAAAAAAAACACTACTTTGTGATGCAAAGTATAAAATTTGTGCTTATATTTGCGTCAGAAAAATATTAAACCGCACTAAAATATCTTGCATTATGAAAGAGACGATCAATGTGAACATCGCACAACAAGCCTTCACGATGGACGTGGATGCTTACTCTGCGCTCACGGCCTACCTCGACGACATATCGTGTCGTCTGCCCGAGTCGGACACCGAAACACTTTCCGACATCGAGAGCCGCGTGGCCGAGATATTCCGCGAACGGGTTCCGTCGCCCATGATGGTAATCACCTACGGCGTGGTGCGCGACACCATGTCGCAGATCGGCAGCCCCGAGAACTTCGGCGCCCCGGGCCGTCCGAAGCAGGAGCGCGTCGAGGAAAGCAGAACCCGCGGCGCGATATACCGCTCGCGCACCGACCGCTCGATAGCGGGAGTCTGCGGCGGCATAGCCGAGAGGCTCGACATCGATTCGACTCTGGTGCGCGTGCTGTTCATCGTGGGATTCTTCGCGGGATTCTCGACCCTCATTCTCTACCTTATACTATGGCTCGTGCTCAAGGAGGAACCCGTGCAGTGCAAAAGATAAATTTGAAATAATAACATAAACGGAGGAAAAGTTATGAACGAAGAAAATGTAAAGGTTCAGATGCGCAAGGGTATCCTCGAATATTGCATCCTGGCAATATTGTCGCGGGAAGACTCCTACGCGCCGAAGATCATCGCCGAGCTGAAGCAGGCGCAGATGATCGTTGTGGAAGGAACGCTCTACCCGATCCTCACGCGACAGAAGAATGCGGGGCTGCTGACCTACCGCTGGGAGGAGTCGCCGCAGGGACCGCCGCGCAAGTACTACATGCTCACCGAGGCGGGTCGCCGCCAACTCTCGCTTCTGGACGAGGCGTGGGACGAGATGGTGGAGCAGATCAAGGTGATACGTCACGGCAAGGCGGCACAGGAGCCCTCACGGCCCGACGGCGGATACGAGATAAACGCCGATCCCGATCACGCAATGGAGTAATTAACGGACAATAAAAAAACATCGAGACATATGAACAATTCGGTTATAAGATTTACGGCAATATGCGCCGCGGTGATGATTTCGGCATCGACCTTCGCGGCAGGAATAAACATCAAGGGCAACGGCAAAATCATAACCCGCACCCAACCGATCGCGGCCTACGACGAGATCAGGGCAAGCCGCGCCGTGCACGTAATAGTGGAGGATCGCACCGACGGCGATGCGGTCATCAAGGCCGACGACAACGTGATGCAGTACGTGGTGGTGAAGAACGACAACGGCACGCTGCGCGTAGGCTTCGACGACCGCGTCAACGGCGTGTCGAACATCAACGTCGAGGTACGCATACCCCATTGCAAGCGCCTGCGCTCGCTCGACGCGTCGAGTGCGGCCAAGATCGAAGTCAAGCCAACCATAAAAGGCGACGAATTGCAGGTGGACGCAAGTTCGGCGGCTAACGTCAACTTCACCAAGGCCGACGTGAAACGTTGCGAGATCGAGGCAGGCTCGGCCGCGACGGTGACGGGAGCGGTCAAGGCCGACGAATGCGAGGTGGACACGAGCAGCGCATCGAAAGTGGAGCTGGCTATGCTGGCCGTGACATGCACGGTCGAGGCAAGCTCGGCGTCGAGAGCCACGCTCAGCGGCGAGGCGGGAGCCGTATCGCTCGACGCAAGTTCGGCCGCGAAGATCGACGCCGAGGACCTGAACGCCGTGAGGGCTTCGGCCGAAGCGTCGTCGGGCGCGAGCATCAGCGTCAACAGCTCCGACAAGCTCGACGCCCGAGCATCGTCGGGCGGTTCGGTCCGCTACAAGGGCAACGCCGAGCTCACGACGGCCTCGAAGAGTTCGAGCGGCGGCAGCATCCGCAAATTATAGTATACACGACAACAGTAATTAAGCAACTACCATGAACGAAATAAAGAAATGCAGCATCGCGGGGGTCTCGTTCACGCTTGAAAGCGACGCCTACGACGTGCTGAGCACCTACATCGAGTCGCTGAAAGAGACCTACAAGGACGACCCCGACGGCGAGGAGATCATAGCCGACATCGAGGCGCGCATAGCCGAACTGATACTCTCGGCGCAGAGTTCGGAATCGATCATATGCCGACCGCTGATCGACAACATAATCAAGCAGTTGGGATCGGCGTCGCAGATCGACGAGGAACACGGCGAACAGACCCGCCATGCCGAGACCACCGACCACAACGGCAATCCCCGCATTCCGCGGCGTCTCTACCGCGACATGGAGAACGGCAAGCTGGGCGGCGTATGCGCGGGTCTGGCCAACTATTTCGACGCCGATCCCACGTGGATACGTCTGGCCGTATTCGCGCCGCTGTTTGTGTGGGTGTGCGGCTCGATAGGCATCATGCACTGGATACGTCCGCTCACGGGCAACCTGTTCGTACTGGTCGTGCTGGGCTACATCATCATGTGGTTCGCCGTGCCGCGGGCCTCGTCGGCGCGCCAGAAGCTGGAGATGAAGGGCGAGCGCATCACGGCCAAAAGCATAAAGGAGGCCACGCAGGAGACGCAATACGCCGCCGCGGAGCCCGAGCGCACGCTCATCGCCAAGATCGTGTGCGTGCTGGGCAACATACTGCTCATACTGCTGAAGATATTCGCCGCATTCATACTGGTGGGCCTGGTGCTCGGTGCGAGCATGCTGGGTCTGGTGATGGTCTGCTGCCTGCCCATGTTCGCCCTCGACTTCTTCACGGGACTGATGCTGCTCGCATTCCTGCTGGTGCTCATCATACCGATAGTGGTGCTGATCTACCTGTCGATCCTGCTGCTCATCTCGCGCCGCCCGAGCGGTCGGTTCCTGCTCGGGACGCTGCTGGTGTGGATAGCGCTGCTGGTGACCATGACCATCTCGGCCGTGAAGTCGCCCGCGAGCTTCGAGCGTCAGATAAGCAACGCCTTCAGCTCGGTGTTCGACAACGACAGCGAGGTGCTGTACGACGAGTTCACCGAGGATGAGATCCGCGACTTCCGCGAGAAAATCAACGGACAGAGTACCGCCATGTTCTCCAACGGCGATATCTCGTTCTCCATCTCGGGCGATGACGACGACGTGGCCGTCTTCTCGAAAGGCGTACGGATAGACGACGACGGGCTGATGGTTTCCGACGGCAAGGGCAACGAGCTGACCATCAGCGACGACGGCGTGAAGATCAACGGCAAGAAAACGAGCAAGTTCACATTCAAGTTCGGCGGGGTGAGCGTGAAGATCAACGACAACTCCCTGTCCGTCACGGCCGATGACGGCACTGCCGCCGAGGCTGCCGAGACTGCCGACGGCAAGGCGGCCGAAACATCCGAGACTTCTGCCGTGGCCGCGCCCGAATCGGCTGCAAACGCCGCAGCTGCTGCGGAGACGAACGCCGCCACATCGGAAACAACCACCGCTGCTACGGAAACGAATGCCGCTCCCGCGGAGGCAAACACCGCCGAATAGCTCCTGCAACCAAACCCTATATCATAAGCAACTCTGTCGAGAGGCTGTCCGAACGCATCGGACAGCCTCTTTTTTTCAGGGTCATCGCCACTTTATACTTTATTCCATGCACATGTTCGGGCGGTAGCCTGCCGTTCGCAGGCGAAGCAGGAACGTCTTCTGCTCTCGGGCAGCAACCTGCGGAGGGCGCACGCGAACGCAAAGCGAGTTGCGGGCCTCCGCTGGCGGGAGGCTGCGGCCCGCACGACTCTACGAGTCGCAGCCTTTTTCTCAATATTTTTTATTATGTTACCTTTTGTGTGGACAAAAGGTAACACCAAAAACCACCGCGGTGAAACGATTTCGGGGTCGTCCTTGCGCCTACGCTGAATCGGATGCCTTCGGCATTTTTGAGGATCAAAAAGTCTCCGATTCTTTACGCTTCGTCGCCGCGGCCGCCCTTTGTCCGAAATCGCTTCTGCCGCGGGTGAGGCTGACGCATGTGAATATTACAGTCCGCAGGACTATTCGGGCCGCAGCCTCGGCACGCGAAGGCCCGCAACTCACTTTACGTTCGAAGCGGACCACCGCAGACTGCTGCCCGAACAACCGCAGCCGCCGAAGATAAATTTTACCCGAGATCGTCCGTCTGCGGTTCTCCGAATCGCGCAGTTCACCTGCCGCCTGCCACCCGAAAAACCATATTGCGGCCCGCCGATTTGGCGCCTTTTCGAACATGCTTATTCCCTTTTAGAATATTTTGAGGGTATTTTCGCCACAAAATAGAGTCTTTACGCCACTCTGCGCTGTTTGTTCGTACCCCGATGGGCCGATAGACCACATATATTTTGAGGTTCGGAAATATTCGTACAATTTTGCACCCGTTTCGGCAAGCGGCCATCAGGCCGTCGACAGCCGAGCGGCGCGCATAGCACGACAACTGCCGCCCGGACAATAAAATTCGTACACATGAAAATCGGAAAATTCATTCTCGCCTCGGCGGCTTCGATCGCCCTTGCGGGCAGCGCGCTCGCCGGAGGCATTCTCACCAACACCAATCAGAGCGTGGCATTCCTCCGCCACATCACGCGCGGCGTCACCCTCGATGCCGACGCCCCCTACTACAATCCCGCGGGAACAGCATTCATGGACAACGGCTGGATGCTGTCGCTCAACGCACAGAGTGCATTCATGACCCGCACCACGAGCATGGACTACGCCCCCTTCGCCATGAGCGCCATGACCCCGGGCAACAGCTCGCAGACATTCAAGGGCAAGATATGGTCGCCCGTGGTGCCCAACATCCACGTCACCTACAAGCACGACCGCTGGGCGCTGTTCCTCTCGGCAGGCGTGTCGGGCGGCGGCGGCCGCGTGAAGTTCAACGAGGGACTCGGATCGTTCGAGCAGCAGTTCGCCGTGCTTCCCGCAGCCATCTCGGCGCTGGGACAGGCCTACGGAATGTCGGCGTCGCAATACTCGCTGGCATGCTCGTTCCGCGGCCTGACGATGAATCTGTCGGGACAGATAGGCTTCGCATACCGCCTCACCGACTGGTTGTCGGCCTCGGCAATGGTGCGCCTCAACTACACCCGCAACAAGTACGACGGCCACATCAGCGACATAATGGTCAACCCCTCGGCTCCCGCACTGGGCTTCGACGGCAGCATGATCCGCGCCGACAATTTCCTGACAGCCATATCGGGATTGTTGCAGGCTCAAAACCAGCCTCAGCTGGCGGGACTGGCCGCGGCATACGCCGAGCTCACGCACGACAAATACGTCGACTGCATACAGAAGGGCTGGGGCGTAAATCCCTCGCTGGCGCTCTATTTCCAAAAAGGCAGCTGGTCGGCCTCGGCGCGTTACGAGTTCCGCACCGCCATGACCCTGAAGAACCACACCGAGCGTGACGATCTGGGCGCCGCAGCGGGCAACGCATATGCCGACGGCGGCAAGACCCCCAACGACATCCCCGCCATGCTGAGCCTCGCGCTGGGCAAGTCGTTCGCTGACGGTCGCCTGCGTCTCACGGCCGAGTACCACTACTTCTTCGACGAGGATGCCCACATGGTCGACAACAAACAGACGCTGATCGACGCGGGAACGGCCGAGTACATGTTCGGCGCCGAGTACGACCTTTCGAAGAAATTCCTCGTGAGCGCGGGCGTGCAGCGCACCGTATACAGCACCTCGGACGCATATTTCACCGACACCAACCACGTGCTCAGCGCGACCTCGATAGGTTTGGGCGGCGCATGGAACATAAGCCCCAAGGTACGCCTCAACGCGGGTTACTTCATCACGCTTTACGACAAGCGGACGGTGGCCAACAAGGTCTCGACCCTGGTGGGCGACATCGAC
>CAUHCL010000119.1 GCA_959604655.1 uncultured Alistipes sp. | reverse complement strand
GTCCTCCAGATCGTACATGCCCTCGAACGGGTCGACCAGCTCGCCGAAACGGTCGCCGTTGAGACACCATGCCATGGCGTTTATGGTGAAGTCGCGCCGCCGCTGGTCGTCCTCCAGCGTCCCGGGCTCGACGGTGGGTTTGCGCGAGTCGTGCGAATAGGATTCGCGGCGCGCCCCGACGAACTCCACCTCGGCGCCGAAGGCCCGCACCATAGCCGTGCCGAAGGTTCGGAACACCGACACCTTCGACTTCATCTCGCGGCCCAGTGCCTCGGCCACCTCGATGCCGCTGCCCACCACCACAACGTCGATGTCGGTCGAGGGGCGGCGCAGATAGTGGTCGCGCACGTAGCCGCCCACCACATAGGCCTCCACGCCCATATCGTCTGCGATGCGGGATATCCTGCGGAACACGGGATTGGCCAGGGGCAATGCTTCTTCTTTCATCGGGAGCGGTGTTGCGGCGCCGTCGTGCGGCGGGTGATTACTTTTCGGGCACGAGGCAGCGTCGGTAGAGCTGCACCGTGTTTTCGAGTCCGAAATAGAGGGCGTCGGCGATGAGGGCGTGTCCTATCGACACCTCGTCGCACCAAGGTATGCGTTTTATGAAATATTCCAGATTCACGAGGCTCAGATCGTGGCCTGCGTTGAGTCCCAGCCCCGCGCGGCGGGCGGCCTCGGCGGCCTCGACATAAGGGGCGATCGCACTCTCGGCGTCGGCTCCGTATCCCGCGGCATAGGCCTCGGTGTAGAGCTCCACGCGTCGGGCTCCGCACTCCTTGGCACCCTCCACCATCTCGGCCACGGGGTCGACGAAGATCGAAGTACGGATGCCCGCGTCGTTGAAGCAGCGGCATATCGAAGTGAGGAACTCGCGGTTGCGCACCGTGTCCCACCCCGCGTTGGAGGTTATGGCATCGGGTGCGTCGGGCACCAGCGTCACCTGAGCGGGACGCACCTCCAGCACCAGATCGACGAAGCTCGGGATCGGGTTGCCCTCGATGTTGAGCTCGGTGGAGATGGCGGCCTTCAGCTCGCGCACGTCCGAGTAGCGTATGTGACGGGCGTCGGGGCGCGGATGCACCGTGATGCCCTCGCCGCCGAAACGTTCTATGTCGAGCGCGGCGCGTACAACATCGGGCACATTGCCGCCGCGCGAATTGCGCAGAACGGCAATCTTGTTGATGTTTACACTCAGTTTTGTCATAAAATACCTATATTTGCATTTGCAAAGTTATTACTTTTTTTCGACCCGAGGATGAAAATCATACTTTTTTCCCGTCCGCAGATCGCCCACGAGGCCGCCGACATCGAACGGCTGTTCGAAGCCGTGGAGCGGCACTCTTTCGACTACGCCATAAACCGCGAGTTCGCCGAGGCGGTGGAGCGCCGTTTCGGCCGCACGACGGACCCCGCGTCGATATACGACGGGGACACGGGCTGCCAGCCGCGCGACAGCGTGATGGTCTGCTGCGGCGGCGACGGCACCCTGCTGGAGGGCATACACCGCCTGAGCGACAAATCGATCCCCGTGGCGGGCATCAATTTCGGACACCTCGGATTCCTCACCTCGGCCACGCGCGACGGCGTGGCCGACATGTTCGACGACATAGCCCGCGGACGGCTGGTCGTGCAGCCGCGGTCGATGCTCGAAGTGCGCGGCGTGCGCGAGGCAGGGCGGCCGCTGCTCGCACTGAACGAGGTGGCCGTGCAGCGTCTGGAGGCCACGATGATAAAGGTCGAGGCGGAGGTCGACGGCCGAACCGTGGCGCAGTACAACGGCGACGGGGTGATAGTGGCCACCCCCACGGGCTCCACGGCCTATTCGCTCAGCGCGGGAGGGCCCGTCGTGGCGCCCGAGTGCGCGTGCCTGCTCCTTACGCCGCTGGCTCCGCACAACTTCGGCATGCGCCCCGTGGTAGTGCCCGACACGGCGCGCGTGGTGCTGGCCATACACGCCCGCCACGGCGAGGCCATGCTGTCGGTCGACAACCGCACCTGCCGCATAGGCGACGGCGATCGGATCGAGATCTCGCGCGCCTCGGAGCGCATTTTATTGGCCGTACCGCACAATATATCGTTTTACGGGACGTTACATAGTAAAATGATGTGGGACGCGGACATTCGCAATTGAATCGTCGGGCGGAATCGCGCCGTCGCCGCACCCGACAAAGACCCGTTTATGTATAAAAACGCGAAATTCTTTTAGAATCCGAGTAAAATTGTCTACATTTGCAGGTTATATGAACGAACCGAACCACATACCCGTGCATGTCGCCGTCATAATGGACGGCAACGGACGCTGGGCCCGCATGCGCCGAAAGGAGCGCTACGAGGGTCACATGGCAGGAATGGACGCCCTGCGCGAAACAGTGAAGAACGCCGCCGACTACGGCGTGAAGTATCTTACCGTATACGCCTTCTCGACCGAGAACTGGGGCCGCCCGCAGCAGGAGGTGGACGCTCTGATGGACCTCATGTGCAAAGGCGTGGAGATGGAGACTCCGCAGCTTAAGGAGCAGGGGGTGAGGGTTCTGGTCATAGGCGACCGCGGGCGTTTTTCCGACAAGGTGCGCGCGGCCCTCGACCGCATCGAGGGGCAGACGGCCCGAGGCGAAAGGATGACTCTCGCGCTGGCGCTCAACTATTCGTCGCGCAGCGAGATCACCGCTGCGGTGCGCACTCTGGCGCAGCGCGCGGCGGCAGGCGAGATAGCGGCGGCCGATATCTCGGAGCAGAGCATCTCCGAGGCGCTCTACACGGCGTCGATGCCCGATCCCGACCTGGTGATCCGCACCAGCGGCGAGTGCAGGCTGAGCAACTTCATGCTGTGGCAGGCATCCTATTCGGAGCTCTATTTCACCGATACGCTGTGGCCCGATTTCGGCAGGGAGGAGTTCCTGAAGGCCATGAAGGCCTATGCCGAGCGCGACAGGCGCTACGGGCTGGTGAAGTGACGCGCCGCCCTTGCACGCATTTACGAACGAAACGGAAATATTTGTTGACATTAAATGAGATACGCAGGTAAAACACTCGTCGCCATCGCGGCATTGCTCACAACGGCACGGCTGTCGTCGGCCCAAACGGCGGATACGCTCGGCATAGCAGGCGGAGCCGTGGCGCAGACCGAAGAGACGCGACAGGAAAGCAACGACATATCGGAACCGCAGCGCGACACGCTGCCCCCGTTCGACGAAAAAGCGCCCATGCTGCGCTCGGACGCCGCGGCGAAGCTCTACCGCATACGCAAGATCAACGTACGCGGAATAGAGTATCTCGACCCCGTGCTGGTGAGCTCGTCGGCGGGACTCGTGGCGGGCGACAGCATATATCTGCCCGGCAGCTACATATCGAATGCCATAACGCGCCTGTGGAGCCAGCGCCGCTTCGCCGACGTGAAGATCGGAGCCACCATCGAGGGCGACAGCGTCGACCTGGAGGTGTTCCTCAAGGAGCGTCCGCGCGTGAGCAACTGGATGATAACGGGCGACGGCATAGGCCGCAGCAAGCAGAAGGATCTGATCGAGCAGCTCAAGCTCAAGCGCAACACCGAGCTTTCGGACTACGTGATCGACAAGAACGAGAAGCTCATCAAGAAGCACTTCATCGAGAAGGGTTTCCGCAACGTGCAGGTCACCACCATCATCGAGAACGACTCGGTGTTCGACAACATGGCCAACGTCACCTTCCGCGTCGACCGCAATCCCAAGGTGAAGATCGGCAGCATAACCTTCTCGGGCAACGACCGTTTCTCGGCCAAGCGTCTGCGCAAGACATTCAAGAAGACCCACAAGAAATCGATAAACTTCTTCCGAAGCGCCAAGCTCAACGAAAAGGATTACGACGAGGACAAGGAGTTGCTGGTGGATTTCTACAACTCGCGCGGTTACCGCAACGCCACCATCCTCTCGGACTCGATATACGACATGGGCCCCGACCGCATAGGAATACACATCGACCTGTCGGAGGGCGAGAAATTCTATATCCGCGACATAAAGTGGATCGGCAACTCGGTCTACAAGACTGAGGATCTGCAACGCATGTTCGGCGTCAAGACGGGCGACACCTACGACAAGAAATCGATGCACAAGCGTCTGGGCGTGGGCCGCGAGATGAACCCCGAGGAACAGTCGGTGGCCAGCCTCTACCAGAACAACGGCTACCTGATGTCGCAGATCGAGCCTTCGGAGATCGTGGTGGGCAAGGATTCTATCGACCTCGAAATAAAAGTGTTCGAGGGCAAGCCCTTCACCGTGAACGAGGTGGGCATTTCGGGCAACACCCGCGTCGACGACGAGGTGATCCGCCGCGAGCTCTACGTCTACCCTGGCATGCTCTACGACCGCTCGCTGCTCATGCAGACCCTGCGTCAACTCATGAGCATGGGCCACTTCGATGCCGAGCAGCTGCAACCCGACATACAGCCCGTGTCGAACGATCTGGTTAACATCAACTTCCCGCTCGTCGAGCAGGCCAGCGACCAGTTCAACGTCGCAGGCGGCTGGGGCTCGGGCTCGTTCGTGGGTTCGGTGGGTATCACGCTCAACAACCTCTCGACGCGCAACCTGTTCAAGAAAGGCAAGTGGACCCCCTATCCGATGGGACAGAACCAGAAGTTCCAGATATCGGGACAGACCAACGGTACGTACTACAAGGCCATCGCGGCCAGCTTCACCGACCCGTGGGTGGGCGGCCACAAGCCCAATTCGCTCACGCTGTCGGCCCACTGGTCGGAGCAGAACAATGCCTATTACATCTGGCAGTCGGCGACGATGTACTTCCGCTCGCTGGGTCTGGCCGCAGGTCTGGGCAAGCGCCTCAAGTGGCCCGATCCCAACTTCACCCTCTACATGGAGGCCCAGTACACGCGCTACGCGCTCAAGAACTGGAACTACTTCATCATGAAGGACGGCGTGGCCAACGAGCTGGCGTTCAAGATCGCTCTGGCGCGTTCGACCGTCGACCAGCCCATCTATCCGCGCCGCGGATCGGAGTTCTCGGCCATGGTGACCTTCACTCCGCCCTACTCGGCGTGGGACGGCCGCGATTACAGCGACAAGGACATGCCCGACCGCATACGTTACAAATGGATCGAGTACCACCGCTGGCAGTTGAAGGCCCGCTGGTTCCAGTCGCTCACGCGCAACGAGAATCTGGTGCTGATGGCGCATGCCGAGATGGGTTTTTTGGGCCACTATAACAAGAACAAGCTCTCGCCGTTCGAGCGATTCGAAGTCGGCGGCGACGGCATGAGCGGCTACACGATCTACGGTGTGGACATCATCGGTCTGCGCGGTTACGAGGACGGCGCGCTCGACCCCATAGGCAGCAACTACTCTTTGGCTTACAACAAATATACTATGGAGCTGCGTTATCCCGTTATACTCAAGCAGTCGTCGCAGATCTACGTTCTGGGATTCCTCGAGGGAGGTAACGGATTCGCTTCGTGGAAGGAGTTCTCGCCCTTCAAGATCAAGCGTTCGGCGGGTCTGGGCGTAAGGCTCTACCTGCCCATCGTGGGACTTCTCGGACTCGACTGGGGTTGGGGATTCGACGCTCCCGCAGGCTCGAACGTACGCAGCGGAAGCCAGTTCCACTTCACCATGGGTCAAACATTCTGATGCGATTGGCAGCATATTTGAAAATAAATTGCTATATTTGTATTTAGTAGCAACCTAAAGAAACAAGATTATGAAACGATTGATCTTAACGTTGGCTCTCGCATTGGGTATGGCAGGATTCGCCGCGGCCCAGAATTACATCGTGGTAAACAGCGAAAAGGTATTCAAGTCCATAGACAAATACAACGCGGCCATCACTCAGTTAGACGAGATGGCCAACCAATACCAGAAGGACGTCGACGCCAAGTTCGAGGCTGTGGAGTCGCTCTACAACGCCTACATGCAGCGCAAGTCATCGCTCACGCAGGCTTCGCAGCAGGCCAACGAGGAAAATATCCTGAAGAAGGAGAAGGAGGCGGCCGAGTTCCAGGAGTCGATTTTCGGCACCGACGGCACCTTGATGCAGAAGCGCATAGAGCTGATACAGCCCATCCAGAAGAGCGTGTTCGACACCATCAAGGAGTATGCCGAGGCTCACGGCTACGACATGGTGATCGACGTTGCGCAGAATGCCACCATGCTCTACTACGCCCCCAAGGCCGACCACACGCAGGCGATCATCGACTTGCTGAAG
>CAUHCL010000118.1 GCA_959604655.1 uncultured Alistipes sp. | reverse complement strand
CGGACTGCGCCACCACGACACCATATTCCCGCTGTTCCTTTTCCTTGCGGGCGTCTCGTTCCCCTTCTCGTATGCCAAGCAGCGCGAAAACGGCCGTTCGACGATGGAGATACACCTTAAAATTATCCGTCGTGCCGCGATACTCATACTGTTGGGACTCATATACAACGGCTTGTTCAGACTCGATTTCGAGAATCTGCGTTGCGCGAGCGTGCTGGCGCGTATAGGTATTGCGTGGATGATCGCGGCGCTGCTTTACGTCAATTGCGGGTTGCGTACCCGTATCGGCGTGTCGCTCTTCATCCTCGTGGGCTATGCGCTGCTGTCGAAATATGTCGGCGCGCCCGATGTGGCCGATGCCGACCCGCTGAGCCGCGAGGGTTGCTTCGTCGGCTACTTCGACCGCTGTTTCCTGCCCGGACACCTCTATTTCGACGGACGTTTCGATCCCGAGGGACTGTTGTCGGCCCTGCCCGCTGTCGTCACGGCGATGCTGGGAATATTCACGGGCGAACTGATCCGCCTGCCCGAGGGCCGCATGTCGGGCAGCCGCAAGACGCTGTGGATGCTGGCGGGGGCCGCGGTGCTGGCTGTCGTGGCGATTGCGGGCAACGGTTTCGTTCCCGTCAACAAGATGCTGTGGTCGAGTACCTTCGTATGTGCCGTGGGCGCCTACTCGCTGGCCATGATGGCGCTGTTCTACTATGTGATCGACGTGCGCGGACTGAACGGCCGATGGACGCTGCTGTTCCGCGTGGTGGGCATGAATTCCATCACGATCTATATGGCGCAGCGTATCGTCAATTTCGGCGGAATATCGAACTTTTTCGTCGGCGGCCTGGCGGGATTGTGCCCCGAAAATATTGCGGCCGTAATCACTTCGACGGGGTATGTGGTCGTGTGCTGGCTGTTCCTGTGGTTCCTCTACCGCAAGCAGACATTCCTGAAGATATAAGATGTCGGCGGGCCGAGTTGACCGCTATTTGCATTTTTTTTGTATTTTTGCGGACTATTACCGCTTGTTATGGCAGAAAAGGAGAGAGAATTGATCGATAACATCGAGCAGGGCGAATACAAGTACGGCTTCACCTCCGATATTGAGACCGAAACCATCGGTCGGGGTCTCAGCGAGGAAGTCATACGTACCATATCCGCCAAGAAGGGGGAGCCCGAGTGGATGCTCGAACGCCGTTTGAAAGCCTATCGCCATTGGCTTGGGATGAAGCGTCCCGAATGGGCGCATCTCACCATTCCCGATATCGATTTTCAGGATATAATCTATTACGCCGCCCCCAAGCCGCGCAAGGCGTTGGGCTCGATGGACGAGGTGGATCCCGAACTGAAACGCACCTTCGACCGTCTGGGCATTCCGCTGGAGGAACAGATGGCGCTGGCGGGCGTGGCGGTCGACGCCGTAATGGACTCGGTGTCGGTGAAGACCACTTTCCGCGAGACGCTGGCCGAGAAGGGGATAATATTCTGTTCGATAGCCGAGGCGGTGCGCGAGTACCCCGAACTGGTGCAAAAGTATCTGGGTTCGGTGGTGCCCTACACCGACAACTTCTATGCGGCGCTCAATGCGGCCGTATTTTCCGACGGGTCGTTCTGCTACATCCCCAAGGGCGTGCGTTGCCCGATGGAGCTTTCGACCTATTTCCGCATCAACGCCGAGGGCACGGGGCAGTTCGAACGCACGCTGCTCGTGGCCGACGAGGGTGCCTACGTCAGCTATCTGGAGGGGTGCACCGCGCCGCGACGCGACGAGAACCAGTTGCACGCGGCGGTGGTGGAGATCGTGGTTGAGCGCGATGCCGAGGTGAAATATTCCACGGTGCAGAACTGGTACCCGGGCGACAAGGAGGGGCGCGGCGGAATATACAATTTCGTCACCAAGCGCGGCCTGTGCCGCGAGAACGCGCGTCTGTCGTGGACCCAGGTGGAGACGGGTTCGGCCATCACGTGGAAATACCCGAGCTGTGTGCTTCTGGGCGACAACTCCGTGGGCGAGTTCTATTCGGTGGCCATGACCAACAATTTCCAGCAGGCCGACACGGGCACCAAGATGATACACATAGGCCGCAACACCCGCAGCCGCATAGTGTCGAAAGGCATCTCGGCGGGCCGCAGCCAGAACGCCTACCGCGGTCTGGTGCGCGTGGCCAAAGGGGCGGAGAATGCGCGCAACTATTCGCAGTGCGATTCGCTGCTTATCGGCGACAAGTGCGGGGCGCATACCTTCCCCGTGATAGACTCGCGCAATCCGTCGGCCGTGGTGGAGCACGAGGCCACCACTTCGAAGATCTCGGAGGAACAGCTGTTCTACTGCAACCAGCGCGGCCTCTCGACCGAGGATGCCGTGGGGCTCATCGTCAACGGCTATGCGCGCGAGGTGCTGGCCAAGCTGCCGATGGAGTTTGCCGTCGAGGCGCAGAAACTGCTGTCGATCAGTCTGGAGGGCTCGGTAGGGTAGTGCCGAATGTTTGTTTGGAACGAAAAAGTAACGAAATATGCTTAAAGTAAAGAATTTGCATGCGTCGGTAGCGGGCAGGGAGATCCTTCGGGGGATCGATTTCGAGGTGCGCGCGGGCGAGGTGCATGCCATTATGGGACCCAACGGCTCGGGCAAGAGCACTTTCGCTTCGGTGCTGGCGGGTAACGAGAAGTATACGGTGACCGAAGGTTCGGTCGAGTTCATGGGGCGCGACCTGCTCGCCATGCCCATCGAGGACCGTGCGCGCATGGGCCTGTTCCTCGGATTCCAGTACCCCGTGGAGATCCCCGGGGTGACGATGGCCAACTTCATGAAGATGGCCGTCAACGAGCAGCGCAAGTTCCGTGGCGAGGAACCTTTGTCGGCGGGCGAGTTTCTGCGCCTGATGCGCGAGAAGAGCGCTGTGGTGGAATTGGATTCCAAGCTGACGGGCCGCGCCGTGAACGAGGGTTTCTCGGGCGGCGAGAAGAAGAAGAACGAGATATTCCAGATGGCCATGCTCGATCCTAAGCTGGCCGTTCTGGACGAGACCGATTCGGGACTCGATATCGACGCCCTGCGCATAGTGGCCACGGGCGTAACGAAACTCCATACGGCCGAGAACGCTACGGTGGTTATCACCCATTACCAGCGTCTGCTCGACTACATAGTGCCCGACTACGTGCATGTGCTCTATCGCGGCCGCATAATACACTCGGGCGACAAGAGTCTGGCGCTCAAGCTCGAAAAGGAGGGCTACGACTGGCTCATTAACGATTATAAGGATTAGACGGCATGGGACTGCTCGAATATATTGAAGGCAATGCGTCGGGCGGGCGGCCTGTCGATGCCGACGGCCGTTGCATCGAAGTGCTGGTCGATCCGTCGGAGTTGCGCCGCGACGTTACGGGCGACGAGTCGTTGATGATTGTCCGCACGCGTTCGGATGCCGCGTTGGAGGTTTTCGACGTGGCGTCGGGCGGACGGTTGCGATTGATCGAGGTGTTTCTCGGCGAGAGTTCCGCGAAATGCACGATACGCCAGCGCGAGGGCAGCCGTTGCGATGCGACGTGCATAGTGGTCGCTTCGGCTTCGGCGGCTTATGATATAGGTCTCGACGGCCGCGATGCCGAGAACACTCTTCGCGGCGCGTTCATCGTCGGCGGCGACGAGCATGCCAAGGTGGAGGTGCGCGTTAACCACAACAGTTCGGATTGCCGCAGCGACTCGTTGATAAAGGGTGTCGCGGGCGGCCGTGCGACGGGCGAGTTCGAGGGGCTGGTGTATGTGGCTCCCGACGCGCAGCGCACCGATGCGCGCCAGACCAGCCGCAACATCGAGCTGGGCGGCGAGGCGCGGATCGTCACCAAACCGCAGCTGGAGATATATGCCGACGACGTGAAGTGTTCGCACGGCGCGACGGTGGGGCAACTCGATTCCGACGCCGTGATGTACATGCGTCAGCGCGGCCTGTCGGAGGCGCAGGCCCGACGGTTGCAGATCGAAGGCTTCGTCCGCGACATAGTGTCGGCCGAAGAGGGGCTCGGCGGCGCGTTGGCCGAAGTGTTGACCGATAAACTGGAGACATTATAATCTAAAGGATATGTTCGACGTAAACCGCATACGCAGGGATTTTCCCATTCTCGACCGCGAAGTCAACGGCAAGCCGCTGGCATATCTCGACAGCGGCGCGACGGCTCAGAAGCCCGAGTGCGTGATCGGGGCGGTCGACAGGCTCCATCGCGAGCTCAATGCCAATATCCATCGCGGGGTGCATTGCCTTTCGGAGGAGATGACCGAGCTGTACGAGCAGGCGCGCGAGGATATCCGCCGTTTCATAGGTGCCGAACACCGCGAGGAGATAGTGTTCACGGCGGGCGCCACGGCGTCGCTCAATACGGTGGCCTACGCCTGGGGCGAACGGTTCCTGCATGCGGGCGACAATATCGTGGTCAGCGAGATGGAGCACCATTCGAACATCGTCCCGTGGCAGCTCGCGGCCGAACGCAAGGGCGCCGAGATAAGGGTTCTGCCGTTCGAC
This sequence comes from uncultured Alistipes sp., assembly GCA_959604655.1. Taxonomy (GTDB): domain Bacteria; phylum Bacteroidota; class Bacteroidia; order Bacteroidales; family Rikenellaceae; genus Alistipes. Next base: position 1,822 of record CAUHCL010000118.1, on the reverse strand, counting down.
GACGACGGCCGCCTGATGACCGAGAAGCTGGATGATCTGCTGGACGACCGTACCCGTATGGTCGCCGTCACGCAGGCGTCGAATACTCTGGGCACGCGGCCCGACCTGCAAGAGATAGTCCGCAAGGCCCACGCCGCGGGTGCGGCGGTTACGGTCGACGGATGTCAGGGCGCGGTGCACGGCGGGGCGGACGTGAGGGCGATCGGCTGCGATTTCTACGCTTTCTCGGGCCATAAGCTCTACGGCCCCACGGGCATAGGCGTGCTTTACGGCCGACGCGAACTGCTGGATTCCATGCCGCCTTTCCTGTGCGGCGGCGATATGGTCGATCGGGTGTCGTTCGAGAAGACCACCTATGCGCCTCTGCCTCTGAAGTTCGAGGCGGGAACGGCCAATTTCATAGGAGCCGTGGGGCTGGGCGAGGCCGTGCGGTATGTGGAGAGTCTGGACCGCGAGGCCGTCGGAGCTTACGAGCGCGAACTGACCTCGTATGCCGAAGAGCGGCTGAGCCGCATCGACGGACTCAGGATATACGGCCGTACGGCCGACAAGTGCTCCATCGTGTCGTTCAACGTTGAGGGGGCGCACCACTACGACGTGGGCATGATCCTCGACAAGTTGGGTGTGGCCATCCGCACGGGACAGCATTGCGCCGAACCCGTTATGACGCATTTCGGCGTGACGGGCATGTGCCGCGCGTCGCTTGCGATGTACAACACCCGCGAGGAAATCGACCGTCTGTGCGACGGTGTGGAGCGTGCGGCGAGGATGCTGCGCTGATAATGCTGCGGAGACGTGGCCTCGACGACCGAAAAATGTAAGGATATCTATGTTTTAGGCTTGTTGTCGTGAGTCGTAGCCTGCGGAGCGAGCGAACAGCGAGCCTCCGCGGGGCGAGGCTACGGCTCGCGCGGCTCTGAAGAGCCGCAATTATAAAAAACATAAGGAAAAAGTTAAGTTATGTTCATAGTACTCGAGGGAGTCGACGGCTCGGGCAAGTCGACGCAGATAGCCAACTTGCGCCGCATGTTCGCCGAGCGTAACATCCCCACGGAATATCTCCATTTCCCGCGTTTCGACGCTCCGTTTTTCGGCGAGCTCATAGCGCGCTTCCTGCGCGGCGAGCTGGGCGGGGTCGATGCGGTGGACCCCTATCTGGTGGCCATGCTCTATGCGGGCGACCGCCGCGATGCCGCCCCGATGATACGGCGCTGGCTCGACACGGGGCGGGTGGTGATAGTCGACAGATACGTATATTCCAATATAGGCTACCAGTGCGCCAAGATCGCCGATGCGGGGGAGCGCGCGCGGCTGCGTGACTGGATCACGGCGCTCGAATACGACTATTTCGCGATTCCGCGCCCCGACGTCTCCATCTTTCTCGATGTGCCGTTCGCATTCACCCGCCGCAAGCTCAGCGAGACGCGTACGGGCGACGACCGCGAGTATCTGCACGGATGCAGCGACATTCACGAATCGTCGCTCGAATTGCAGCGTGCCGTGCGCGACGTGTATGTCGCCGCGGCCGAGCACGATGACGACATGCACGTGGTCGATTGCAGCGTCGCGGGCGAGAGCATGGCTTCGCCCGATGAGATCTTCGGCCGTATAGAGAGCATCGTGAAACGATATATGATAGGTTAGGCATGGCGTCGCGCAGATTGAAAAACATATCGCATGTGTGCCGCATAGTGGCGGGTGCCATATTCGTCTTTTCGGGATTCGTGAAGGCGGTCGATCCGTGGGGCACCGCGCTCAAGGTGAACGAGTATCTGTCGATATACGGATTCGAGCAGCTGGTGCCTTACAGCATGATATTCTC
>CAUHCL010000117.1 GCA_959604655.1 uncultured Alistipes sp. | reverse complement strand
AGGTGTGTCTGCCGCGCTGTTGGCCGAATGGACGGGGCACGTGGCGTAATCGCCTGCCGTGTTTCAGTTCATACCCAATACCGCGGCGAGCATCGGCAAGAGCATGACCTTCATATCGTCGGCGAATGCCGACGAGGGGCAGGTGGCGACGGTGAAATCGCTGTTCGATACGATAGGGGCCACGATGGTGGTCGACGAGAAGATGCTCGAAACGGGGATGATACTCGCCTCGTGCGGCATAGCGTTCGCCTTGCGTTACGTGCGTGCCGCGGCCGAGGGCGGTGTGGAGCTGGGCTGCACGGCGTCGCAGGCGACCGAGATCGTGGCCCGCACCATGATCGGCGCGGGGGAGCTGCTGTTGCATGGCGGGACGCATCCCGAGCAGGAGATTGATCGTGTGACCACTGCGGGCGGCATCACCATCCGCGGCCTGAACGAAATGGAGCATGCGGGATTCACCTCGGCAGTTATAAGAGGGTTGAAGGCGTGCAAGTAAAGTTCGGCTCGTAGAGCCGTGCGGGCCGCAGCCTCGCCCCGCGAAGGCCCGCAAATTTCGCTTATGCTCGTTTGCGGTCTTCGCAGGCTGCGGCCCGACAGCTATTTCTTCCTCCTTTTTATCCCCGCCGTAACCGCTGCCGTCACGGCGACGGCCGCCGCTGCCCACCAAATCCATGCGGGCACGCCTTTCGTCGGTGCGGCGTCAGCCTCGGCAAACGGATTCTCGCCCAAATACTCTCCGTCGGCTATGGCTTTCAGAGCGCGGTTGAGTATGGCGTCACCGTCGGTGAATGCCACCTCGTCGCAGGTGAGAGGCACGTGAATGTCGGGTACCACTCCGCGGCCGTAGGGTATGCGGGGCGATTTGGTGTCGTCGAAAACGCACTTTACCAGCGGTATGCGCCACGTCACGCGCGAATTGGGCAGGCATATGTCCGCGAATTTCAGAGCGGTCATGTAGTGATAGGCCGTGCGGGTCTCGCGCCCGATTATCAGTCCGCGGTGCGAGCGCATCACCACGGCGGGGAAGAGTGTCGCGGCCGAGCTCGACAGCTCGTTGGTCAGCACATAGAGCCTGCCGCCGTAATGCGCCGTCGAGTCGGGCTGTATGCACAGCGCCTCGCCGCGGGCGTACAATCCGTCGCGTCCATCCTCGGCCTTGTATTCCTCGCCGAAAATATCGTCCATGTCGGCGCTGTAATTGCGGCTGTGCCCGAACGACTTGAAATCTCCGTGACGGCACACCTTGCTGTATCCTTTTATCGCCGCGTAGGGCTTGTCGGTGCAGTACGACAGCAGCTTTTTGGTAACGTCGTCGTGTCCGCCGCCGTTGTTGCGAACGTCGAATATGAGGTGGGGTACGTCGTGATGTTCGGCTATGAAATCCCTTATCTGTTCAGTCTCCACCTCGTCGAGCTGGAATGTGGAGAGACCTATGTAGGCCGTCGAGTCGTCGAGCATCCTGAGGTCGAAGTTGCGGCCCTCGTGGCGGTTGATGTAGTTGAAGTCGGCGACCGACGGCTTGAATGTCAGCTTCTCGCCTTTCCACACGTGGCGTGCCGCTTTCAGCGTACTGCCGTCATCGAATGTCACCGTGCAGTCGCGGTCGGCGTCCGCGCTGCGGAAGTCGTCGAGATACATCGTGTTCAGGCGGGCGAACTGTACGAATTTCACATAATCCTCGACCCGCGCGTCGTAACCCGATACGCGCCGCGCCGTGCGCCTCAGCACCGAATCGGCGGGTATGCCGTCCACGGCGGTCACCCTGCGGTTCAGATACTCTTCGAATCCCGCGGTCGCACGCCAGATCCTTATCTCGTCGCCGAAGCGGCCCATCTCTATGTCCCAGTATTCGGGTGCCGTCGCGATGCTCGTTTCCGCCCAATACGCCACGTGCGAGTCGTGCAGCAGGGCGCATGCGCGCGACATCGTCATCATGAAATTGCCGATAGGTATGGCCTCGGTTATCGCCTCCGTCTCCTTGCGGCGCCACGCCTCCAGTTCCTCGCGCGGGATGAGGTCGTCGAGCGAGGGATAGCATTCGATGAACGCGTCGACCAGAACGTTTATGTCGTCGCGCGCCTGCTGCGGCGTAAGCTCCGTCACGGGTTTCAGCTCTTCGGGCGGAATGAACGAACTCTCGATGCCGAAAGGCGACATGGGGTCCGCGACGGTTCCGCGCGGCGTCGCTACCGATATCTTTATCGACGGCTCATCGATGGCATGGTAGGAGTAACGGACGGTTCCCAGTTTCTCGCCTCGACTTACGGTTTCGCCCGTCTTGAACGGCCGCGCGAGCTTTATGCCCCCGATGTGCAGGGTCCGTCCGTCGTCGGTGCGCAGGCTTATGAAGTGGGATACGTATTTCGATTTATATCGCGGGCCTCCGCCTTCGGCGAACTCTTTTGCCGCTTTGTCGAAATCCTTGTCGAAATCGGCCGATCCGCTGCGGCTGCTTGTAAGCGATTCCTGGTATCCCAGACCTATCCATGTCACCCTGCCGTCGACGGGTGCCACCACCTCGGCGTCGAGCGGGGCCGTAATGAACAGATCGGAGAAGTTGAGTTGCTGCCCGATGTAGGTCTGCGGCTTGTAAAGGATGCCGTCGCCCGCTTCTGCGCCTGCTACGGGCCACAGCCATATGCCTCCGTCGGCGCGGGCCGCGAGGATCGATACCGATGCGAGCAGTGTCGCGAGGATGATTTTGGGTTTCATTTCTTTTTGATTTACAGCGTTAAACTATCGTTCACTCTGCAAATATACGAAATTACCCCCCCCCGCAAATTTTCGGAGTAAAAAAAATCTATTTTTTTAGTAGTTCGTGCTCTCCGCCCATGAAATCCGCTATATTTTGTGCCACGCACTCTATAAGTCGGTCGATGGCCTCCACCGACGACCATGCGTTGTGGGGCGAGGCGAGCAGCTTGTAGGGATCTTTCAGCGAGTAGAGCGGCGACGTGCGCAGCGGCTCCGAGGTGAATACGTCGAGCGCCGCGCCGCGGATTACACCGTCGTCGAGCGCCGCCGCCAGCGCCGCTTCGTCTATGATACCTCCGCGCGCCACGTTGATTATGATGGCCGAGGGCTTCATCGAGGCGAGTTCGGCCGCGCCGATCAACCCCCGCGTGCGGTCGTTCAGCGGGCAGTGCACCGACACCACGTCCGATTCGGCCAACAGTTCGGCTATCGGCAGGGCGGGGTAGTTCTCCTTGCGCTCCACGCCCGATGTGGAGGCGTATGCGACCCTGCACCCGAATGCCGACGCCAGATCGGCCACTCGGCGGCCTATGTTGCCCATGCCGATCACACCCCAGCGTTTGCCGCACAGCTGCGCCGTGGGGCGGTCGAAGCAGAATATGCGGTCGGCTGTGGCGTAGCGTCCCGACTTGAAGTATTCGTCGTAATATGCCGTTTCGCGCAGCAGTGCCAGCGCGGCACCCATAGTCGCCTCGGCCACGGAGTCGGTGGAGTAGCCCACGGCGTTGCGTACCGATATGCCGCGTTCGGCCGCGGCTGCGAGATCGACGTTGTTCATTCCCGTGGCGGCCACGCATATCAGGCGCAGGTCGGGCAGTCGGTCGATGGTCGCGGCGTCGAGGACGGTTTTGTTGGCGATTACTATCTCCGCGCCCCGACAGCGCTCCGCGATCTGCTCGGGGGCGGTGGTGTCGTAACCCGTGTAGTCGCCCAGAGCCTTTACGGCCGACATGTCGCGGCCGCATATCGAATATTCGTCGAGAAAAACTATTTTTTTCATAATTTCAAATATATTTTTGCCGTCGCTGCGCGGAGTGGCGGCGGACAGCGGCTATCCGCGGGTTACAACTCCTTCACCAAATCGCGTATCACCACCGATGCGCAACCTATGCCGAACAGGGCGGGAATGTAGGATACGGTGCCCATGTTCGATTTCTTGTTCTGCTCATCGCACAGCACCACGGCACCTTCGCGCACGGGCTCGGGCGAGAACACGGCGCGGAATCCCGAGCGTATGCCCAGCTTGTGTAGCCGCTTGCGCAGCATGTGGGCCAGCGGGCAGTGGTGCGTTTTCGATATGTCGGCTATCTCCATCCGTGTGGGATCGGTCTTGGCTCCCGCACCCATCGAGCTGACCAGCGGGATGTTGCGGTCGAGCGCTCCCTTTATCAGGGCCAGCTTGGGCGACAGCGTGTCGATGGCGTCCACCACGTAGTCGAACCGCGCCGAGTCGAGCAGCGCGTAGGTCTCGTCGTCCTTGATGAAGCGGTCGACGGCCCGCAGTTCCATGTCGGGATTGATGTCGAGCAGGCGCTCGGCCATAAGCTCGGCTTTCGACCGTCCGACAGTGGAGTGCAGCGCTATGAGCTGGCGGTTTATATTCGATGCCGACACCGTGTCGGCATCGGCTATGGTCATGCTGCCCACGCCCGCGCGGGCTATCATCTCGGCGGCATAGGCTCCCACGCCGCCGAGTCCCACCACGAGTACTCGGGCGTCGCGCAGCATCTGCAATTTCTCATCGCCGAAAAGCAGGGCGGTACGTTCCGTCCAGTTGTCGTTAATCATCGTCGAAAAATTCTTTCGTAGTTCTCGTTTATCGCTCTTTTCAGGTCCCCGATCTCCATGCCCCTTATTTCGGCTATCATGCCGTATACCCGTCCGATGTCGGCGCCGCTGTCGTCGGTCTCGGCGAACAGGCGCTCTGCGGGTGTCGAACGCAGCGCGGCGACGGTCTTGGGCGATCGGGGCGTCATGATGCCGAACGAGAGGTAATATCCCTTGTCGACGGCGCGGCGGGCCATCTGCGGCGACCCGATGAATCCGTGGAATATCACCGCCGCGGGCGAGTATTCGGCGAGGATCTTCATCGTGGGCTCGAATGACCTGACGCAGTGTATCACCACTGGCATGCGGCGCTGCTCGGCGATCTCCAACTGGCGGCGGAACAGCCTCTCCTGCGCCTCGCGGTCGACGCCGCACGCGAAATCGAGCCCCGTTTCGCCCACGGCCTGCGCCCCTTCGAACAGCTCGGGAACCAATAGCGATTCGACGTCGGGTTCGGCGGCCCGCCAAGGGTGTATTCCCGCCGCGCGCAGCTCCGTGAGGCGGCCCGTGAAACGGTGGGTGTGGATATCTGTGAAGTTGTCGGTCATGTCGTGTCGTAATGCAAAAATAGGGAAAAATAATAAAAATCGGGGGCAAATGAAAAAATACCTCATTCGGTGCCGATAAGTGCAAAAAAAATCGTACCTTCGTGCGCGTTTTTAACGGGGTATTGCGCCCCTTGCGAGTGTGCGTAAATTATAAAACATAATTACACATAAAAATATTATTCATTTAATTACAAATCTATGTCGAAAATCATTAAACTACGGAAAGGTCTCGACATCAATCTTCAGGGAAAGGCTGCCGAGTCGTTGGTCGAAGTGCCGATGGCGGGCGAGTATGCCGTTTCTCCTTTGGATTTCGAGGGCGTGATTCCCAAGTTGTTGGTGAAGGCGGGCGACAAGGTCAAGGCGGGTACGCCGTTGTTCTTCGACAAGAAGGACAGCCGCGTTCTCTTCACTTCACCGGTCAGCGGTACCGTGTCGGCCGTGAATCGCGGTGAGAAGCGTAAGGTTCTCAACGTTACGGTGGCTGCCGACGCCACGCAGGAGTACGAGACGTTCCCGACGCTCGATTTGCGCAAGGCGAATCGTTCGGAAGTGATCGAGGTGTTGCTCAAATCGGGTTTGTGGACCATGATCCGTCAGCGTCCCTACGGCATCATCGCCAACCCCGACGATGCTCCCAAGTCGATTTTCGTGTCGGCGTTCGATTCGGCCCCTCTGGCCCCCGACATGAATTTCGTGCTGCGGGGCGAGAAGGATGCCGTGCAGAAGGGCCTTGAGGTGCTGGGCAAACTCACCGACGGCAAGGTGCATCTTTCGATGCGCGCCAAGGCCGAGGGCGATATGGCCTCGATGAAGGGCGTCGAGCTTCATTCGTTCGAGGGCAAGCACCCCGTGGGCAACGTGGGCGTGCAGATTCACCACATCGATCCCATCGCCAAGGGCGACATCGTGTGGACGGCAGGCATCCAGGACGTGGCAGCCATCGGCCGCCTGTTCCTCGGCGGCAAGGTCGACCTTCACAAGACCGTGGCCCTGACGGGCAGCGAGGCAGCCGAGCCCAAGTACTACCGCATCGTGAGCGGCGCACCCGTGGCGTCTGTCGTGAGCGGCAACATCAAGCCGCAGGCCGAGGGCGACAAGGTGCGCATAATCTCGGGCAACGTGCTTACGGGCAAGAAAGTCGGCGAGTCGGACTTCATTACCGCCGACGCCAATCAGATAACCCTCATCCCCGAGGGCGACAAATACGAGCTGCTGGGCTGGGCTGCGCCCCGTTTCGGCAAG
>CAUHCL010000116.1 GCA_959604655.1 uncultured Alistipes sp. | reverse complement strand
TCAATCTTACACGCGCTACCTTACGCATTGCCGAGTTCGGCTTCTTCGGGGTCGTGGTGTACACACGGGTACATACGCCTCGGCGCTGGGGACACGCCGCGAGTGCCGGAGACTTACTCTTGTCCTCCAAGTTTACTCGCCCGTTTCTTACTAACTGTTGAATAGTTGGCATTGTAAAAACTTTTGTCCTTTAATTTGTTAACTAATCGATTGCGCACAAACACACACAATCGGGTTGCAAAGGTAATCATTTTTTTTTAACCGCACTATATATCAGACTCTTTTTTCGGCTTTTTCGGGCATTTCGGCCCTTTTGCGATTCTTTTTGCTTATGGATTTTTCAAAACGATAATGTTTTATTTATATCCTCGCCGACAAGCGCGTGTTTTTCTGCGTTTTGCGGATATTTTCGGCAGGCTGCCGCTCGGGCCGCAGCCTGCGGAGACCGCTTTCGAACGCGAGTGAGTTGCGGGCCTCCGCGGGGCAGAGGCTGCGGCCCGCGCGACTCTGCGAGTCGCAGGCTTCCTTGATTGTTTTATATGTTACCTTTTGTGCGGACAAAAGGTAACGTATGAAAAATAATTTAGAGGATGCGGCTCTTTAGAGTCGCGCAGTTCGCCGCCGCCCCACTGCGGCGGACTGCTAAAGCATTCACGCCGCCGTCGGCGAACAGCACGCCAAAAACCTAAATGCAGTCCGCAGGACTGCGCGGGCCGCAGGCTCCCGAACAACTGCGCCGCAAAGCGGCGTTATCTTCGGCGGCACGCACTTTTGGTGCGACCCCCGCAGCCGCCGAAGATAAATGCCACACACCCGTCGTCAAACATCAAGCCGACACCCCAAGAGCATTCCAATCATTACGCCTGCGCCCCGAACAACCGCACCGCCCGCCAAGCATGGCACGCCGAGGAATACGGCCGCACGCCCGAATAATGCGGTCCCGAAGTTGTTTTTCGTGAAATTAATGTTAAATTTGTAAGGATTTATCGTCTGCCGCCCGCGGCAGGCGCAAAAAGCAGAAAAAGCAGCAAACGGAATAACCCGAACAGCCATGAAACGATTCCTTTTGATCGCCGCGGCGATTCTCTTCGCCCGGGGACTCGCCGCGCAGGCGTTGAGCCCCGAGACGCTGGCCAAACGCGCCAAGCGCAAGAATCTCACCGTCAAGGAGTGGAACACCGACTCCGCGAAGAAGAGCCGCTGGCTCGACCACCTCACCGTCTACGACGAGAAGGGGCGCAAGATCGAGGAAGCCGAGTACAACCAGTTCGGCCAGGTGGAGCGGGTGATGTGCGAATACGACCCCGAGACGGACATGATCGTGCGCGAGGTGGTGTACGACGAGCGCAACAAGCCCGTGCGCATACGCAAGTACGAATACAACGACGACGGCACCAAACGCAAGCAGTACAACTACCTGCCCAACGGCAAGCTCTACACGGTGAAGATCTTCGAATACGCGTTCGATGAGTGATCCGCCCGCAATCGGCAACGGCGGCGTCCCCGTCAAGAACCCCCTCCGCATGACTTTCGAGCAACTGAACTCCCTTCCGCTGTGGCGGCGCATGCCGACCCTGAGTCTCGACGAGATGTCGGCCGTGAAGCTGATGAACCGCGTCGACACCAAGTACGTGCTCGGCGAGAAGCAGTGCCTCGAAATGCTGCGTATGGCCGCCGCCGACTACTCGGTGCAGACCATCGGCGAGTGCCGCGCATGCCGTTACGCGACGCTCTACTACGACACCGACGATCGGCGGATGTACACGTTGCACCACGATCGGCACCTCGCGCGGCAGAAGATCCGCACGCGCACCTACGTCGAGTCGGGCGTGAGTTTCGTGGAGGTGAAGGACAAGACCAACAAGGGACGGACCAAGAAGCGCCGCATGCGCATCGCCGACGACGCTTTCGCCGCCGTGACGCGCGACGAGGGGGCGGTCGGGTTCCTGCGCGAGGCGGCGCACTACGCGCCCGAGACCATAACGCCCGCGCTGGCCACCACGTTCGAGCGGATAACGCTGGTGAACCATGCCCGCACCGAGCGGCTCACCATCGACTGGAACCTGCGGTTCACCGACGTGCGCGCCCGAGGCGGCACGGTGGCCGATCCGCACCTCTGCGCCGCGGGAGTGCGGGACGGAGCGCTGTCGCTCGCCGCCGACGGCGACGGGGTGACGGCACGCGTGGACGGCATGGTCATAGTCGAGCTGAAGCAGGACGGTCTGGCGCCGTCGCCCATGAAACGCATCCTCGGGCAGCTGCGCATACGCCCGCTGAAGGTGAGCAAATACTGCATCGGCACGGCGCTGTCGGTCCCGCAGGCGAAAAGCAACCGCTTCAAGGCCAAGATAAGACGTATAATAAAAGCAATAAACGGTAAAACTGACAACGCATGATTCAGGATTTCCAGGATTTCGACCCCTCGATAGCCGAAGAGTTCGGCTACGACATCACCTCGCAGATAAGTTTTCTCGGGGTGCCTCTGTGCGACACGCAGAATCTCATACACCTGCTGATGCGCTTCGCGTTCAACCTGCTGGTGTCGTGGCTCATAGTGCGCTTCTGCTACTACCGCAAGAGCGGCCGCCGCGACTACGTGCTGACGTTCATGCTGTTCAGTTCGGCGATGTTTTTGCTCATATTCCTCATGGAGAACGTGAAGTTGCAGATAGGCCTCACGCTGGGGCTCTTCGCCATATTCGGCGTGATACGCTACCGCACCGAGACGGTGCCCGTACGCGAAATGACCTATCTGTTCGTCATCATCGCCACGGCGGTGATAAACGGTCTGGCGCTCAACATCTCCTATGCCGAACTGGTGGCGGCCGACGCGCTGGTGCTCGGACTGCTGTGGGGCATGGAGAGCCGCCTGCTGCTGCGTCACACCTCGGCCAAGCTGGTGCTCTACGAACGCATAGAGCTGATCGTGCCCGAGCGGCGCGGCGAGCTGATCGCCGATCTGGAGCAGCGCCTGGGCCTGAAGATCGACAAGGTGGAGGTGGGACACGTCGATTTCCTGCGCGACGTGGCCTTCGTGAAGGTCTACTACGAGCTGCGCGAGGGCGAGGGCGACAGCATCGACATGCTCACCAAGGCCAATCGGTTCGTGGAGTAGTCGGCGAACAGCACGCCAAAAAAACAAATATTGCAGTCCGCAGGACTGCGCGGGCCGCAGCCTCTGCCCCGCGGAGGCCCGAGAGCGAACAGCAAGCCGCGACCGAAAGAAATGAATGAATAAAAACAGAGACTGACATGAAGAAGATCCTTATCCTGCTGGCCGCCGCCGCGATGACCGCGACCGCCGCGGCCCAGACCATGCCCCTCGCGAAGAGCTCGGAGAGCGACGTGCAGGGCCGTTTCCGCGCGGGTCTGACGATCCCGATAGGAAGCAAAGTGAACATCGGGTGGAGTGAACAGCTGCGCCTCGACGACAATTTCGGCTCGGTAGACAAGGTGGTTTCGAGCCTGAGCGTAGGCTACAAGCCCCTTACGTTTCTGAAACTGGGGGCTGAATACTGCTTCGTGAACGAGCACGACGCGGCCGAGGGATGGGAGATACGCCACCGCCTCAACTTCGACGTCACGGGATCGTACCGCGCGGGCCGCGTGAAGCTGTCGCTGCGCGAGAGGGTGCGCCTGCGCTTCCGCAGCGATTCGGTCAACAGATACGAGAAGCCCGACCCGCTTGTCACGCTGCGCACGCGCCTGAAGGCCGCGTACGACATACGTCACTCGCGCTGGGAGCCTTACGCCTACGCCGAGCTGTATGTCACGCTGAACGCCCCCGCCCCCGTGGACAACTTCAAGACCGCGCCCCTGTCGCGCGACAACTACATCAACCGCGTGAGGCTGGCCGTGGGCACGGAGTACAAGATCGACAGACGCAACAGACTCGATTTCTACTACATGGTGCATTTCAACCGCGAGTTCCGCGCACGTTACAAGGCGGGCAGCGGAGAGATGAAGGAGTGGTCGCTCGTCAGACAGTGCAGCCATGTGTTCGGCATAGATTATAATTTCAAACTGTAACGCCATGAGGAACTTTCGCGTGTCGGCCGCGGCGCTTCTGCTGGCGGCGTTGTCGGCAGCCGTGCCGCACAGGACCGCGGCGCAGAGCCTGCGCACCGACCGAGCGCCCATATACATAGTGAACGGCGTGCGCATGAGCGAGGAGGAGGTTCGCGAGATCGACCCCTCCGACATCGTGTCGAACGAGCTGCTGCCCGCCGACGAAGCCACGGTAGACAAATACGGCGAGCAGGCGGCCAACGGGGTCATACTCCTAACGCTGCGCTACGACACGCCCGCGCGGTTCGAGGCGGGCGGCGAAAACGCGGGGTTCAGCCGCTACATAGCCGATCGGGTCAAATGGGACGACACCGATCCCGTGGCGCGCGTCATAATATCGTTCACCGTCGCGGCCGACGGCTCGGTCGAGGTGAAGGACATACTCGAAGCCACCGACCGACGTCTGCTGCGCCGCATCGCGAAGGCTTTGGAGGAAGCGCCGAAGTGGACGCCCGCAATGAAGGGCGACCGTGGCGTGGCGACCGACCACGTGCTGAGGATCACCCTGCCCCGCGGCCGCACACTGCCCCGCGAGCGGGTGATACCCATACGATGACCCCGCAAGACCCGTATACGACAACGGCCCGCATTTCGGAATGCGGGCCGTTGCTGCTTCAATCGAAGCAGAGCCTCCGAAGGGGAGGGACTATTTTATCTCTATCGAGTTGAGCATCTCCAGGCGTCCGTCGGCGATGAGCTTGAGGATCAGCTCGCCGAACAGCGTGTTCTGCCATGCGAACCACTCGCGGGTGAAATGCTCGGGATCGTTCACGTCGAACGACTCATGCATGAATCCCGTGCCCGCGTCGGTGCGCATGAGCATCTCTATGCACTCCTTTATCTCGGCCTCGTCGTCCGAGGTGAAGGCCTTCATCATGATGCTCATGGGCCATGCCATGTCGTAGCCCACGTGCGGACCGCCTATGCCCTCGCCCGCCTTGCCGCGGAAGAAGTAGGGGTTGTTCTCGCTCCACACGAAGCGGCGCGTGGCGGCGTAGATGTCGTCGTCGATCACCTCGGGATTGAGGTATTTCATGGCCAGCAGGCTCGGCACGTTGGCGTCGTCCATCAGATGGTAGTTGCCGAATCCGTCGACCTCGAAGGCATACATGCGGCCGAACTCAGGGTGATTGTAGACGGCATATTTGTCCAGCGCGGCGGCCACCTCGTCGGCCAGCGCGGTGCACTCGGCAGCCAGATCGGCCTTGCCGTTCACCTTGGTGAGGATCTCGGCGGCCTTGCGCAGCGACGACACGGCGAAGAAGTTCGACGGGACGAGGAACTGGAACACGGTGGCGTCGTCCGACGGACGGAAGCTCGACACGATGAGGCCCACGGGGTTAACGGGAGCGCCCAGGCCGTCGTTCGACAGGGTGTCGAACTGGCGGTCGGTCTTGCGGCGGAACTTGTAGGGACCGTTGCCCTCCTTGCGCTGCTGCTCGCGGAAGGTCTTCACGATCTTGCCCACGGCCTCGATCCACTCATCGCCGAAAACCGACGCGTCGCCCGTCACCAGCCAGTACCAGTAGGCCAGACGGATGGGATAGCAGAGCGAGTCGATCTCATACTTGCGCTCATGCAGCTCGGGCTTCATGTCGGTGAAGTCCGACTCCCAGTCCGATCCCGTGGGACCGTCATTGAACGCGTTGGCGTAGGGATCGATGTTGATGCACTTTATCTGACGGTTGATCACGCCCGCGAGCATGGCTTTCAGCTCGGCGTCGTCGGCCGCCAGCTGCACGTAGGGCCACACCTGGGCGCCCGAGTCGCGCAGCCACATGGCGTGGATGTCGCCCGTATAGACGAAGGTGTCGTCCTTGCCGTCGGCATCCTTGCGGTAGTGGACCGTGGTGTCGAGAGTGTTGGGGAAGCAGTTGGCGAACATCCATGCCAGACGTTCGTTGGTGAGCATGGCCTGCACCTCGGCGATCTTGCGCTCGACGCTCTTCGAGGTGAAGAGGCGCTCGCCCTCGGCGGGACGCTGACATACGTATTTGCCGTCGACGACGGTGGGTTTCTCGGCCTGCGACGCCTCGGCGGCGGGCTGCTTCTCCGCAGCATTGCGGCCGTTGCAGCCTGCCGTCGCGAGCGCGAGGGTCACGGCTGCCAGAATGTATATTCCTTTCATGTTCGGTATTGAATTTTTATTCGGTTTCCGTGCAAAGGTACGCAGTTTTTGCGACATGGCCGCACCCGCAGCCGATTTTCGGGGAAAGAGGGGAGGGGCTGCGGAGGGCAATATTCACATGCGTCAGCCTATCCCGCGGCAGAAGCGATTTCGGACAAAGGGCGGCCGCGGCGACGGAGCGAAAAGA
>CAUHCL010000115.1 GCA_959604655.1 uncultured Alistipes sp. | reverse complement strand
TAAAGCGCGACCCCCGCAGCCGCCGAAGATAAATACCACACATGCCCTCCGCCGTCGGCGAACAGCATAAAGCGTCGTAATAATATGACTCTTCAAAGTCGCGTGGGTCACAGCCTCCCGCCCGAATGTATTCCTCATCTTTTATTCACATTAGGAAAGGCAAAATGAATGTAATAGTCGCCATTTCACGCATACATAAATATATAACCGAAAACAATTACGCTATTGAGTAAATTATTCACTAACTTTGCGACTCGTCAACACACGCGCAACCATGTTTCGTAAACTATCGCTCGTCGCGACCGCATATATCGCCACCGTGGTGCTTATGGCGCTGCAAAAACCGCTGTTTCTGCTGTGGTATGCCGAGCGGGCTGCCGATGCCGCGGCGGGGGAGCTGGCCGCCGTGTCGTGGCACGGCCTGCTGCTCGACTCCACCGTGGCTGGTTACATAACCGCCGTACCCTGGCTGCTGATGCTCGCCTCGGTGTGGATCCGCATTCCCGAGCGAGCCATGCGCCGCACTCTGAACGCATATTTCGTCACGGTGTCCGTCGTAGTGGCACTCATAGTGAGCGTCGATATGGGGCTGTTCCGATACTGGGATTTCCGTCTTGACAGCACCGTGCTGCCCTACCTCAAAACCCCGAAGGAGGCTGCCGCCAGCGTCACGCCGTCCGACCTGTGGCCCGCGCTCGCGCTTTTCGTCGCTTACGGCGCGGCGATGATCGCGACATACGCGCAAATAGGCAGGATATACCGCGCCGAGATGGAACCCGCGGGCCGACGCGCGATTGCGTCGCTCGCGCTGCTGCTTCTGGGCGGAGGACTTTTCCTTGCCATCCGCGGAGGCACGGGCACCGCACCCGCCAACGTGAGCAAGGTCTACTTCAGCGACAACATGTTTCTGAATCAGGCGGCCACCAACCCCGTGTTCTCGTTCCTGTCGTCGGCGTCGCGTTCGGAGCTCGACGGCGGCGACTACCGATATTTCTCCGACGCCAAGCGCGAACGCATCTTCGAGTCGCTGCACGGCGGCGATGCCCGCGGTTCGGACGCCACGCAGGTGCTGTCCGTCCGCAGGCCGAACGTGGTACTGGTCCTGCTGGAGAGCTTCGGCCGCACCGTCACCGACGCGGTGATCGGCGGCGACAGCGTGGCGCCCAATCTCGCCCGTGCCGCCCGCGAGGGCATACGGTTCGACAACATGATAGCCAATTCGTTCCGTACCGACCGCGGCCAGGTGGCCGTCATGAGCGGATTTCCCGCGCACCCCGTGGTGTCGGTAATGAAATATCCGAGCAAGGCGCATACTCTGCCCGCCATAGCGCGCTCGCTGCGCCGCGAGGGTTACACTACGACATTCACCTATGGCGGCGACGCCGATTTCACCAACACCATGTCGTACCTCTACGGCACCGAGGTGGAGCGCGTGACCGACCGCCGCGACCTGCATTTCGACGCCCCGACCGCCAAGTGGGGCTATGCCGACGACGTGGTGTGCGACTACTTCGCCCGCGAGGTGCTCGAACTCGCCGACGCCGGCTGTCCGTTCTTCGCCACCCTGCTGACGCTCAGCTCGCACGAGCCGTTCGACGTGCCCTACGACCGATTCGAGAACCGCATACTCAACGCTGCGGCCTTCACCGACGAATGCGTCGGGCGCATGCTCGACCTCTGGCGCCGTTCGCCCGCATGGGACGATCTGCTGGTGATCCTCGTCGCCGACCACGGCATAGCCTATCCCGACGATTTGCAGATAGGCGACCTCGCCCGCCAGCGCATCCCCATGATCTGGACGGGAGGTGCCGTGAGCGGCCCCGCGACGGTCGACACCTACGCCTCGCAGACCGATCTGGCCCCCACGCTCCTTGCGCAGATGGGCATCGATGCGCGCGAGTTCGTCTACGGCCGCAACATATTCGACCCCTCGGAACCTCACTTCGGGTTCTGGACATTCAACAACGCGTTCGGAGTGATAGACGGCGACGGTCATGTCGTCTACAACTGCACCGCCGACGCCGTGACCGACTCCGCAGGCGACGCGCAGACGGTGGAGCGGCTCACCGAACGGGGAAAGGCCATCGTGCAGACCATCCACGACGATATCCGACGACGATAAAAACCCTAATCTCATGAAAAGGACGTTCACCCTATCGCTTATTCTGCTGTCGCTCGCGGCGCTTCTGCCAGGCTGCCGCCCGACGGTCGAGATATCACTCGACGACTTCACCGAAACGCTCTACCGCCCCGCATACGCCTCGGGATTCGAGATTCTCGGACGCCCCGACGGCAAGTCGACCCTCATACGCATCACCGATCCGTGGCAGGGCGCCGAGGGTGTGGGCCGCAATCTGCTGATCGACCGCGATGGCGATGTAGAGGTCGCCGCCACCCCCGAGCTGCAATGTATAAAGGGCGATGCGCGGCGTATCGTCTGCATGTCGTCGAGCTACGTGGCCATGCTCTCGGCCATAGGCGAGACCGACCGCGTGGTCGGGGTGTCGGGCATCGACTTCATCTCCGACCCCTGCATAGCGGCCGCCCGCGACAAGGTGGGCGACGTGGGATACGACTCCAACATCGACTACGAACTGCTGACGGCCCTGCGGCCCGATCTGGTGCTGCTCTACGGCATAGCGGCGTCGAGCGGCATGGAGACCAAGCTGCTCGAACTCGGCATCCCCTATCTCTACATGGGCGAATACATCGAGCAGTCGCCGCTGGGCAAGGCCGAATGGCTCGTAGCATCGGCCGAGATCGTCGGCTGCCGCGAAAAGGGCGAAAACGCGTTCCGCCCGATCGAGGAGCGTTACACGGCCCTGAAAAACAAGGTAGCCGAAAACGTGCTCGACGCGCCGTCGGCCATGCTCAATACGCCCTACGGCGATTCGTGGTTCATGCCGCCCGCGGGCAGCTGCATGGCACGGCTCATCGCCGATGCGGGCGGACACTACATCTACACGGCCAACGACACCGACAGCTCGCTGCCGATCGATCTGGAAGAGGCCGCCGTGCTCACCTCGCGCGCCGATATGTGGCTCAACGCGCAGGCCGCCGATCTCGCCGACCTCAGGCGGCGTTTCCCGAAATTCGCCGACGCGCGCTGCGTGCGCAACGGATACGTGTACAACTGCGACCGCCGCACCAACCCGTCGGGCGGCAACGACTTCTGGGAGTCGGGCGTGGTACGTCCCGATCTGGTGCTGCGCGATCTGGTGAAGATATTCCATCCCGAACTTGTCGACGATGGGTTCGTATACTACCGCAAACTCGAATAGATCAGCATGAAATCCCGCTCGGCCATACTGTTTTCCTCGCTGTCGCTGCTCACCGCCGCACTGTTCGTCGCCGATCTGGTGATCGGGTCGGTCAACATCCCGCTGCGCGATGTGTGGGCCGCCCTCGCGGGAGGCGACTGCGACCCCGTGACGGCCAAGATCGTGCTCGACATAAGGCTGACCAAAGCCGTCGTGGCGCTGCTGGCGGGCGTGGCGCTGGCCGTGAGCGGACTGTTGATGCAGACCCTTTTCCGCAACCCGCTGGCGGGGCCTTACGTGCTCGGCGTGAGCTCGGGCGCGAGTCTGGGCGTGGCGATATTCATCCTCGGCGCCCCCATGTTGGGTATCGCCGGACACTCGTGGTTCTCGGCCCTGGGCATAGCGGGAGCGGCATGGATAGGGTCGGCGGCCACGCTCGCCGCCGTGGCCGCCGCGAGCCGCCGCATAAAGGACATAATGGTGATCCTGATTCTGGGCATGATGATAGGCTCGGCCGTGAGCGCCGTGGTGCAGATACTGCAATACCTGAGCAACGAGGAGGCGCTGAAAAGTTTCGTCGTGTGGACCATGGGGTCGCTCGGCGACGTCACCTCGGTGCAGCTCCTTCTGGCCGCGCCCGCCGTGGCCGCGGGCATGGCTCTGGCCGTGGCTGTCATAAAACCGCTCAACCTGCTGCTTCTGGGCGAGCCGTATGCACGGACGATGGGGCTCGACGTCGGGCGCACGCGCATGCTCATACTACTCGCCACCACGCTGCTGGCGGGAACCGTCACCGCCTTCTGCGGTCCGATAGGCTTCATCGGGCTGGCCATACCCCATGTGGCCCGCATACTCTTCCGCGACGCCGACCACCGCACGCTCCTGCCTGCCGCCGCGCTGACGGGTGCCGCGTCGCTGCTGGTGTGCGACATCGTATCCAAGCTGCTCACGCTGCCCGTCAACACCGTCACGGCACTGATGGGCATACCGATAGTGGTGTGGGTGGTGATCCGAAACAAAAACATAGCATAGCCCGCCATGATACGACTCGAAAACCTTACCCTCGCCTACGGCAGCCGCACGCTCATACGCGACGTGACGGCCGAGGTGCCGCGCGGCCGCCTCACGGCCCTTATAGGGCGCAACGGCACGGGCAAGAGCACCCTGTTGCGGGCCATAGCGGGGCTGGGCCGTGCCGCCGCGGGCCGCATACTCGTGGGCGGCCGCGAGGTCGGGAGTCTCACGCCTGCCGAGATGGCCGTGACGGTCGCGCTCGTGACCACCGACAAGGTACGCATAGCCGATCTGCGGTGCCGCGACGTGGTGGCTCTCGGACGCGCGCCCTACACCGACTGGATCGGGCGTTTGCAGCGCGACGACATGCGGATCGTCGAGCGTTCGCTCGCGCTCGTGGGGATGGAGAGCTATGCCGACAAGACGATGGACCGCATGTCCGACGGCGAATGCCAGCGCATAATGATCGCCCGCGCACTGGCCCAGCAGACGCCCGTCATGCTGCTCGACGAGCCGACGGCGTTCCTCGACATGCCCAACCGCTACGAGCTCTGCACCCTGCTGCGCCGTCTGGCCCGCGAGGAAGACAAATGCGTGCTCTTCTCGACGCACGAACTCGACATAGCCCTCGCGCTCTGCGACGACATGGCGCTCATCGCACCGCCCGATCTGCGGCTTCTGCCCACCGACGAGATGGTGCGCAGCGGTCACATCGAACGTCTTTTCACGGGCGACACGGTGACGTTCGACCCTATGACGCGCAACATAACGGTGCGCGATCGCGAATGATCCGCCTTCGGGAGCGGCCGACAGCAGAGCGGATCAGGGATTGCACGTATTGAATGATTTCGTTATATTTGTACAGTTTAAAACATTAACCCCTTAAAAACTGTTTCCATGAAAAGAATTACTGCTTTTATGATCGCGCTGTCGGCATTCGCGCTCTTCTCGTCGTGCTGCCGCAGCGACCGTGGCGGCATTCGCGGCGTAAAACATGTCGTGGTGGTAGGGTTCGACGGCCTGGCAGGCAACGTGTTCGACAAGTTAGACATGCCGACCCTGCAAACTATGGTCGACGAAGGCGCGTGGACCGCCAAGGCCCGCAGCATATTGCCCTCGTCGAGCGCCTGCAACTGGGCCTCGATGTACATGGGCGTGGGCCCCGAGATGCACGGATTCAATACATGGGGCAGCCGCAAGCCCGATTTCCCGTCGGTGGAAACAGGCAAGAACGGCATATTCCCCACCATACTGACCGTACTGCGCGACCACGATCCCGACATGGACATATGCGTGATGTACGAATGGGAGGTGCAGGGCGACCTGATCGACAACTAGGCCGCGACATTCCACAAACACATTCCCGCGGGCGAGAGTCACAGCAAGGATATCACCGACGCCTTTACGGCCTATCTGGCCGAGAACAAGCCCGAATTTTCGATGGTCATCTACGACTCGCCCGACGTGGAGGGTCACAAATACGGCTGGGGATCGGAACCTTACATGGACCGCATGCACGAGCTGGATGCGCATCTGGCGCGGATAGTTGAGACCGTGAAGCAGGCGGGGATGTACGACAACACCGTATTCGTCATCGTTTCCGACCACGGCGGCACGGGAACGGGCCACGGCGGCACCACGATGGCCGAGATGGAGGCACCGCTGGTATTCTTCGGGCGCGGCGTAAAGCACGGGCACGAGATAGCGGCTTCGGTGATGCGTTACGACACCGCTTCGACGATAGCCTACATATTCGGCGCCGAGACTCCCGACGTATGGCGCGGCAAGGTGATCCGCGAGGCATTCGAATAGATCCCCAACGGGCGGCAGCCTGCGAAATTCTGAAGAGTCGTATTGTCACGATGTTTTATGCTGTTCGCGACGGTGGGATATGTGACATTTATCTTCGGCGGCTGCGTGGGTCGCGCTTTAGCGCGAGCCGCCGAAGATAACGCCGCTTTGCGGCGCAACTGTTCGGGCGGTAGCCAGCGACCCGCGCGACTCTGACGAGTCTTCCACTTTTCGCTCAATATTTTTCATACGTTACCTTTTGTGCGGACAAAAGGTAACCCAAAAACCGCCGCGGTGAAACGATTTCGGGGTCGGCCACAGCGCCTGCGCTGAATC
>CAUHCL010000114.1 GCA_959604655.1 uncultured Alistipes sp. | reverse complement strand
CCGCGACGTGAGCATTCGCGAACGACAGCGGGCCTCCGCGGGGCAGAGGCTGCGGCCCGCGCGACTCTGCGAGTCGCATTCTCTCAACTATTTTTTATCCGTCACCTTTTGTTCGGACAAAAGGTAACACCAACCATCGCCGCGGCCGCCCTTTATCCGAAATCGCTTCTGCCGCGGGTCTGGCTGACGCGTGTGAATATTGCAGTCCGCACGACAATACAACATCATACTGCCGCAGGGTGAAATTTTTTCCGTCGCGATGTAATTTGCGGTCCTTTTTTGCGACTATAATTGTGAATGTGACATTTTCACCATGCGTGCGGCATGCGTATGCGGTGATAAATGAGTATATTTGCAAACGGGAGAAGACCAAAAAACGATTTATTTTTTATATGGAAGAACAGATCAGGACCGACGAGGTCGGGCCGAGCGCGGCGAAGCCCGCTAAGGCAAAGAAGAGAACCGAGAAGAAACTCACTTTCGGAAAGGTATTTCTCGCATCGCTGTTGGCCGTCGTGGCGGGCAGCGTGGTTACTATGGTATTTTGGCTGGGGCTTTTCTCGGGCCTGGCCTCGATGATGGAGTCGGACAGCGTGACGGTGCCTTCGCAGGCGGTGCTGCGCATCGACCTGAGCGAGAATCTGGTGGACGCTCCGTCGAAAGATCCTCTGGCGAACTTCGATTTCGCCACGATGAGCTCGGGCGGCAGCCTCACGCTCTACGACGCACTGCGCGCCATCGAGGCGGCACGCGACGACGAGCGCATCGAGGGAATATACATCCGTCTCGACGGCGGCGGTACCACGACTCCCAATATTTTGGAGGAGCTTCGCGCCGCGATAGTCGATTTCAAGCAGAGCGGCAAATTCGTAGTCGCGTATAATGACGTTTACAGCCAGTGGACATACTACCTCTGCTCGGCAGCCGACAAGGTCTACATACAGCCCGAGGGCGGTTTCGACTGGTCGGGTATAACCCTCAATACCATGTTCTACAAGGGCCTGCTCGACAAACTGGGCGTGGAGGTCGACATTCTGCGACCCACGGCCTGCAAGTTCAAGAGCGCCGTGGAGCCTATGTTCCTCACGCAGATGTCGGAGGCCAACCGCACGCAGATGCAGGCTCTGGCCGACAACATGTGGAGCGTGATAACCGAGGCGGTGTCGGAGGCGCGCGGAATAGGCGTAGACGAGCTTAACCGCATAGCCGACGATCTGGCCGTGACGCTGCCGCAGGAGGCTGTCGATCACAAATTCGTCGATGCCATGCTCTATGCCGACCAGGTGGAGGATGCGTTCGAGACCGATTACGATCTGGAGGATCCCGAGTTCATATCGCTGGGCGACTACGCCTCGTGTCTCACGGCCGATGCTTCCAAGGTGACGGCGCCCAAGGTGGCGATCGTATACGCCAACGGCACCGTGATGGACGGCAAGGGCGACGACGACAACATCTACGGCTACACATTTTCCAACACGCTGAAGAAGGTGGCCGAGGACGACGACGTGAAGGCTGTGGTGGTACGCGTGAACTCACCCGGCGGCAGCGCGCTGGCATCGGACATCATATGGCGCGAAATGGAGCTGCTGCGCGAGAAGAAGCCCGTTATCATATCGATGGGACAGTATGCCGCCAGCGGCGGATACTACATATCGGCTCCCGCCGACGCCATCGTGGCCGACCGTCTGACGCTCACGGGTTCGATAGGCGTTTACGGAATGCTGCCCTCGGTGGGCAAGGCGCTCAAGGATAAGGCGGGCATAACGTTCGACGGCGTGGTGACCAACAAGTATGCCGACATGGGCAGCGGCGTCATGGGGCTGGGCATCGATCCGCTGAAGGAGAAGGAGTACACGACCATCATGCGCGGCGTGGACCGCGTCTACGACCGATTCACCTCGCTCGTGGCCGAGGGCCGCAACCTGCCGATAGAGAAGGTGCTCGAAATAGCCGAGGGCCGCGTGTGGATAGGTTCCGAGGCGCAGAAGATAGGTCTGGTCGACACATGTGGAGGTCTTACGGCCGCACTGGCAGTGGCGGTGGACAAGGCCGATCTGGGCGACGCGTATCAGATCGTGGAGATAAAGGACGAGCTGACGGGCTTCATGGCCGTGTTGCAGTCGCTCAACGTGCAGGTGCGTCAGAAGATCACCGCCCGTTCGGAGCTGGGCCGACTCTATGCCGAGTACAAGCGCGTGGAGGATATGATCGGCCGCAAGGGCGTATACGTATACTGTCCCTACATTTTCCGATTCGAGTAACGGATTATCCGAGAAAAGGACTTGTCGATCCTTTTGATCGATTGCGATAATATCCGTACGTTTGTCGGAATACTTGCGGTTCGCCGACGGCGGCAGGAATGCACGAGCCTCGGGCGAGTGCAGGCCCCGCAATGCGATGGCGAGATACAGGCAGGATTGAACAAGAAAAACCTAAACTACAAGCATTAATGAACTGAGGGGAGGCGCAGCCTACGGGTTACGCCTCTCTGTATTTTTTTTGTGGGTCGGAAGTCTGCGGCGAGAGAGGCTCCGACGATTCGCAGACGAGGATTGGCATCGCCGACGGCGATTGCGGGTGAAATTTATCTTCGGCGGCTGCGGGGGGGGCGCACCGAAGGTGCGAGCCGCCGAAGATAACGTCGCTGCGCGTCGCAGTTTCTCGGTACATGGTACGGCGAATCTTCGAGCTTCGGCGGACTGCTGCTTCGCGCATTCCTGCCGCCGAAGATAACGCCGCTGCGCGGCGCAGTTCCTCGGTATATCATGGTACGGCGATCTTCGAGCTTCGGCGGAATGTTGCGTCCCGCGCGACTCCGATGGGTTGCCATATGTCATGCCGACGCGCCGCAGGCGAACGAAAAAAGGGCCGACGCCACGAGACGCCGACCCTTGAATCGGGAGATACCGCTTGTCAGAATCGGAAAATGGCTCCGATCATGATCGCTACGGGATTGGTACGATAGTCGTCGAACATGGGCTGCCATTTCAGTCCTGCCGAAAACTCGCATACGTTGGCTACGTTGAAATCCACGCCACCGCCCAGATTCATGCCGACGGCCCAGCGGCCCATGTCGTTGGCCGTGAGACCCGCAGCGGGATAGAGGCGGACGACGCCCATATCGAATACGTAGTGCGCGTCGCAGCTCAGATCTACCGAGCATCCCTTGTGGAGAAGCGCGGTGACAGAAGGCTCGATGCGCCAGTTGCTGTTGTTGAATCTGTAACGGCCGACAGCGCCGAGGCCGATTACCGCATCGCCGGTGTTGGTGTAAATGCCCAAACGGGGACCGAGAGCCCAATTACCTGCATCCTGGGCAGAAGCCGTGACGGCGAACAGAGCCGCAATGGCCAAAAACAATAGCTTTTTCATCTTTCAGTTCTTTTTAGAAATTTCTCTTGACACCGATCGCACGATCCTGTCGTGCGCTATCTTCTATGCAAAGATAGTGAATCGGCGTTCAAATAAAAATAAATTCAACGAATGTGAACATTTTTACAACAAGTATGAACATTTTCGACGTGCGCCTGCGGGTTGCGGACACATGTAAAAACCCCTCGGCGACCGAGGCCGCCGAGGGGCAAGGCATGACGCGTTTGGGCGCGTGCTATTTCTTGGCGGGAGCCACTTCGGCCGCCACCTTGATCTTCTTGAATGCCTTCAGCAGAGCTGCGTCGCCCGTCTTGGTGGCGTCGTAGGTTACCGTCACGGTCTTGGTCGGCACGTCCACCTTGACCTCTTTTACACCCTTCTCGAAGGGGATCGAGTTGTTGATCTTCTTGGCGCAGTGTTCGCAGTCGATGTCGGTGACGAATACCGTGGTCTTCAGCGCCGCAGCGTTTTTCTTCTGTGCCGAGGCGTTCGATATGCCCAGACCGAGAACGGCCAGCAGGCAAAACATAAGAAATTTTTTCATATACGTTGAATTTAAGCGATTAATAAATATTCATCCTGAGGCCTATGTAGAACTTGCGTCCCATGAGCGGACCCCACACGCTCGACGAGTTGAACGCGGGCGAGAAGGGGTTGTCGGGGTTGAGTATGGGATCGTGCTGCATGTAGTTGCCTATGTTCTCGCAGCCGATGTAGATCTCGGTGTTGCGGATCTTGTGGCTCACCTGGGCGTAGAACATGGGGTAGGCGGGAGACAGCTCCTTGCGCGACAGGTCGCCGTCGAGCGACGGACGGCGCATGGGGCCGTTGAGCTGTGCCGTCACGTCGAACACCCAGCGGCGGTAGGGCGTTGCGTATTGCAGGTTGAGCAGCGTCTTGTAGCGGCTGGTGAGCGGACGCTCCACCTCCACCTTGTCGGCGCCGCGCATGAGCGTCACCAGACTGTTGGTGTAGCGGAAAGTGGCGAAGATGTCGAATCCGCGCAGCGGCGTCCACTGGAAATCGACCTGATAGGTGTCGGTGAACGAGCGGTCGTCGTTGTTGTAGATGAGTATGTCGCTGCCCGCCAGCTCCTGATCGGCCAGCACGGTGTTGAACAGCTGCGTGCGGAAGTAGTCGAAGCTCAGCGTGGCGTCCTCGTAACCGCCTAACTTGATGTATTGCGTGAGGCTGCCGCCGACGGTGAGAGCCATCTCTATGTCGTCGTGCAGGTCGGATGCCACGATGTCGCGGCCCGTGGCCAGCATCCATATGTTGTCGGTGATGATGCTCGCGCGGCGGTAACCGAGTCCCGCCGAGGCGCGCAGCACGGTCGACGAGGTGAGGTTCCACTTGATGTGCGAGCGCGGCGTGAGGGCGAAACGCTCGTCGGGCTTGTAGTATACGGCTCCGTCGGCCGACGTGCCGTCGGGGGCTGCGGCGCGGTTCTTCGCGCCCATCCAATCGCCGCGCAGTCCGAGCACGAGCGAGAATTTGTCCTTCAGGGCGTAGGTGTACTCGGCGTATATGCCGGGCTCGATGTAACGCATGTCGTTGTTTGTGAAGCTCGACCACATGGCAGGCGTCTCGGCTCCCCCGATCGTGCGGTTGAGCATCTTTTCACGGCTGCCCGTGACCTGCGCCGATGCGCCGAACACCATCGACGAACGGGGCGAGAAGTAGTGGGCGTACATGAGGTTGAACCACCATGCGCTGTCGTGGGCGTCGTAGTCGTTCAGACCGAAGTAGGCGTCCTCCTTGAAATAGTTGTAGTCGGCCACGAAAGCCACGTTCGAGCGCAGCTCGTCCTCGGCTTCTTCGTCGTAGACGGCCGCTCCGACGGGCATGCCCACCTTGAAGTAGGCGTTGGCCCCGCGGTTCGATATGTGCGAGCCGTAGATCGACTGCTTCTCCATCATCTGGTCGTAGAGCGACTTGCGGTAGTCCATCTGGCCGCCCAGACGGTTCTCGCGCACGTATTTCCAGCCCCAGCGCACCTGCGCGCCGTTCTTGGCCTGCCACAGCCATTTGTTGGCTATGTTGATCTGGTCGCTTTCGGGCAGGTCGCGGAACCCGTCATGGTTCTCGTCGTACGATTTGGTGTCCATCGAGCCGTGGGCCAGTATCACCGTCGAAAGGCGTTTGTCGGCTGTGAGCGGGAATGCCGTCGAGAGGTTGATCTCGGGGCGCAGCTCACTGTCGAAATAGAGGTTGAGGAACAGACGCTCGTCGTCGGTGGGCTTGCGGTGCTCCATGTTGATCTGTCCCGTGATGGCCTCGTGGCCCGCCGTCACCGACGACACGCCTTTCGACACCTGAATCGAGTTGAGCCACATGCCCGGGGTGTAGTTGAGGGCGTAGGGTGCGCTGAGTCCGCGCATCACGGGGCGGTTCTCGTCGAGGATCTGGGTGTAGGTTCCCGTGAGTCCCAGCATCTTGATCTGGCGTGCGCCCGATATGGCGTCGCTGTAACCTACGGTCACCGAAGCCGAGTTCTCGAAGCTCTCGGCCAGGTTGCAGCATGCCATCTTGCAGAGGCCCGCGAACGATATGGTCTCGCCCTTGAGGATTCCGTCGCGCTTGACGTAGTTGCCGAGCTGGCTCTCCACCACCACGGTTTCGAGCTCGGTATCGCTCTTGAGCGTGAAATCGACCTTGTTGACTCCCGCGGCTACCTGCACGGTGTCGTTTTGGAATCCTATGTATGTGGCCACCAGTTTGTCGTAGCCCTTGACGCGGTGTATGGCATATTCTCCCTCCGCTCCGCAGGCCGTGCCTACCGAGGTGTCGAGCCAGTAGACCGATGCTCCGACGAGTGCTTCGCCGCTGTCCGATCGCACGGTGCCGCTTACATTCTGCGCGGCGGCGTTCGCGGCCGTCAGTGCCGCGAGGCTTAAAAGTAAAGTCTTGATTATTTTCATTTTGATGTATCGATATAATTAAACGACGTAAACGATGCACCCTATTTTATATAGGTATGCCGATCCTTTGCGTATGGGATAATCACATCGATGCGGGAGGTGCGCGCAGGGATATCCCGCGTGCTGCCGCGCCGTCCGCATGCGGCGGCAGATAGCCGTATGCCGTGCCGTACTGCGACAACTGTTGCGTCGTCTCGCCGTCCGAGGGCAGTAGTGCGTCCGCTACGGGGTCGGAGGTTCCGCGCTCCGAATCGTC
>CAUHCL010000113.1 GCA_959604655.1 uncultured Alistipes sp. | reverse complement strand
CGAGAGCGATTCGCTCGACGCCGCTCTGGAGGAGCTCGGTTCGGACTACACCGAGGAGGAGATACGTCTCGTGCGCATAAAATTCCTTTGCGAGGTAGGAAATTAATCCGTCGCGGCGGCACGCGGTAACGGATATATACCTATATTTGCATCATACAAACTACCCGAGCCTTTCCGTCAGCGGCAGTCGGCGCAAAGGTTCCATAATTGCATAAAAAACAATACTATGGCATTGATTTATTGTAAAGATTGCGGCAAGCAGGTGTCGGATACGGCAGCCAGCTGTCCCTATTGCGGTTCGAAAATGAAATCGGTCAACCCCAATGCGAGCGAGAAAGACTGGCTCACCACGCTTCTGCTCTGCTTCTTCCTCGGCGCTTTCGGCATCCACAGCTTCTATGCGGGCAAGACCGCCATCGGCGTGATTCAGCTGATAACCTTGGGTGGTTGCGGCATTTGGGCATTGATCGATTTCATCATGATCATTTGCGGCAGCTATCGCGACGGCGAGGGCCGAATCGTCAGCAACAACCGATAACCCTGACGGCCGTGCGGCGGTTTTGGCGCTACCGCCATGCAGCCGCAGTAGCACTGTCGCCGTTGTCGATATACCTCGTTCCCCGCGGATGGATATTTTCCGAGGAACATCCGTTGTGCATCATCCGCAACATCACGGGGCACGAATGCCCGGGGTGCGGAATGACGCGGGCATTGACGTCGTTGTGCTACTTCGATTTCGCGGGCGCATGGTCATATAATCGCGGAGTGATTGTGGTCGCTCCGCTTTTGGCGTATGTATGGGTGAAGTGGATCATCCGCCTGGTGCAAGAGGCGGAATGACGGTCGTACCCCGTTCGGCTACGATATAGCCGCATACGTTATTAATACAAGAAAATGGCATTATCCGATTTCGGCTTATGATTGCGAGGCGTAGCCTGCGGAGGAAGCAATAGCGAGCCTGAAGCGGGGCGAGGCTACGGCTCGCGCGGCTCTAATCCGACAAGCCCAAATCAGATAATTACGTAAGAAAAAACATGAACCAAGTAAGGGCCAAAAAGTCGTTGGGACAACATTTCCTGACCGACCTCAACATAGCATCCAAGATCTGCAACTCGCTCGGCGGAGGTACCGCCGAACGCCCCGCCACGGTGCTGGAGGTGGGTTGCGGCATGGGGGTGCTGACGCGTTTTCTGTTGCAGCGCGACGACATCGTGACCTACGGTGCCGAGATCGACGGCGAGAGCGTCGAATATCTGCACGAGCACTATCCCGCCTTCGCGCCGCGGTTGATCGAGGGCGATTTTCTCGCTATGGACCTGCGCGAGCGCTTCGGCGACGAAGTGCGCGTAATAGGCAATTTCCCCTATAACATATCGTCACAGATATTCTTCAAGATCATCGAAAACCGCGACATCGTTCCCGAATGCGTCGGCATGATCCAGCGCGAGGTGGCCGTGCGCATGGCCGAACCTCCCGGGTCGCGCGAGTACGGGATATTGAGCGTGCTGCTTCAGGCGTGGTACGACATCGAGTATCTGTTCACGGTGGGGGAAAAGGTGTTCAACCCGCCCCCGAAGGTCAAGAGCGCCGTGGTGCGTCTGCGCCGCAACGGCACCGAGCATCTGGGGTGCGACGAGGCCCTTTTCGTGCGCGTGGTGAAAGCGTCGTTCGGGCAGCGCCGCAAGATGATCCGCAATTCGCTGAAGTCCGTTTTCGGCGATTTCGACGGCAAGGAGCACCGTTTCTTCTCCATGCGTGCCGAGCAGCTGTCGGTGGCCGATTTCACGGAGCTGACGAATTGGGTCGCCGAAAATCTGAAAAAATAAATCGCTTCGGCCGCGACCTGCGGAGGTCGGCGCTTTGCGCGAACCGCCGAAGAGAGTAATATCATATGCGCAGAGTTATTGGGGAGAAATCCCGCGAATAGTACGCTGTGGAATCCGTAAAAGGAGGAAAGAGTTGTTCGCAGCTGCGCATTTTTATCTTAATTCCTTCACTCGGTAACATTATTTATTCTCGGGATGCAGCTTGTTGGGACCGCTTCGAACGTAAAGTGAGTTGCGGGCCGCAGCCTCCTGTCGCAGGGATTGGCTGCTGTTCGCCGACGGCGGCGCGAGTGCGACAGCAGTCCGCCGCAGTGGGGCGGCGGCGAACTGCACGGTTCTGAAGAACCGCAATATTTTTTCATACGTTACCTTTTGTGCGGACAAAAGGTAACCCAAAAACCGCCGCGGTGAAACGATTCGGGGTAGTCCTTGCGACTGCGCTTCTCCCGAAATCGCTTCTGCCGCGGATGAGGCTGACGCGCGTTAATATTGCAGTCCGCAGGCTGCGACCCGAAAACGCATGGAACTGTATGACTGTAAGCGATAAAACGCGACACTGAGGGACTTCAAGATCCCGCAGTGTCGTGTTTTTTGTCGGTCTGCCGCGCGAGGGTACGCCTCAAGGAGTCCGTCACGACTCGAAATCGCCCGCCACCACCGTCACCATATCCTCCGAACGCAGATACTTCCGAGCCAGTGCCAGCAGTTCGTCGGCCGTGGTGCGGCGTATGCGTTCGAGACTGCGGTTGGTCTGCGAATTGTCGAATCCGCACAACAGATTCTCGGTCGTCACGTCGGCTATGCCGAACGGCCCGTCGAGTATGCGCATCATCTCGCCCGCCATGATGTTCTTCACGAGCGCCAGTTCCTCGGCGGGGACGGGGACGGTGCGCAATGTCTCTATCTCGGCCGCTATCTGCCGCAAAGCCTCTTCGGTCACCTCGCTTCCCACCTGCGTGGCTATGGCGAGGTATCCCGCCTGACGGAAATTGACCATCGCCGAATATACTCCGTAGGTGAATCCGTTGCGTTCGCGCAGATTCTGCATCAGCCGCGACCCGAAATATCCGCCCAGCACGGTGGCGAGCACCTGCATGGGTATGAAATCCTCGTGCGTGCGGGGAAACAGCAGGCGCCCCATGCGTATCGACGACTGCACGGCTCCCGCATGCCGCACCCGCATGTCGTGAGTGGTGCAGAAAGGCGCGAAAGGCTCGTCGGCCACGCTATCCGCCGCAGGCAGGGCGGCGGCTATGTCGGTTATGCGGCGCAGCGCAGCATCGTCGATACGCCCGCTGCAAACCACCATGCAGTTACGCGCGGTATACGTGCGCCGATAGTGTTCGGCCAGTCGGGCGTGGTCGAGAGAGTCGTATTCCGCCTCGTCGTAGGATATGCCGTAGGGGTGTTCGGCGCCGAACATGGCGCGCGCGAAGTTCTCGCGGGCCACGGTCTCCACCTTGCGGCGTTCGATGGCAAGCTGCTGGCGGCGCTTGGCGCGATAGGTCGCGACCTCGCCGTCGGGGAACACGGGACGCAGCATCACTTCCTCCATGACATCGGCGGTGCGGTCAAAGAATTTCGACAGCGCGCAAAACGTCACGTAGGAGTAGTCGCGGTCGAGGTTTATATCGAAATACGAGCCGTAGTAATCGAGCCGTTCGGCTACCTCCTGCGCCGTGAGCGCCGCCGTGCCCTCGGCGAGCATGTTGGCCGTGGCCGAGGCGGTGAAAGGGTAGTGCTGCGTCACTGTTCCCGCGCGGAACACGAACGTCACGCGGACAACCTCGTATTCGGGACAGTCGACTACGTATATCGGAGTGCCGTTGGCAGCCACGTGCCTAACGGCCTGCGGAACCTCGATCTCGGTCGGTACGGTAAGCGGTGGTCGTTTCATCGTTTTGCTCTGTAAATAATCGTTGACGAGTTTTCGGGGCGGAACGTGCGGCGCGAGAAGTCGGCCACATCGTCCACGGTAAGCGAACGGTAGATATCCACCTCGCGGTTCATGAGCTCCAAATCGCCGAGCATGGCATAGAACCCGAGATTCATGGCCTTGTTCATCACGTTCAGTTCGCCGAACAGCGTGTTGGCCTCGAACTTGTTCTTCACCTTCTCCATCTCGTAATCGCTTACGGCGCCGCGCACGAGTTGTTCGGCCTCGCGGCGCAGGGCCTCTTCGGCCCGGTCCTCGTCCGTGGAGGGCAGGAGCTGCCCCGTGAATACGAACAGACCGCCGTCGACGTCGCCCGTTATGTAGGCATTCACGCTCGAAAACAGCTTCTCGCCCTTTATCAGGCGTTCGTAAAGGCGCGCCGAATCGCCTCCCGCCAGCAGGTCGGAGGCCATGTCGCCCGCATGGAAGTCGTGCGACAGGCGGTCGCCCATGTGGTAGGCCACGGCAATCGCCGTGGCGGGAACGTCGCGTTCCACCACCTGGCGCCGCGGCGCGAGCTGCTCAGGTTCGGGCGGAACAGGCGTCGTCGCACAGCCCGAATCGGCTATGGCGCCGAACCACTTTTCGGCCAGCGCGAACACCTCGTCGGGATCGATGTCGGCCGAGACCGACAGGATGGCGTTGGACGGGTGGTAGAAGCGTCGGTAAAAATCGCGCACCTCGTCTATCGTCGCGGCCTCGATGTGCTCGGGCGTGAGGCCGATCGTCGCCCAGCGGTAGGGATGGACCTTGTAGGCCAGCGCGCGCAGCAGCATGTTCATGTCGCCGTAGGGCTGGTTGAGATAGCGCTGCCGAAACTCCTCGATCACCACACGCTTCTCGACCTCGCACGCCTCGGCCGAGAGGTCGAGACCCATCATGCGGTCGCTTTCGAGCCACAGCGCCGTTTCGATGTTGGCCACGGGCAGGGTGATGTAGAAATCGGTATAATCGTTGTTGGTGAACGCGTTGTTCTCGCCGCAGGCCATCTGCACGGGCGTGTCGAAGTCGGGCACCTCGCGGGTGCCGCGGAACATCAGGTGTTCGAACAGATGGGCGAACCCCGTGCGTTCGGGATCCTCGTTGCGTGCGCCAACCTTGTAGAGGATATTCACTGCCGCCATGCGCGACGCTCCGTCGCGGTTGGCTACGACGGTGAGTCCGTTGGCGAGTTGTGTCTTTCGGTATTCGATCATGGCTTGCCGCCGCACGTTTTGCCGCGCGGCGGGTACAAAAATAGGTATTTTTACCGAATTATCGCCAATCGCGGCGCGGAGGCCCTAACGCGCGGACGGTTTAGAGTTTGATTTACGGCATATTAAGGCGCACGGCGTGGTTGTTAGAATATTAACACTGAAAAATCTATGAAATAACGTCGCAATTCCTTAACTTTGCAAGGACATCCGAATATGAACGGATGCGGAACGAACATAGACGATTCACACGAAAAATTCATAAAATACACAAAATTACCATTCAGTTATGTCAGAGAAGAAATTCATTACGTGTGACGGTAATTACGCAGCGGCTCACATAGCCTACAAGTTTTCGGAGGTAGCTGCCATTTACCCCATCACACCCTCGTCTACGATGGCCGAGCTGGTCGACGAGTGGGCCGCACAGGGCCAGAAGAACATGTTCGGAGAGACCGTGAAGGTCGTGGAGATGCAGTCGGAGGCGGGTGCCGCAGGTGCGGTGCACGGTTCGTTGCAGAGCGGTGCGCTCACCTCGACGTTCACCGCGTCGCAGGGCCTGCTGCTCATGATCCCCAACATGTACAAGATCTCGGGAGAACTGCTCCCGGGCGTGTTCCACGTATCGGCCCGCGCGCTGGCCGCACAGTCGCTTTCGATCTTCGGCGACCATCAGGACGTGATGGCCACCCGTCAGACGGGATTCGCCATGCTGGCCACCTCGTCGGTTCAGGAGGTGATGGATCTGGCAGGCGTGGCGCACATCGTGGCGCTTAAAGCCCGCGTTCCGTTCCTGCACTTCTTCGACGGATTCCGCACTTCGCACGAGATCCAGAAGATCGAGGTCATCGACGACGCATCGCTCACCTCGATGCTCGACCGCGATGCGCTGAAGGAGTTCCGCGCACGCGCCCTCAACCCCGAGCACCCCGTGACGCGCGGTACCGCCCAGAACCCCGATATCTATTTCCAGACCCGCGAGGCCTCGAACAAGTTCTACAACGCGGTGCCCGACATGGTGGCCGACACCATGGCCAAGATCTCGGAGATCACGGGCCGCACCTACAAGCCTTTCACCTACTACGGCGCACCCGATGCCGAGAACGTGATCGTGGCCATGGGTTCGGTAAACGAGACCATCAAGGAGTGCATCGACTATCTGGCAACGCAGGGCCGCAAGGTGGGTCTTATCACCGTACACCTCTACCGTCCCTTCTCGGAGAAGTACTTCTTCGACGCCGTTCCCGCGAGCGTGAAGCGCGTATGCGTTCTCGACCGCACGAAGGAGCCCGGCGCCAACGGCGAGCCTCTCTATCTCGACGTTAAGGATATGTTCTACGGCAAGGAGAACCAACCCCTCGTAATCGGCGGCCGCTACGGTCTCTCGTCGAAGGACACCACTCCCGCGCAGATTCTGGCCGTCATCGACAATCTGTTCGCCGCAGAGCCCAAGGACCACTTCACGGTGGGTATCAACGACGACGTGACCAATCTGTCGCTGCCTCTGGGCGAAGAGGTTTCGCTGGCTCAGGCAGGTACTTTCGAGGCCCTCTTCTTCGGACTGGGCGCCGACGGTACGGTGGGGGCCAACAAGAACTCGATC
>CAUHCL010000112.1 GCA_959604655.1 uncultured Alistipes sp. | reverse complement strand
TTCGGCGGCTCGCGCAAAGCGCGACCCCCGCAGCCGCCGAAGATAAATTTTACCCGAGATCGTCCGCCTGCGGTTCTCTGAATCGCACAGTTCGCAGTCCGCGCCCCGAGCACATATTCCCCATGCGCCCGATTTTTCCGCACGGGTGTTGTCAGGACGGGTTATTTTGCGTATCTTCGTGAAATCGGAAACCTGAAACCGCCACAGCATGAAAAGAGCCATACGACACGCCGCGGCCATCGCGCCCGCACTCGCGGCGACGGCCTGCGCACAGCAATCGGTCGTGGAGCGCAAGCCGCTCAATATCATTCACATCATGACCGACGACCACTCCTACCAGACCATAAGCGCCTACGGCCATCCGCTCTCGCGGCTCGCCCCGACGCCCAACATCGACCGCCTCGCGGCCGAGGGAGTGCTCTTTTCGCGGGCATATGTCGAAAATTCGCTCTCCACACCGAGCCGCGCATGCCTCATGACGGGACTTTACAGCCACCAGAACGGCCAACGGCAATTGGGTGCGGGTATCGACGCGAGCAAAACGTTCTTCTCGGAGCTGCTCAAGGAGCAGGGTTACAGCACCGCCGTGGTCGGGAAGTGGCACATGCAGTGCGAGCCTAAGGGATTCGATTTCTACCGCCTGCTCAACAACCAGGGCGATTATTACAATCCGGCGTTCCGCTCGCACGACTCCGACGGCAAGTTCGTGCGCGAGCAGGGCTATGCCACCGAACTCATAACCGACCATGCCATCGAGTTTCTGGAGGGGCGCGATCCCGACCGTCCGTTCTGCCTGCTGGTGCACCACAAGGCGCCGCACCGCAACTGGATGCCCGAGCCGAAATATTACGATCTGTTCGAGGACGTGGAGTTCCCCATGCCCGACAATTTCCGCGACGACTACGCCACCCGCACCACAGCGGCGCACACGCAGAGGATGAGCATCGAGCGGGATATGGAGCTGGTCTACGACCTCAAGGTCGAGGACCTGAAGGGGCGCGACGATTACCGTCCCGAACCCAACAGCTACTGGGATGCGGCATACGCGGGTCTCACGTCCGAGCAGCAGGCGGCGTGGCACGAGGCCTACCGCCCCAAGAACGAGGCGTTCATCGAGTCCGAGCTTACGGGCGACGAGCTGCTGCGATGGAAATACCAACGCTACATGCGCGACTATCTGCGTTGCATACGCTCGGTGGACGACCAGATCGGCCGCCTGCTCGACTATCTGGAGGAACACGACCTGATGGACAACACCGTGATAGTCTACACCTCGGACCAGGGGTTCTACATGGGCGAGCACGGATGGTTCGACAAGCGTTTCATGTACGAGGAGTCGTTCCGCACGCCGCTCGTCATACGCTATCCCAAGGGTGCGCGCGGCGTGGTGTGCGACCGTCTGGTGCAGAATATCGACTATGCCCCGACCTATCTCGCGGCGGCGGGCATGGACCAACCCGCCTACATGTCGGGACGTCCGTTGCAACCGCTGTGCAAGGGCCGCGAACCGCGCGAGTGGCGTGAGGACCTCTACTACCACTATTACGACTACCCTGCCGAGCACATGGTGCTGCGTCACGACGGCGTGAGCGACGGGCGCTACAAGCTGATACATTTCTATAAGAAGGAGAAGGACGGCACCGTATCCCTGCGTGAAGACGAGCTTTACGACCTGCGCGAGGATCCGTCGGAGATGCACAACATCATCGGCCGCGCCGACATGGCCGATGTCAGGGCACGCCTGCAACAGCGGCTCGACAGCTACCGCGAGGAACTGGCCGTGGACGAGTATTGACATTCGTCGAGGACGGATTGCGGGAGAAATATATTTTCGGCGGTTGGGGCTTTGCGGATGTTTTCGGGCCGCGGCCCGCACGACTCTGACGAGTCGTATTATCACAATGTTTTATGCTGTTCGCCGACGGCGGCGTGAGTGCGACAGCAGTCCGCCGCGGTGGGGCGGCGGCGAACTGCGCGGTTCTTTAGAACCGCAAAAATACACACGCGTCAGCCCAACCCGCGGCAGAAGCGATTTCGGATAAAGGGCGGCCGCGGCGACGGAGCGTAAAGAATCGGAGAACGTTTTCGATAAGCCGAGGGCAGAGCCGAACTTGTTCGAGCTTTGCCGAGGCGAGAAAACGTCTGCGTAAGCGAACTTTTGATTGCTTCAAAAGTGCCGCAGGCATCCGATTCAGCGCAGTCGCAAGGCCGACCCCGAAATCGTTTCACCGCGGCGGTTTTTGGTGTTACCTTTTGTCCGCACAAAAGGTAACGTAAGAAAAAGTGAAAGGAAGGGGCGGACTGCTGTCGCACTCGCGCCGCCGTCGGCGAACAGCAGGCAATCCCCGCAACGGGAGACAAAGAAATGCGGGCCGCAGCCTCGGCGCGCGGAGGCCCGCAACGGCATTCGCATCGTTTGCGTTCTCCGCAGGCTGCCGCCCGCGCAACTGCACCACGCAGCAGCCGACGGCGAACTGCGCTCCCTCCCCTCCGTCACTCGGCCGACGGGTCGTACTCGGGATGCTCGGCGATGAACTCGTCCCAGCTCTGCAACGGGCAGTCGTCGGTCTGCACAGCGACCTTGCCGAGCACCTCGATGCAGGTGACGTCGTAATCGAACATCACGTCCATCATCCCTTCGAGATCACGGCGGCGGTCGATGCGCACCTTCACTTCGTACTCGTATCCCTCCTCGTAGTCTAGTCCCTTCACCTCGGGCCACCGCCCCCATCGGCCGTCGCAAAAGACATTGAGAGCCTTGACGGCTCCTTCGCCCTTGGCGACGCCGTAGTACGACGCTATGCGTCCCGTGGTCTCGAAACTCTGCGCATCGTCCTCCTTGCTGCACGACGCGAATACGACAGCGACGGCCGTTAGGCATGCTACTGCGAACAAATAAAATCGGCTTTTCATAATGGCGGGTTAAAGAAATTTTCGGTCCGAGGCGCCGTCCGTCAGTCGAGGCTCTGCATCTCGATCAGCTTGGCGTAGATGCCGCCCGCGGCCATCAGCTCGGCATGGGTACCCTGCTCGGCTATGCGGCCGCCGTCGATCACGATGATGCGGTCGGCATTGTGTATGGTACTCAGGCGGTGGGCTATGACGATCGACGTGCGGCCCTCCAGAAGCGACGTCAGGGCGTCCTGCACCAGCTTCTCGCTCTCGGTGTCGAGCGCCGAGGTGGCCTTGTCGAGAATCAGTATCTCGGGGTTCTTCAGCACGGCGCGCGCGATGCTCAGGCGCTGCCGCTGGCCGCCCGAGAGCTTCATGCCGCGGTCGCCGATGTTGGTGTCGTAACCCGCCTCGGTCTGCATGATGAAGTCGTGGGCGTTGGCCACGCGCGCGGCGGCCTCGATCTGCTCGGCCGACGCCTCGGCGCGTCCCATGGCTATGTTGTTGCGGATGGTGTCGTTGAACAGCACGGTGTCCTGCGACACTATGCCCATGTGGCTGCGCACGCTCTGCTGCGAATAGTCGCCCAGCGGC
Organism: uncultured Alistipes sp.; assembly: GCA_959604655.1. GTDB lineage: Bacteria > Bacteroidota > Bacteroidia > Bacteroidales > Rikenellaceae > Alistipes. Next base: position 3,136 of record CAUHCL010000112.1, on the reverse strand, counting down.
ACGCTGTCGATGAGGATCTCACCGCCCTGCGGGTCGTAAAAACGCGGCACCAGCTCGCTCAGGGTCGACTTGCCGCCGCCCGAGGGTCCCACCAAAGCCACCGTCTCGCCCTTGCGCACGGTGAACGATATGTCGTGCAGCACCTCGCGCGACTCGTCGTAGCCGAACGACACCCCGCGGAACTCGATCCTGTCGCGGAACTCGTCGAGGGTGCGGGCATCGGGCTTGTCGGCCACCTCGCTGCGGGCGTCGAGGATGGAGAATATGCGTTCGCCCGCGGCGATACCCTGGTTGATGTTGGCGAACTGGTCGATGAACGAGCGCAGGGGACGCGTGATCTGCGAGAAAGCGGCTATGTAGGCCACGAACCACGACGCCGACATGGTGCCGCGCATAACCAGCGCGCCGCCGAAGATGAGCACCACCGATATGGCCGTTATGCCCAGAAACTCGCTCATGGGCGAAGCCAACTGCTGCTTGCGGGCCATCGACAGTGTGAGGTTCGATATCTCGGCGTTTATGGCGCGGAACTTGTCGCGCACGTAGGTAAAGGCGTTGTAGCTCTTCACGGCCTTCACGCCCGAGAGCGATTCCTCCATGACGCTCACCATGTCGCCCATGCGTTCCTGCCCGCGGCGCGCGGGGTGGCGCAGGCGCTTCACGATGGAGCCGATCAAAAGGCCCACCAGAGGCAGATAGATGAGCGAGAAGATAGTGAGCTCCCACGAGATCTTCACCATCATCACCAGATAGCCCACGATGAGGAACGGCTCGCGGAAAGCCACTTGCAGGGTGTTGGTGATGCAGAACTGCACCATCATCACGTCGGAGGTTATCTTCGACATTATGTCGCCCTTGCGCTGGTCGCTGAAGTAGCCCACGTTCATGCCCATCGTGTGTTCGAACATCTCGTTGCGCATGCGTTGCAGGGTCCGCGCGCGCATGGTCTCCACCGTCATCGACCCTAAGTAGCGGAAAAGGTTGCTCAGCATGTTCGAGCAGATGAGTATGGCCGACAGCAGCCCGAGCAGGTAGGTTATGCGGAATTCCTCGCCGAAGATGCGGGTGTAGGCGTAGTTGAGAATCTCGTTCAGGCAGTCGCCCGAGAGCGATATGCGCGGGAAATCGTACGCGGGGCGGAATTCGTAGCCTTCGGAGAAGAGCGTGCCCACGATGGGCATTATCATCGTGTAGGTGAAGGTGTTGAACAACGCGTGCAGCACCGAGTAGAAGAAATAGGGTACTGTGTAGCGGCTCAGCGGCTTGGCGAAGCCGAGCAGGCGCATGTATGTCTTGAACATTGTGTGTTTCATATTCGGTTGGGTTGGGTGCCGCGGCGGTTGCGGCGACGGTTCGGCGCGCCCGACAGCGACGGCGGTGCAAGGCTACAAATGCCCCTCGGCGGCGAATTCCTCCACGGCGCGTTCGAAGCGCTCGATGGTCTCGGCCATCGTGACGAACGACTTGCCGCCTGCGGCGTTGCGGTGGCCGCCGCCCTCGAAATAGCGGCCCGCGAAGAGGTTGACGTCCACGTCGCCGCGCGAGCGCAGCGACACGCGGATGAAGTCGTGATGCTCGACGAATATGGCCGACATCTTCATCTTCTTTATGGTGAGCGGGTAGTTGACGAAACCTTCGCTGTCGCCCTGCTGGAACCAGAAGCGGCGCATCTCCTCCTCGGTGAGCGACAGATGGGCGACGGTGCCCTTGCGCATGATGCGCATCTTGCGGTTTATGACGTAGCCGAAGAGCCGCGCGCGACCCTCGGTGAACGAGTTGTAGACGTTGTTGTATATCTGCGGTATGTCGATCCCCGTCTCGGCCAGCGCGGCCACGGCGCGGAACAGGTCGGGGGTGATGTGCGAGAACGAGAAGTTGCCCGTGTCGGTCATCATGCCCACGTAGAGCACTTCGGCCTGACGGCGCGTGATGCTCTCGGCGCCCCACAGACGCTCGATGAGGCGGTAGACCAGATACGACGTGCTCGACGACTCGGGGTGCGAGAACATCAGATCGAAAGGCTCCGTGGGATCGAGATGGTGATCGATCAGTATGCGTTTGGCCGAGGTGTTGGCCGCGATGAGCTCGCTGAGGGCGTCCAGACGCGAGAGCGAATGGAAATCGAGGCAGAAGATCAGGTCGGCTTCCCCGACGGCGCGCGCGGCACGGCCCGCGGAATCGGTCTTGAAGATCACCACGTCGCGTATGCCCGACATCCAGTCGAGGTAGTAGGGGTATTTGTTGGGGACGATGCAGACCGCCTCGTGTCCCAGGCGGCGCAGGGCTTCGGCCCATGCGATGGACGAACCCACGGCGTCGCCGTCGGGATTGGTGTGCGACAGGATCGCTATCCGTCGGCGCGGGGTCTCCAACAGGGCGCGCAGAGCCTCGATATTCTGTGCTGACAGTTCCATATGTCGGGGTGTATGGTCGGCGCGGGGTCCGCTTCGGCGTGCGACGCGGCTCCCGCATCCGCGTTATCGGACAAAGGTAGTAAAACTTCGCCATTACGGCAAGCACGGGCCCGAAAACGTTCGTTTTACGACAGACGCTTTCTCGCCTCAGCAAAGCCCGAACGAGCTCGGCTCTGCCCTCGGCTTATCGAAAACGTTCGTTTTGCGACGGGCGGAGGGGGCGGCGACGGACGATTTCGGGTAAAATTTATCTTCGGCGGCTGCGGGGCTTTATGAATGTTTTCGGGCAGCAGCCTGCGGTGGTCCGCCCGATGAGCGAATGCGAATAGCGGGCCTCCGCTGTTGGGAGGCTGCGGCCCGCGCAGTCCTGACGGACTGCATTTTCGGTTTTTTGTGTGCTGTTCGCCGACGGCGGTCGGAGAACTGCGCGGTTCAAAGAGCCGCAAATGTCATAATGGAAAAGTTCTCGGGCCGTGGCCTGCGGGGAACGCAACGATACGAATGCCGTTGCGGGCCTCCGCGGGGCAGAGGCTACGGCCCGCGCGACTCTGCGAGTCGCAGGCGTAACGCCTGTTTTATGAAAATATAGGTCGTCATGCCACCGAACGTAAGTGAGGATTGGCATCTCAACCGATTATGCCACCTTTTGACGTCAAAAGGTGGCGCGAAAAACCGCCGCGGTGAAACGATTTCGGGGTCGGCCTTGCGCCTTCGCTGAATCG
>CAUHCL010000111.1 GCA_959604655.1 uncultured Alistipes sp. | reverse complement strand
GTCCTTGCGCCTGCGCTGAATCGGATGCCTTCGGCACTTTTGAAGCAATCAAAAGATTTCCGATTCTTTACGCTCCGTCGCTGCGCCCGCCCTTTTCCCGAAATCGCTTCTGCCGCGGGATGGGCTGACGCACGTGTATTTTGCGGCTCCTTGAGCCGCGCAGTTCGCCGACGCCCCACCGCGGCGGACTGCTAAAGCATTCCTGCCGCCGTCGGCAAACAGCAGGCCAAAAACCGAAAATACAGTCCGCAGGACTGCGCGGGCCGCAGCCTCGCCCCGCGGAGGCCCGCTATTCGCATTCGCTCATCGAGCGGACCACCGCAGGCTGCCGCCCGACCACCAAACCGCGTCATGCCCGCCGAGGCCGCAGGGCCGCATCGCCGACGCGAATGACTCTATACAAACACAAAAAAGGACCGCCCCGCAAGGGACGGTCCTCGAAAATATCGTCAATCCGACCTACTCCACACGTACGAACGTCATGTGTTTCGGGTTGTGAGCAGCCGTATCGGCATAGAACTTCAGTTTGTGCAAGCCTGCGGGCAGGTCGATCGTAACCTTAAAGTCGGCGAAGTTACCCCAGCCGCCCGTGTTGGGCGCCATGAAGTTGTCGCATGCGCGGACGCCGTCCAACTCGAAGTGGTACCAGCCGTCGTTGCCACCGCCGCCCATATTGACCGTCACCTCGTAGGCACCGGCCTGCTCGACGTCGATAGAGTAGATGTACCACTCGCCTGTATCGAGGTAGCCCAAGTTGCCGCCGCCCTCGATGGTGACCATACTGCTCGTGAAGTCACCCATATCGGCACGGTAGGTGTTACCGCCGCCACCGCCGGTGTCATAGAACGCGATGTTCTTACCGCCGCGATCGAAGTCGCGGAACCACAGTTCCGAGGGACCGTCGGCCTTAACCACGAACGGCTGACCCTTTCTGAGCGGGAACGAAGTGTCGACCACAACGGTGATCTCCTTGAAGATATCGCCGCGACGATAGTGGATCGTAGTCTCGCCTATGCCGATGCCTTTGATCACACCCGCATCGCTCACGCGAGCCACCGATTCGTCGTCCGACCACCAGTCGAAATCATCCAGAGGCACGTCGTTGGCCTCGGCGGGGAATACCTCGACAGCCACGGTCTGGGTGGCCTCCACGGCCAGCTCCAGAATGGCGTCGCAACGCAGCTTGACATCCTCCAACTCGATCTTCTCGTTAACGACGATCTCCACCTCGAACGACATTCCGTCGCGCGAGCAGACTACCGAAGTCACGCCATGAGCCACGGCCGTAACCATACCCGATCCGTCGACGGTGGCAATGGTCTCGTCCTTACTTATCCACGCATACTTGCCGCCGTCGGCAGGACTGGCAACGAGCTGCTTGGTCTCACCCTCGAACAGGGTAACGGCATTGTAGTTTACCGTAATGGCGGCCTCCACCTCCGTTCTCTCGAAGTTGTCGCACGAGACCATCGCCAACAACGGCAGAGAGAACAGCATCATTATCTTAACAACATGTTTTTTCATTTTGCGCAAGTATTAAAAGTTCGTTTTACAACAGTCGTTTTCCCGCCTCGGCACGACCCGAACCTGTTCGGGTCATGCCTTCGGCTCGCAGAAAACGTTAAACTCGATTATTCTGCATCTTCTTCGGACTCGATATACTTGATGCGCAACTCCTCCTTCATCTCATACGTATTGTTACCTATGGTATAGTAGTAGTGCAGCAGGAACATCTTGTAGACGTTGAATCCGTCGTCGACGATGGCGTAGGTGTTCGGGTAGAACTTGTCGCCGTCGATCTGCGTCACCTGAAGGTCGCGCAGAGGCTTGATGGTCACCTTCTTCACATCCTCGGGCGTATCCTCCACCTCAAGAATCATGGCCTTGGCCTCGAGCGTGTGCTTGTCGGCCTTGAACGTCTCGTTGCCGGGCATCACGCGCACGCTGTTGCTTCCGTAGGCATGCAGCGTCTTCGTTCCGGGCATCGAGATCTCGGTGGTACCCGTCACGTTGCGGCGCTTGCCGAGCATCGAGTAACCCGTACCCGTACTGGTGGCCCAGCGGTTCTTGAATGCGACCTTCATCAGCAGCGTACCCTTGTCGGGATTCATCTCGCAGCCGTCGTAGTTGTCGATGCGCACGGGGATGAAGTAGGTAGAGTCGGGCGACAGCCCCTCGGGACGTATCTTCACGGGAATGGTTCCCAGCGCCTCGCCCGCCTTGATGACACACTTGTAAGAGAGTATGTCGTACTTCGACTTGGGCATGTGGATGGCGTACTTCGACACCTCGGTATCGAAATTCGCGCTGTTGTAGTCGTCGATAAGCGACTCGTCCTCGACGATGTTGATCGTCACGTCGTTCTTGATGGGGTTGCTGCCGCCCATCGACAACGACATATATCCCACCGACTCCTCCTTGTGCAGGCTCACGACCTTGGTATTGGTATTGTCGGACTCGCTCACGAAGCCGAACACGTTCTTATACTGCTCTTTCTCGAACACCTCGTCGTCGTTGCAGGCAACGAGCGAGACGAGCGCCGCGGCAGTCATTAAATATCTTAACTTCATATTTGATCAAATTTTTTAAGATTCAACCCGATTAATCCTCCCATCCGGGATTCTGATCGCAAGAGGGCAGCTTACGCACCTCGGCCAGAGGAATGGGCAGCAGCACCAGCTTCTTGTGCACCAGGCGCGAACCGATACGCGACGTATTGGGCACCACGCGCTGGTAGAAGGTATCCTTGCCGCCGTCGACATTCATACCCATGATAGTCTCGTTCTCCACCTGCTCGTAGATACCCCAGCGGCGTACGTCGTAGTAGCGGTGGTTCTCGTGGAGGAACTCGATCATGCGCTCCTTCACCAGCACGGTCTGGAACGTGTCGGGATCGTTCACCTCGGCGTCGGTCAGGCCCGGCAGACCTGCGCGGTGGCGCACCTGGTCGAAGGCGCCGCGTATCTCGTTCACGTCGCGAGAGATCTCGTAGGTCTTGTCGCCCATGGTGATGTTGTACACCTTGCCCGGGGTCAGATTGTTCAGTGCCTCGGCGTACATCAGCAGGATGTCGGCGTAGCGGATGATGGGGAATGCCTTCTCCATGCGGGCGGCGTTGTCGCCGTCCCACGCATCCGACGAGTGGATGTACTTCTTGATCACGTAACCCGTGGGGGTGTAGTCGGTAGCCGAGTTCTGCTTGCCGTTCTCGTTGTCGTAGTAGTAGGCGATGGTCTTGTTGTACTTACCCGACGAGGTGGTCGAGCTCATGGGCCAGTAGCACTCGCTGAAACCGATCGAAGCGTAGAAACGCATCTCGCGGTTGGCGTACATGTTATATACACCCGAGTTGAGACGGTAGCCCGAGAACGACTTCGCCGAGGTGGTGAAGCCCGACTCCGAGTAGGGATACTCCTCGCTCGAATCGTCGATCGTGCGGCCGTCGTACATCGCGTAGTTGTCGATGATCTTCTGCGGAACCGCCATACCGTTCCAGCCGCCTGACTTGAGCGGGAACGACATCTGGGTATTGGCAGCCAGCGTCGAACTCTTACGCGCCCACACATACTCGGGGTTGGTGGCCAGCACGGCCTCGCCCGTGAATCCCTCCGAATACGAACGGTAGTGGTCGATGCCTGCGGCACCCTCGGGCCACGGCTTGTAGTAGTTGGGATCCGAGGTCACGCCCTTGGCCATTTCGGGGGTCTCCGAATCGGCGTCGACGGTGTAGAGACGGAACATGGGGGCACCGCCCTTGGTCATCTCCATCACACGCTTGGCAGCGGCGGCAGCCACGGCCCAGCGCTCCTCGTTGTACTCAAGATTCACATAATATGCGCGGTCGGTCGAGCGGGTCCACGTACCGAAGCAGCGGCGGGCCGCCGAACCTCCGTTCCACAGAGGGCTGGCATGGTAGAGACGCAGACGCGCGATAAGACCGTAGGCCGCAGCGCGGGTGGGACGTCCGAACTCCATGATCGAACGGGTGTCGGGCAGATACTTGGCAGCCTCCTCCAGCTCCGAGCAGATGTACTCGACAGTCTCGTCGTTGGTGGCGCGGGGACGGTCGTAAGCCTCCAGATCGAGGTTCGAGGGGATCTCCTCGTCGCCGATGAGGATGGCGGGACCGAAGTTGAGCCAGATCTTGTAGTATGCGTAAGCACGCATGAAACGGTTCAGCGCCAGAATCTGGGCGCGGTCGGTCGGTTTGAGGTCGACGGCCTCGTCGATGCGTGCGAACACGGTGTTGGCACGGCGGATGCACTGGTAGCTCTTGGTCCACACGTTACCCAGCGAGTAGGTGTTGTTGGCATTGATCTCGTTAAGCACCAGACGCATGCCGTTGTAGTTGTGCTGCGTACCGTACATGGTGAACGCCTCGTCGGTAGCGAGCGGTCCCGGAGTGTCGGCATTCTGATAGATAGAACCCTCGTCGCCGAACTCACCCGCGATACCCCACACATACGCCTCGACATTACGTTTATTGGCGAACACCGAATCGATCTTTATCTCGTCGCTGAAATAGTCGTCGATATCGAGGAAGTTGCAGGACATGAACATTGATGCTGCCATCAACGACAATATCATTATATTTAATCGCTTCATTTTGGTAGTGTTTTAATGTTAGAAATGCAGATAGAGCTGCAAGGTGAACGTAGCGGGCAAGGGGTATACGCGTCCGTTGCTCGAAGCCTGCTCGGGATCGAAGATCTTCACATTGTCCCATACCGCGAGGTTGTTGCCCACGAACTGCAAGTCCACCGACTGTATGCCTATCTTGCGCAGGGCATTGGCCTTGAAGTTGTAGTTGAGCGTGATCTCCTGCAAACGCAAGTAATGCGAATCGCCCTTCCAGAAGGTCGAAGTCTGCGAGTTGTTGTTGTTGCTGCCGTATTGCAGACGGGGATATTTCGCGTTGGGATTCTCGGCCAGCGAAGGATCTATGCCGTTGGCCAGAGCGTAATCCATCGGGATCCAGCGGTTGCGGGGATCGGCCGCCTGCGTGAGCACATTACCCAACTTGCCGCTGGCGAAGGGGATGTAGCCCGCACCGCCGTAGAAGAAGTCGGTCTTGCCCGTACCCTTGAACAGCACGCCCAGCGTGAAGTTCTTGTACTGGAACTCACCACCGAAACCGTACATGAGCAACGGCGTGGCGCTGTATGCGATAGGCACCTTGTCATCATTGTCGATACGTCCGTCACCGTTGATATCGCGGTACTTGATATCGCCCGGGCGGTACTCGCCGAAGGTCTGCACGGGGCTGGTCTCGATATCGAGCTGGTCCTTGAACAGGCCCACAGCCTGATAGCCGCGTACCACGCCGTAAGGATAACCTGCCGCCTCCTGATAGGGATATGCGGGGTTGGCCTCCTCCCAGTTCTTCACGTCGTTCTTCGAGTAGGTGAAGTTACCGCGCAGGGTGATCGAAGAGTTCTTGCCCAGACGCTCCGTGTAGCTGATGTTACCGTCGGCACCGTAACTGCGCATCTTACCGATGTTACTGAAAGGCTTCGACATAAGACCCACGTATGCGGGCACCTGCTGGCGCTCCTGGAAGATACCGTCGCGCACGTCGTTGAAGAAGTCGACAACGAAGTTCACGCGATCGCCGAACAGACGGCCCTCGATACCCACGTCGAGCTTGCTGGCCTTCTCCCAGTTGAGGTTGTCGGCACCCGTATAGGTCTCCCACAAGGTCTCGGCCGAGGTCGAACCCCACGGATTGTTGCTGCCGCGCTGTACTATGGTCAGATAGGGGAAGCGCTTGTTCGAGATACGGTCGTTACCCACGGTACCGTAAGAGGCGCGGATCTTCAGGAAGTCGAGGAACGGAAGTCCCTTCTTCATGAACTCGTAGTTGGTGGGGACCCAACCCAATGCCACCGAGGGGAAGAAACCGAAGCGGCGGCCCGGCTGGAAGTTCTCCGAACCCGTGTAACCGAAGTTGATATCGAGCATGTAGGTATCGCGGAAGCCGTAGGTGATTCGGCTCGATATACCCTGATAACGCTTCGGAATAGAGTTCATGTTGGTGGTACTCTCGCTCGAGTACTTCTCGTCGCTCATGTAGTAGTATACCAGAGCCGACACGCGGTGGTCGTCGGCGAACACGCGGTCGTAGTTGAGCGTGCTCTCGAAGTGATACTTGCGATACTGGTTGGTGCTCTTCGAATAGTGTGCAGCCTGCTCGCTCACGCGATTTATGGTGATCAGCTCGCCCTGCTGGGTACGGCCTACGGCCTCGTAGAGCGCGGGCTGGATCAGACGGCTCTCGTTGAACCACGAGGTGATGTCGTAAGCGCCCTGGGCACGTATCTTGAGGCCCTCGGTTATCATCGACAGATCCTGCTCGATGGCCAGAGTGGTCTTGCCCGCGAACTCCTGGTCGTTGCGGCGACCCATGCGGTTGATCATCACGTAAGGCGAAGTGGCCGCTTCCGAATCCACTGCGGGCAGCTGGCCGTTAGAATAAACGGTGGGCAGACGCAACGGATGGATGTTGGCCTGAGCGTCCCATATGTAGTTGGTATTGGCCACACCCGGGTTCTTCTGAACCTTCAGATAGCCGTTGCTGCCGAAATAGATCTTGGTGGTCTTGGTAAGCTCCAGGTCGATGTTGGC
>CAUHCL010000110.1 GCA_959604655.1 uncultured Alistipes sp. | reverse complement strand
TAAAAGGACATCTTGCGAAAATATTTGCAACATACAAAATCAATGGCATTGGTCAGGCTGTCATTGATGAACTAAGGTGGATAAAAAATAATTTTAAAGCAATTTTAAAATTGAGATAATAATGACTGCTTGTAGTCCCAAAGTTGAAGTTCTCATATCCTGTATGTTTCAGAACGGTAGAGAAATAATACAGCGGAGTAATATTCAAAGCGATGTGTTGGTAATCAGTGCGATGAAAACTCAGAGCAAAGTTTTCAATTCGTTAATAATCATGGCGAAATATGTGAGGCGCGTATAATCAATACCACCGAACGAGGACTGTCAAAATCACGTAATAAAGCAATCTCGAATGCACGCGGGAAAATATGTCTTATTTGCGATGACGACGAACATTTGAATGACAATTACCCGGAAATTATTAAACAATCGTTTATTACTCATCCTGAATATTCCGTTTTCGCATTCCGATTTAAAATGCCGGAGAATTATCATGTAAAAAAACATTTTTGGGATGATACAATAGAGATTAATTATTTATCAGCATTAAAAATCTGCAGTGTACAAATTGCTTTTAAACTTGAGTCAATTCAAAACAACGGTATTGTATTTGATGAAACGGTCGGATCAGGCATGACTAAAGCTGGGGGTGAAGAAATAATTTTTCAACATGATTGTCTTAAAAGCGGACTAAAGATATTGTATAGACCAATTACTATAGGGACCCTCCTTTTTCAGGATTCCCAATGGGCACATCATATCTTTTCCGACGAATATTTTCACGATTGGGGATTTTATACAAAAAAATTAAGATGGGGGAAATTTGGCGCCACCATTATGAGTCTTCTTTATGCCGTAAAAAAAAGGAAAGCATATAAACCTAAAAACACTTTTTATAAGGCATTAACTGCAATGCTGAAAGGAATCTGGAGCAGTTAAAAACTTGACTAAATTGTTGCCCGTAAAAAAAATTTGCGAGTGTCCAATTTCAAAAAGAACAAACTTGACTATTTTTATTATATCGATGGATCATTTATATAAAATTATCATAAAGGATGCAGACAGCAGGAGCTTAATGAGAAATTAATTTTCAATACAGGCGTTACGCTTCTTTACATTCGATTCCTCATAAGGGTAACTATATGAAGAGATGCCGTAATATGTGTGTTTACTATTTAGACTCTGATAAATCGATTGTGCTTCCTTCGCAGGATCACATTATGTTTGGAAGAGTCTAGATTAGATTATCGCATCATGCAATATAGACGAAAAAAACGGCAATTCACTCTTTGATATGAGTGCCATATGATAGATGTCGGACAGGCATCAAAGTTTTATTACCGGCACCTCCTTTGTGACGGACACCCATCCAGATAAATTTAGAATGACAAAACTGTTCGTCGTCGATATTACAAGTAACACCAGTCGCTTGATTGCAAGCATTTATTCTCCTAAAAAATTCCAGACTAAAGATTTCCATTGCCATATAGCCTGTGACTTGCATCCACGTGTCCTTGCCAACGGTAAATATGTTTGCTTCGATTCTCCACGAACAGGTAAACGTGGCTTATACATTATGACTTTGAAATGATCCAATTTTAACAATTGGAAAAACAATCCATCACTTTTTTATAACCTCGAATCAAAATGACGGATAACGGACTGGTGTCTATCATCACACCATCTTATAACTGTGCAGATTACATTGCACAGACAATCGAATCCATTCAAGCTCAGACATATCGCACATGGGAACTGCTTATAACCGACGATTGTTCCACTGACAATACTCGTGAGAGAATCTGTCAATATGCCGATAAGGACAATCGGATTCGGCTATTCAAGCTGGATAAAAATTCAGGCGCAGGCGTGGCCAGAAATAACTCTATTAAAGAAGCAAAAGGACGTTATATCGCATTTTGCGACAGCGATGACAGATGGTATCCATACAAACTTGAAAAACAGATCAAGTTTATGCAAGAAAACGATTGCCCTTTATCGTATACTTCATATGATACCTGCAATGAAACAGGGGAGATTATCGGATACGTAGAATGTCTTGATTCTTTATCCTACGCAAAGATTATTCGCGATAATGGGATTGGTTGTCTGACGGCAATGTACGACTGCAAAAAAATTGGCAAACATTACATGCCATCCATTCGCAAACGTCAGGACTGGTGCCTGTGGATTGACATTATAAAGCAACACGGAAAAGCGTATGGTCTGAAGGAACCACTTGCATTGTACAGAATAAGATCCGGATCCATTTCATCGAACAAGTTTGAAATGTTGAAATATAATTTCAATGTCTATCATGACATTCTCAAATTCAATCGCCTTACGTCATGGCTCATGCTTGGCGGTTATTTTATGCCTTATTATTTTTACAAAAAGATTAAACAGAAACTTAATTACCGAAGTAGATGAAGATAACAATGATCGGTGCCAGCGGGTTTGTTGGCACAAGGCTTCTGGGACTTTTGAGTGAGGAGTCCGAGAAATATGAGTGCAGGAACATCGACCTGCTGCCGAGTCATTTCTTCAACGAAATCACCACGATAGGCGACGTACGCGAGCAGGAACAGATGAACCGCGAGCTTGCAGGAGCAGATGTGGTAGTGCTCCTTGCGGCGCAGCACCGCGACGATGTGTCGCCAGTCTCGCTATATTACGACACCAACGTCGGGGGAATGGAAGTAACACTACGTGCTATGGAAAAGAACGGCTGCCGCCGCATCGTGTTTTTCTCGTCAGTCGCGATCTACGGTTTAAACAAACATAATCCGAATGAGACACACCCGGCCGATCCGTTCAACCATTATGGAAAGTCTAAATGGCAGGCAGAGGAGGTGTTGCAACGGTGGTATGAAATTCATCCTGACTGGAATATCAACATCATCCGCCCCACGGTGATTTTCGGTGAGCGTAATCGCGGCAATGTTTACAATTTGCTGCGCCAGATATCATCGGGTAAGTTCCTGATGGTTGGCAAAGGAGAAAACAAGAAATCCATGGCTTACGTGGGTAACATCGTGGCGTTCGTCAAGTTTATGATCGACAATGTGACTACGGGTTATAACGTGTTCAACTATATCGACAAGCCAGACAACAACATGAACCAACTTGTAGCGCATATCAGCAAGGTTCTCGGCAAACATATCCCTGCCACACATTTCCCTTACTGGATGGGGATGACAGGAGGATACTGTTTCGATCTGCTAGCCAAACTTACAGGCAAGAAATTGGCCATCAGTTCGGTGCGAGTTAAGAAGTTTTGCGCCACTACCGAATTCGATGCCACCAAAGCCCACTCTTGCGGGTTCAAAGCACCATACACGCTCGACGAAGGTTTGGCACGTACCCTTGAATTCGAGTTCGTACATCCTCGTACCGACGACATTACTTTCAAAACGGAATAAACAAAGAGAGAATTACACATTGGGAGCTCTCGATTTTCTTGTTGTGAACCATCTCGTTTAGTTCAAATGTCCTAATCGTACGTACCATTGTTGCCAACCGTTATGACGCGTGTCTTAATGAATGCACGGCAAAAGTATACAACAGATATTTTTATAAATAAATGAAAGGAATTGTTCTCGCCGGAGGCTCCGGCACAAGGTTGTATCCTATCACCAAGGGTGTCAGCAAGCAGTTGTTGCCTGTGTTCGACAAGCCTATGGTTTATTATCCGATTTCGACGCTGCTGCTGGCGGGAATAAGGGATATCCTCATCATCTCCACGCCTCAGGATCTGCCGGGCTTCAAGCGATTGCTCGGCGACGGCAGCGACTACGGCGTGCATTTCACCTACGCCGAACAGCCGTCGCCCGACGGACTTGCGCAGGCTTTTCTCATAGGCAAGGATTTTATCGGCGACGATGCCGTATGTCTTGTTTTGGGCGATAATATCTTCCATGGCGCAGGGTTTTCACAGGTACTGAAACAAGCCGTGGATGCCGCCGAAAAAGAGTCCAAAGCCACGGTGTTCGGCTATTGGGTCAATGATCCCGAGCGCTATGGCGTGGCAGAGTTCGACAACGACGGCAACTGTCTCTCCATCGAGGAAAAACCCGAGCATCCCAAGTCAAACTACGCAGTGGTCGGCTTGTATTTCTACCCGAATAAAGTAGTCAAGGTATCTGAAACCATAAAGCCATCCGCTCGCGGCGAATTAGAGATTACGACCGTCAACCAGGAGTTCCTCAAGGAGGGGAATCTCAAGGTGCAGACCTTGCCCCGCGGATTCGCTTGGCTCGATACAGGTACCCATGATTCTCTTGCCGAGGCATCGATCTATGTCGAGGTACTCGAAAAGCGTCAGGGTCTTAAGATCGCCTGCCTCGAAGGCATCGCCTACCGACAGGGTTGGATTTCAAGGGATAAAATGACCGAGCTCGCACGCCCGATGCTCAAGAACCAGTACGGGCAATACCTGCTGAAAGTCATCGAAGAACTCGACCGTACCGATTCACCCAATATCGACTAAGCCATGGATGTAATCAAGACCGATATAGACGGCGTAGTCATCATCAAGCCGCGCATCTTCACCGATTCGCGCGGATACTTCTTCGAAAGCTATTCGATGAAGGAGTTCGACGAAAAGGTCCGTCCCGTCGATTTCGTACAGGACAACGAGTCGTGCTCCACGAAAGGCGTAATGCGCGGACTTCATTTTCAATTGCCGCCTTTCACCCAGGCGAAACTGGTACGCTGCGTCAAAGGCTCTGTGCTGGATGTTGCCGTCGACATACGCAAAGGTTCACCGACCTACGGAAAGCACGTCGCCGTAGAACTTACCGAGGACAACCATCTGCAATTCTTCGTTCCGCGCGGTTTCGCTCATGGCTTCGCGGTACTCTCCGACATCGCCGTATTCCAGTACAAGTGCGACAACTATTATGCGCCTCAGGCCGACGGCGGTATCTCTATCGCGGATCCATCGCTCGGTATCGACTGGGGCATTGCTTTCGAAGAAGCGATACTTTCCGACAAGGATAAAAAACATCCGCTGCTAAAGGAGTTCGACTCGCCATTTGATTATAACATAGATTTGTATACAGAATGAACATACTCGTTACGGGAGCTGACGGCCAGCTCGGAAACTGCCTCCGCAAAGTGGCGGCAAACTCTAATGACGAATACATCTTCACTGACGTCGCCGAACTCGATATCACGGATGCGGAAGCCGTAATGAAGACGGTAAAGGATGGCGCCATCGACGTTATAGTCAACTGCGCCGCCTACACCAACGTCGACAAAGCCGAAGACGATGCGGATTTCGCCGAATTGCTCAACGCCACCGCCGTGCGCAATCTCGCCGAGGCAGCCAGGGCCAACGACGGTACATTGATCCATATCTCTACCGACTATGTCTTCGGCAAGGAACCGTACAACATTCCCTGCCGTGAGGATCAGAAAGGCACACCGACAGGCGTGTATGGTCTTACGAAACTTCACGGGGAACAAGCCATAGCCGCTTCGGGATGCAAAGCCTTGATTTTCCGTACCGCTTGGCTCTACTCCGAATACGGCAGAAACTTCGTCAAGACCATGCTCGATCTTACCGCCGCCAAACCCGAGCTCAAAGTGGTGTTTGATCAGGTCGGCACACCGACCTATGCCCAGGATCTGGCCGACGCGATCTTTTCCATTATTGAGTCGCGCAGGTTCAAAGGCAATGAAGGGATCTACCATTATTCTAACGAGGGTGTATGCTCATGGTTCGATTTCACGAAAGCGATAGCAGAAATAGCCGACCATCGCAATTGCGACATACAGCCATGCCATTCCGACGAGTTTCCCTCAAAGGTCGTGCGGCCGTCATATTCGGTGCTCGACAAAACGAAGTTCAAAAATACTTTCGGCCTGCGCATTCCGTATTGGACCGATTCACTCAAAACCTGCATTAAAAACCTGAAAGACCATGAAGCGTAACATACTAATCACCGGCGGAGCCGGATTTATCGGCAGCCACGTAGTGCGTCTGTTCGTCAACAAATATCCCGACTATCGCATCGTCAATCTCGACAAGTTGACTTATGCGGGCAACCTCGCCAACCTTAAGGACGTCGAGGACAAGCCCAACTACACTTTCGTCAAGGCAGACATCGCCGAACTCGACCAAATGCGCCGAATCATAAAGGAGCACAAGATCGACGGCATAATCCACCTTGCGGCCGAGAGTCATGTCGACCGATCGATAAAGGATCCGTTTACGTTCGCGCGTACTAACGTAATGGGTACGCTCGCATTGCTTCAGGCCGCAAAAGAGTATTGGGAGTCGATGCTCGAGAAGTACGACGGCAAGCGCTTCTATCACATTTCCACCGACGAAGTTTACGGAGCCCTCGAATTGACTAATCCCGAGGGGCTGGAATCTCCGTTCACCACAGCGGCATCTTCGGAGCACCATCATGCCTACGGAACGGAATTTTTCCTTGAGACGACCAAATACAATCCCCACAGTCCGTATTCGGCGTCGAAAGCATCGAGCGACCATTTCGTCCGTGCATACCATGACACCTACGGTATGCCCACCATCGTGACGAACTGTTCGAACAACTACGGTCCTTACCAATTCCCCGAAAAGCTCATTCCGTTGTTCATCAACAATATCCGCCACGGCACGCCGCTGCCCGTGTAC
>CAUHCL010000109.1 GCA_959604655.1 uncultured Alistipes sp. | reverse complement strand
GCGGCAATAGTCCCGAGGACGATGGCGGTTGCGATTCCGAGAATAGTGGACGATCCCGATATATATAAGCATGATACTATTTTCGAGTGGCGATATGTTGGCTATAAAAAAAAATGGCAAAAATTCACTACTTTGTGTTGCATAATAGCAAAAGAGCTTTTATATTTGCGTCGTGAAAATAGAAATAAACATCGACGATATGAAAAAGCTTTACTCTTTTATTGTTCTGGCCGCTGTCGCGTTCGCGACGGCAGCCGATGCCGCGCAGCTTGCGGGACGAGCTGCGGGCGATGTCCGCGGCCGTGTTATCGACCGAAGCGGCGAGGCGGTGGGATATGCCACCGTGGTCGCCATGTCGGAGGGTTCGCAGTCGGCGGGTACGACGAGCGACGATAACGGCCGTTTCGTGATGAAGCTGCCGCGCGGCGAATATAAGGTGGTGATCGACTTCGTGGGCTACGAGAGTGCCGAACGTGCGGTAAGCGTGGGCGACGGCGAGGTCGACATGGGCGACATAGTATTGAAAGAGGCTTCGACCGAGATAGGCGAAGTGGTGGTGTCGGCGCAGATGATCCGCCGCGAGGCCGACCGCTTCGTGGTCGACGTGGCCAATTCGGCGGGCGCCATAGGCAAGGACGGCACCGACCTGCTGCGGCAGTCGCCCGGGGTGTGGGTCGACGACGACAAGATCGCGGTGAACGGCGCGAGCGGCACCAAGGTATACATCAACGACCGCGAGGTGCGTCTCTCGGGCGAGGAACTGGTGCAGTACGTGCGCAACCTGCGCGCCGAGGATATAGCCAAGATCGAGGTGATCCCGCAGACGGGCGCCGACCACGACGCCGATTCGTCGGGCGGAGCGATCAAGATCACGCTCAAGCGCCGCCTCGACAACGGCGTGATGGGTTCGGTGAGGATGTACACGCAGCACAACGGCATGGGTTCGTCGTACGATCCCTCGGCGTCGGTCAACTACCATGCGGGGCGCTTCGATCTGTCGGCCTCGGGATGGTACAGCAACTCGTCGCAGAAGGCGGTGGCCGAGGAGAACACCGTGTATAACGCCACCGACGCCGTAATGAATGCCCTGTCGACCGATCGCCGCGACGAGAGCGACGGCGGCGCGAGCATAGCGGCCGTGGCCGAGATCAATCCGCGCCACAGCGTGGGCGCCTCGTTCGACTACTGGCGCTGGAACGACGGCAACGTCACCGACTCGCATACGTCGTACGAAGCCGCTGGGGCCGACCGTCTGAGCAAGAGCCTCTACGACCACTTCGACAAGCGCGAGAACTTCTCCGCCACGTTCAACTACATAATGAAGATCGACACGCTGGGCTCCACCTTCAAGCTCATCGGCGACTACACGCAGCGCGATACCGAAGCGGGCACCGACAACTCGTCGCGTATCACCGAGTCGGGCGCGACAGCCGATTCGCTCTACTTCGACCGCACCAATTCGCTGTTCCGCGTGGCCACGGCCTCGGTGGCGCTCGACAAGAGGCTTTCGCAGCACTGGACCCTGCGCACTGGAGCCAAATACACCTACAACGAGATAAACGCCGACGCGCGTTACCGCTGGCTCAATGACGGTGCATGGGTGCCCTCGGTGGCCGACGACTACGACATAGCCTATACCGAGAACATAGGCGCGCTCTACGCCGTGGCCTCGATGAACTACGGCCGCTGGAGCGTGGTGGCGGGCCTGCGCGGCGAGTACACCTTCACCGAAGGCAAAGGTGCCGACGTCGACCGCGACTACTTCTCGCTTTTCCCCAATGCCAACGTCTCGTTCCGTCTCGACAAGGAGGGCCGGCATTCGCTGGTGGCGCAGTATTCGCGCACCATCTCGCGTCCCGGGTTCTGGAGCCTCACGCCCAACAGAATGCAGGTGTCGGACTACACCTACCAGACGGGCAATCCCCTGCTCGACCCCTCGTACGTGAACACCTGCTCGCTCACGGCCGTGATGGCCTACAAGTACAGCGTGACGCTGAGCGCCAGCTTGCAGGACGATGCCATACAGCAGCTGGTGGTGGTCGACCAGGACGACCCGCGCATGCTGAACCTCACGTGGGAGAACCTGCCCAAGCAATATTTCTACACTCTTTCGGTCAATCTTCCCTTCACCGTCACCAAGTGGTGGGACTGGAACGTGTCGCTGGGTGGTATGGCCTACCGTCAGCAGCTTACCTCGTCGTCGCCCGTGACGAACCATACGGTGGCGCAGTGGTCGACGCAGATGAGTTTCAAGCTCCCTCTGTCGTTCTTCGCCGACGTGGATTACAACGGCATGACCAACATGGTCATGAGCAATGCCAAGATCAAGGGGCAGCACCGCATGGGCGTCACCCTGAAGAAGAAGTTCGGCGATTCGTGGACCGTCACGTGTGCCCTGCGCAACATCATCCCTCTGAATCAGGATCTGTCGTTCGAGCAGCCCGACTTCGTGCGTCGCGTGTATGTCAAGCAGTTCTATTCCGACATGAGCGTGCGCGTGGGCGTGTCGTGGAATTTCAAGAGCGGCAAGGCGTTCCGACAGAAGAGCGTCGAGAGCGGCTCGGCCGACGAGGCGTCGCGACTCTGACCGATACAGACAAAGGCCCTAACCAAGCAAAATCATAAAGTAATTTAAGGAGATCCGCCCCGAATCCGTTAAGGAATCGGGGCGGGTTTTTTATATTCACATGCACAAAAAACTTCGTGGTTGCGGCTTGCCGTCGGCGGCAGGAATGCGCGAGCCTCGGGTGAGCAGCGGTTCGTCGCGAACCTCTTTAGAATCGGCCCGGGCCTCCGCCGCCCATGCGGGTAGCGCCGCCCATGCGTGCGGGGCCTCCGCCGTAGCCTTCGGGACCGCCCCCGGGACCTGCGTTACGACGGAAGTCGCCGTTGTTGCGGCGCACGCCGCTCTCGTCGATCGTCTCGCCCTTGCGGGTGCGTCCGTAGCGGCGCAGGTTGTACGAGAACTTCACGCCGTAGTAGCGGCCTATGACGCTGCTGCGCGAGTTCTGCATGTAAAGCGAGTTCCACGAACGGCCGAAGCCCGTGTTCTGGTTGAATACGTCGTTGGCTATGAGCTGCACCTCGCCCAGCTTCTTGAGCACCTTCATACCGATGCCGAAGTTGCATATGAATTCGGTGTTGTCGAGGTTGCGGTTGTTGTCGCTCAGACCCACGTACTGGCTGTAATGGCCGTTGGCGTGGAGCGTGAGTCCGAATCCGAACACCACGCGGATGTTGGCGTTGGCCGAGTGGCGCAGATATTCGTTGTCGCCGTTCTTCGACATGGTGTTGGTCACCTTGCTGTACTGCGGCGAGTAGTGGAAGTTGAAATCTACATACTGGCTGAAGTTGCTGCTCAGCGAGGCGCCGCCGCCCGTGTTGAACTGGCGCGAGTGGTTCACCACGCCGTTGAGGATCGAGGGCGACTGGCCGTACGACGCGTTGGCGTAGATGTTGAAGTTGCAGCCCATGAAGTTGAGGGGGAATCCGTACGATATGCCTCCGTGGTAGCTCCAGTTGCCCGAGATGTTGACGGGCTTGCGGAACTGTCCCGTGGGCGAGAGCGTGGTGAGCAGCTCGCCGTCGGGGCTGTATACCTCGTATCCCGGCTGGTTCATCACCACCGAATCCACTATCTGCTTCTGGTTCTTCGATCCGCCGATGTCGATCGAGAAGGTGGTGCCCTTCTCGATACCCGAGTGTATGTAGCCCATGTTGAGACGGTGCGAGTACGACGGACGCAGATGGGGGTTACCCGCATAGATGTTGTTCACGTTCGATATGTCGACCACGTCCTGCAGCTGGTTGACCGAGGGGTTCGACGTGCTCGAATTGATGCGCAGCGAGAGGCGGTTCTCCATGTTGAGCTTTATGCGGCTCATGAACGAGTAGGTGATGTTGTCGAATTTCTTCTCGGGCAGCACGTACACGGCGGGATATTCGCGGTCGCTGTTCATCGACACGTTCTGGTAGGTCACCTGACCCGATATCGAGGTTCCCTCCTTGCCGTAGCGGAATCCCGGGCCCACGCGCTGCGTGAGGTACGAGGTGTTGTTGCGGTTCGAGTATTCGGGGCTTATGTGTTCCTCGTATTCGCCCGTCTCGAAGTTGTAGAGGTGCGTCAGACGGTCGGCGTTCGAGTAGCGGTAGCCGACGTTGTAGCCTATGGTCACCTGCGCCTGCTTGCCTATGGGCTCGGCGTAGGTGATGCCGCCGTTGAGGTGGTAGTTGTAGTTGTCGGCGCTCGAACGCTGGCGTATGAAGTTGTCCACGGCCTTCTCCGAGTAGTTCTCGCTGCCCGAATCGTTGGTCGAGTAGTCGGCGCTGAAGTTGACGTGTATGGTGCGGCCCGCCTTCTCGCCCAAGCGAGCGAAGTAGTTGCCGTTGATGCCCGTGTTGAGCGAGTTGTTGTCGCCCATGTTCCAGTTCGACAGGGTGATGTGGTTGAGTCCGCTGATGGGGTAGTAGTCGTTCTCCGACGACCCGTTCGAATCGTTGCCGCTCAGCGAGAGCTGTGCGCGGACCATCAGGCGCTGGCGCTGGCTTATGCGGTCCTCGAAACGGACGTTGAAGTTGTGGCCGTTGCCCTTGCTGTGCGAGCGGCTGTTAGACTCGTAGTGCTCGTATATGTCGTCCGCGCCCGAGGCGATCTGTTCCTCGGTGAGGAAATAGTCGCGCTGGGTCCAGCTGTAATGCTTGTTGTTGTTGGTATTGTAGCCGTAGCTGCCTTCGAGCTTTATGCGGTCCTGCTCGCCCCATGCGTTTATGTAGTTCAGACCCGCGTAGGCCATCTTCGACTGGCTGTTGCCGTTCATGTTGTTGGCCGCGAAGCGCAGCGTGGTCTTCGACTTCTCGCGGAACAGGTTGAGGTTGCCGTCCGTCGAGCCGTAGTGCTGCGTGTCGTCGTTCTTGCGCGGTTCGAAAGCGTACTGGGCGTTCATCTTGCCGAATACGGCGGTCTTCATCTTGTTGTGGGTGACGATGTTTATGGCCTTGTAGCTGTTGCCGTCGTCGATGCCCGAAAATTCGGCCTGGTCGCTCAGCTTGTCGAACACCTCCACCGACTTCACCGCCTCGGCGGGCAGGGTCTTGATGGCCGTCGCCACGTCGTTGCCGAAAAATTCGCGGCCGTCGATGAGTATCTTCTGCACCGTCTCGCCCTGCGCCTCCACGGTGCCGCCGTTGACCGTGATGCCCGGCATCTTGGCCAGCAGCTCGTCGGTGTCGGCGTCGGGCATGACCTTATAGGCCGATGCGTTGTAGACTATGGTGTCGCCGTTGATGGTGGTGCGCACGGCCTGCGTGGTGACGCTCACGGCGTCGATCTGCTTGGCATCCTCCTCCATCACCCAGGCGGGCATGTCGAGGGTCTTGCCGCCCGCGACCGATATCATCTGCACGCTGTCCTTGTAGCCGAGCGACGACGACGATATGCGATATTTGCCTTCGGGCACCGACTTGAACTGGAATGCGCCGCGGATGGCCGTGGTGGTGTATTTCTTCTGGAGCGTGTCGCGCAGCGACGTGAGTTCGAGCACGGCGCCCACTATTCCCTCCTTCTGTTGGTCGATGACGGTTCCGTTGATCGTGCCTTTCGATTGGGCCAGAACCGTGGCGGCTGACAGCGAAAGCAGGAAGCAGAGTAAAACTTTTCTCATTTCTTGATCGGTTTGTTTGCGGTAAATATGCGGGTTGATTGTGTGTCAAAATTAATCAATTTTATTATTATTTCCATTCGTCACATGGTGAAACGCCCAAATCGGGCGGTAAACCGTCCTGCCTGCGGGGGCGAATGGGAAGTCGTATCGGTCGGAAAACGAAAAAAAATGGCTACATTTGCAGCTTTCCGCCGACCTCGGCAGCGCGGTCAGCGCGACTTGCGGGCGGCCGTCGGGTCGAAACAGATAAATTCCTGAAAGACATGGCAATGAATGAAAACGTATTATCGTCGTCCGAGGCCGTCCTGCGGCGCGCCCGCGCGGTGTTGGAATCGAGCGGCATCCGCGAGGTGTGGCAGGCTGCGGGGGCCGAAGTGAATGTGGTCGGCTCCATGCGCATGGGGCTTATGGCCGTGCATCGCGATATCGATCTGCACGTGTATTCCCCGCAGCTCACCGTCGAGAGCAGTTTCGCGGCCGTGGCGCGCATCGCCCGCCGCGCCGAAGCGGGGCTTATATGCTGCCGCAACCTTATCGACACGCCCGAACGCTGCATCGAGTGGCACATGGAGTGGACCGAGCCCGACGGCGAGGAGTGGAAGATCGACATGATACATATCGAGTCGGGATCGCGCTACGACGGCTTTTTCGAGCGCGTGGCCGACCGTATCGCTGAGGTCATGACGCCCGAGCAGCGCGAGACGATCCTTCGCCTGAAATACGCCGCCTCCGACGACGAGCCCATAGCGGGCATAGAGTATTACCGCGCCGTGATCGAGGGCGGTGTGCGCGACATGGAGGGGCTGCGCCGCTGGCGCGCCGAACATCCCGCCGACGGGGTGACCGAGTGGATGCCCTGAGGCGTGGAGTGCGGATGCCTCGCGCGGCCCGAACGAAAAAATGCTGTCCGATGATGCCGAACGCAATAAATCCGTATATTTGCAACGGTTCCCGCCGATTGGGGCGGGCCATGAACCCGAACT
>CAUHCL010000108.1 GCA_959604655.1 uncultured Alistipes sp. | reverse complement strand
GCTCCGTCGCCGCGGCCGCCCTTTATCCGAAATCGCTTCTGCCGCGGGATGGGCTAACGCGTGGAAATATTGCGGCTCTTTGAGCCGCGCAGTTCGCCGCCGCCCCACGCGGCGGACTGCAACTCGCCGATGGCTCGTGCGAGTCCTCCGCCGTCGGCGAACAGCAAGCCAATACCCCGAGAACCATCCGCGTCATTCCACATTTTTCTTTTTTTCGAAAAAGAAAAATGAATGGAATCTCTACCGAAAAATCTTTTGTTTGCGATGCCAATCCTCGCCTAACGGCTCGGTGGCATGACGCAGCATGTTGCAGTCCGTCAGGACTGCGCGGGCCGCAGCCCCCCGCAGCTGCCGAAGATAAATGTCACACACGTCACTGTCAACGCGTCAGCCGATCCCGCCCGAGAGCAGAAAACGTCCTCCGCCTTCACCGAACAGCAATCATCAGAACACAGGCATGCAAAAAAAATACGGCTGCGCCGACATGCGGCGAGCCGTATATTACAAAGAGACAGGATGCGAAGCCTACGCTTCCCCGGTGGGTTCGAAGTCCTTGAAAGCCTCGCGGATCTTGTCTGTCACATGCGATTTGATGCTCCGCTCCAGCGAGAGAATCATGTTCTTGATAGCCTCGGGAGTCGACTTTCCGTGGCCGATCATCACGGGGGCATTCACGCCCAGCACGGGAGTCCCGCCCACATTCTCGTAGTTCATGGCGTTCCAGAAAGGATTCGTAGTACCCATCTTGGCGTTTATCACATACAGGCCCTCGGCCATCTTCAGCGCGATATTGCCAACGAAACCGTCGCATACCACCACGTCGGCGATCTTGCCCGTGAAGATGTACGACGACTCGACGTTGCCGACGAAGTTGTAGAGACCCTTCTCGCCGTCGGCCTTCATGAGCTGGTAGGCCGCCTGCGTCTGGGTGTTGCCCTTGGCCTCCTCCTCGCCGATGTTGAGCAGAGCCACGCGCGGGTTCTTTATGCCGAGCACCGATTCCGCATAGATCGATCCGATGAGTCCGTACTGCGCCAATACCTCGGGCTTGCAGTCGACGTTCAGCCCCACGTCCATCATTACGGCGGGCGCACCGCTCAGCGTGGGGATCAGGGTCGATATCGTGGGTCGTATGACGCCCTTCACGGGTTTGGCCACATACATCGATCCCACCATCATGGCACCCGTCGATCCCGCACTGGCGAATCCGTCCACGGCACCCTTGGCCAGATAACCGAAACCTACGGCTATGCTCGAATCGGGCTTGGCCTTGAACGCTTTGGCGGGATGATCGCCCATCTCTATCACCTCGGTGGTGTTGACTATCGTGAAACGCTCAGGATCGCAGCCTTCGGCCTTCGCCTGCGCCGCGATCTTCTCCCCGTCGCCGAAGAGAACGATACGGCTGTCTTCGCCGATGGCGTCGAGGGCCATTACGGCTCCCTTCACGACCGCCTCGGGTGCGAAGTCGCCTCCCATAGCGTCAATACCAATCTTTAACATAGGATTTTTTGATTTTTAAGGTATCGGTTAAACGTCGTACGCCGCTCGCTGCCGCGGGGAGTGGTCCCGCACCGCCCTGCCGACGGCATACAGAATAAAGACAAGGAGAGAGCGCACGTAAAGCGGCTCTCTCCGTAATTCAGAATCGCACTACTCGGCCTTCTTTTCGATAGCCAGCTTGCCGCGATAGAAGCCGCACTCGGGGCATACGCGGTGATAGAGCACCGAAGCGCCGCAATTAGAGCATGTTACGACCGTGGGAACTACGGCCTTGTAGTGGGTTCTTCTCTTATCGCGTCGGGTCGACGAGACTTTGTGTTTAGGATGTGCCATTTTACAATATCAATTTTTAAGTTATTTGTTGTCAATATATTCTACCGTTCCTCTCCGTCTGCCTCGCCCTGCATGCGAGCCTTCAATGCTGCCAACTTATTGAAGTCACCCTCGCTTATGCCGTGCGGTTCGCCATCCTCTTCGGCGGGAGCCTCTTCCGTCTCCGCGTCGCCTGCAACGGTGAAGCGCGACAGCATGTCGGGGTTGCATTCACCTTCGGGATGAACTCTCCGGTAAGGCAACGAAAGGACTATGCTTTCATAAATATATTGTGTGAGGTCGATCTCCTCCTCCGAGGGTGCGACCCACATAACGTCGCCATCGTACTCGCCCGCCTCGTCCGACACGCGCACCGTCAGTCGGCCGCGGTAATCGATCGGCACCCTGCAATCCTCCAGGCAGCGGTCGCATTCGCACACGGCATACCCTTCGATCGCAACGTCGAACAGCAACTGCGTGTCGCTCTCCTTGCGCATGACCACGCCTGCCGTGCAACGCCCGTCCTTGATCTCCTTGCTCTCGTAGGCGGCGAACAGCTCCCCGTCGACTTCGAAACTGAAGTCGTAAGAACTGTTTTTCAGACCCTTATAGGCTACGGAATATCTTTTGCCAAGCTCCATTTCGGTACAAATAGCAGGCAAATTTACAAATATTTCTAAATATCTGCAAATAATTGCTATTTTTGTGGAGGTCAACGGCGCGCGGCGCCCTGAAAACGGATCGGTATGGCACGTAAGTTTATGATCGACATTCACAGCGGTTTCGCCCAATTGTGGCGTTACAACATAGCCGTCATGTGCGGCGGGTTCGACTCGTCGGGCGAGCGGTGCGACTTCGTGTCGGCAGGCAGCGAGGTGGCCCCCGTGGGCGCGAACCTCAAGGAGCCTCCAGCCGATGCCCCCCAATCGCGCGATCTGCGCATCGTCACGGCCGAATGCGATTCGATCGTGGCATACGTCTACGTGATCCCCCACACCCTGCCCCTCTCGCGCGAGGTGGACGACAATCGTCCGTTCACGCTCAGGGTGAAGGTGGCGGCGAGCGACGGTGCCGTTCTCTACGACGTGAAGCACCGAATCAACCAGTGGTCGGGCGCCTCGATCGAGATCAAGCTGCCGCAGGCCAAGGTCGTGCGCGAGGTTTGATGTACGCCGTCGGCCGACAGCGCCCGAGCGCGGCAGGCGGCATCCAAGCGGCGGAATTTTGCGACGCAAAATAGGGCGTCGCGATTTTTTTTCGCAAAATGCCTCCCGTTTGAGAAATTATCACTACCTTTATGCTGCAAAAAAACTCTAAAAAATCCAACACTGTTAAAGATTAAACCTAAAGTTATGAGCAGTAAAATTTCACGCGGCGATTTCCTGAAGAAATCGGGAATGGCGGCCGCAGGAGTGATGATGGGCGGCATGGCCGCCAACGCAGCCAACCTATTCACGCCTCAGGAACAGGACAAGAAGGAGCGTTTCGCCAAACTCGGCAAGGTCAACATCGCATGGGTCGGCATGGCCAACCGCGGTGCCGAGGTAATGCGCGAGTTCGACAAGACGGGCCTGGCCAACATCGTGGCCATGTGCGACGTCGATCCCAAGTCGGAGGGCAGCCGCAAATCGGCCGCAGCGCATCCCAACGCAAAAGTATACACCGATTTCCGCAAGATGTTCGACGAGATGGGCAACCAGTTCGAGGCCGTTGTGGTCGAGACTCCCGACTTCTCGCACTTCCCCTGCGTGATGCTCGCGCTCAACCAGGGCAAGCACGTCTACGTGGAGAAGCCCATGGGCCGCACGTTCCAGGAGTGCCAGCTCATGATCGACGCTGCCAAGCGCAACCCCAACCTGGTGACGCAGGGCGGTAACCAGGGCCACTCGGAGGCCAACTACTTCCAGTTCAAGGCATGGCTCGACGCGGGTATCATCAAGGACGTGACGGCTGTCGACGCCCACATGAACATGTCGCGCCGCTGGCACGGCTACGATGTGAACATCGACCGCTTCCCCGAGGCTCAGCCCGTACCCGACGGCATGGACTGGGATCTGTGGCATACCACGCAGCAGTTCCACGAGTTCAACCAGAAATACCACCCGGGCAACTGGCGCAGCTGGTACGACTTCGGTATGGGCGCACTGGGCGACTGGGGCGCACACATCCTCGACACCGTTCACGAATTCCTCAATCTGGGTCTGCCCTACGAGGTGGAGCCCATCAAGCTGGAGGGATGGAACACCTACTTCTTCCCCATGTCGTCGACCATACGCTTCAAGTTCCCGCGCCGCGGCGAGATGCCGCCCGTGGCCATCACGTGGTACGACGGAATCAACAACTACCCGCAGCTGCCCGACGGTTACGGCGGTTCGAAGCTCAGCGGCGACGTTCCCACGATCAACGGTCAGAAGGCGCAGGCCATAAAGCTCAACCCGGGTAAGATCATCTACGCCAAGGATATGATCTTCAAGGGCGGCTCGCACGGCTCTACGCTGTCGATCATCCCCGAGGCCAAAGCCAAGGCCATGGCCGACAAGCTGCCCGAGGTTCCCAAAAGCCCGTCGAACCACTACGAGAACTTCCTGCTGGCCTGCATGGGCGAGGAAAAGACCCGCTCGCCGTTCGAGTTGTTCGGCCCTCTGTGCCAGGTATTCTGCCTCGGCGTGATGGCACAGCGTCTCAACAGCAAGATCGTGTTCGACCGCGACACCAAGCGCATCGTGAACAACCGTTTCGCCGACGCCATGCTCACGGGCACGCCCCCGCGCAAGGGTTGGGAGGAATTCTACAAGATGTAACATTTTCCCTCAAACAATACGAAGCTGCCCGACGACGGTCGGGCAGCTTTTTTATATTTAATTCGGCTGTTGTTTGGGTCGCAGGCGGACGATCTCGGGTAAAATTTATCTTCGGCGGCTGCGGGGGTCGCGCTTTGCGGCGTAAGTGCTCGGGCAGCAGCCTGCGGGGAACGCTGTGTGAGCATTTGCGAACGACAGCGGGCCTCCGCGTGGCGAGGCTGCGGCCCGCGCAGTCCTGCGGACTGCAATATTCACACGCGTCAGCTTATCCCGCGGCAGAAGCGATTTCGGAAGAGGGCGGCCGCGGCGACGGAGCGTTAAGAATCGGAGACCTTTTGATTGCTTCAAAAGTGCCGTAGGCATCCGATTCAGCGCAGGCGCAAGGCCGACCCCGAAATCGTTTCACCGCGGCACATTTTGGCTCCACCTTTTGGGGGACAAAAGGTGGAAATCTTAGATTAAAGTATTTGCAGTCCGTCAGGACTGCGCGGGCCGCAGCCTCTGCCCCGCGGAGGCCCGCAATTCGCATTCGCTCATCGGGCGGACCACCGCAGGCCACGGCCCGAAAACTTTCCCATAACGACGTTTGCGGCTCTTTGAGCCGCGCAGTCTGCCGCTTATTCGCCCCGCTCGGCCTTGATGCGCGCCACCGTGCGGCGGATATAGGACTCGATGTCGCGGCTGAGATTCTCGTAGAGCGGGCACGTGGTGTAGTTCTCGTTGTCGAGCAGCACGTCGCGTATCGAACGCAGCGAATTGATGTAGTTGCTCATCTCGTTCTTGAGCGGCAGACCCGTCTTTTTCGACGAATTGATCTTCGCCACCGACATGGTGCGCAGGCGGTCGCACACGGCGTTGAGCATTATCATCACCACGTTGTCCATCAACGTGTGGCCGTGCATGTAGAGATATGTGGTTTCGGGCGTGACGCCCTTGGCCCGCAGCCTCTCGGCGAAAGCGGGCATGTTGCGGTTCATGTCGGGATGCTCGTCCTCCAGACGGCTGAGGCGGCGCCGCACGTTGCGCTCCAGCCATGCCAGGGTCCCCGCGCCGTTGTTCTCCAACTCAAGGAACCCCAGACGCACCGAGTTCTTGAAATCCACCAGCGTGAAGACCGATTCGCTCGACATACCCGCCGAATAGACATACCACAGAAACAGCGGGTAGATGATGCGCGAATATTCGGCCATGAATGTCACGAAGTCGAAGATATGGCAGTCGTTCTTGGTCGCCTTCACGCACACGTTGTGCAGCGAGGGGGCGTAGCAGAGATAATTCTCGGTGGCGTAAGTGTAGGTGTGGAACATGAACGGCGCCGAGTTTATCGCGGCCGACTGGGGCGTGAGGTCACCGAAGAGATAGTCGAAATCGGAATCGACGCACAACAACAGTTCCTCGCCCGAGTCGGGGATCATCGACATGAGCACCTTTTTGCCCTTGGGCAGATCCTCGCGGTTGGGGACCGAGATCTCGAAACGCAAATATGGATTGCGGAAGTGGTCGAATATGCCGCGCCAGAAAGCGACGTCCTCATACCCCTCGACGAAGACGCGCACGAGCTTGCGGCCGTCGTCCACGGGTGCGGGCAACGGCGCCGACTGTTCGGCGCGATGCCGCACGTAGGCTTCGTATCTCAGTTTTTCGGCTAAGGCTCGTTTCATAATCTGCCGTAAATATAATAAAAATACACGATCATTCACGCCGAATGCCCCGTTTTTTGGAGCGGAGCGGCCCGAAAGACAGCGGCGGGGCACGGCGTCGGCGAACTGCGCGGTTCTGAAGAACCGCAGGCTGACGATCTCGGGTAAAATTTATCTTCGGCGGCTGCGGGGGGGCGCGCTTTGCGCGAGCCGCCGAAGATAACGCCTCTGTGCATTTGTTCGGGCGGCAGCCTGCGGAGGGCGCAAGTGAGCTTTCGCGAACGACTGCGGGCCTCCGCGCGCCGAGGCTGCGGCCCGCGCAGTCCTGCGGACTGCAATATTCACACGCGTCAGCCCGTCCCGCGGCAGAAGCGATTTCGGACAAAGGGCGGCCGCGGCGACGGAGCGTTAAGAATCGGAGACTTTTTGATCCTCAAAA
>CAUHCL010000107.1 GCA_959604655.1 uncultured Alistipes sp. | reverse complement strand
GAACGTGCTTGCCAAGAGCAAGGGTTCGTCGAACCCCCACAACCTGGTGAAGGCCACCGTAGGCGCATTGTGCGAGTTGCGCGACGCGCGCAGCGTAGCCCAGGCCCGCGGCATCTCGATGAACAAGGTGTTTAACGGTTAATCGCACGAAGAACTATGGCAAAATTGAAAATCACTCAGGTACGCAGCCGCATCGGCGCGTCGCTGCGTCAGCGCAAGAATCTCGATGCTCTGGGACTTCGCAAAATCAACCAGAGCGTGGAGCACGAGGACTCGGTTATCATCAAAGGTATGCTCGAGCGCGTGAAGCACCTCGTTACGATCGAGGAGGTAAAGTAAGTTTAACGAAAAAAGATTGATCTTAAGATGGAACTCAATAACATGAAGCCCGCACAGGGCTCTACTCACCACGACAAGCGCGTAGGTCGAGGAGCGGGTTCGGGTCGCGGCGGTTATTCGACCCGCGGTCTGAAGGGCGCCAAGTCGCGTTCGGGTTATTCTCGCAAGCTCGGTTTCGAGGGCGGTCAGATGCCTTTGCAGCGTCGTCTGCCCAAGTTCGGCTTCAAGAACCTGAAGCGGGTGGAGTTTAAGCCTATCAACCTCTCTACGCTGGAGGAGCTTGCCTCGAAGAAGGAGCTGAGCACGATCAACGTCGAGACGCTGATCGCCGCAGGATTCGTCTCGTCGAACGACAAGGTGAAGATCCTGGGCAACGGCTCTGTAAGCAAGGCCCTCACCGTTACGGCTCACGCTTTCTCGAAGAGCGCGGAAGCGGCTATCGCGGCAGCCGGCGGCAGTGTGGAAAAGTTGTAAATTAAAAACCAATTCGATATGAACGGTTATCTTATTGTCGGTCTGGTGGCGGTGGCGCTCATAGTGCTGCTGCTGGCGACCAACAAGAAACTCGTCGAAACGCTCAAGAACATTTACAAGATCGAGGAGCTGCGCAAGCGTGTACTTTACACCTTGGGCCTCCTGCTTGTATTTCGTTTGGGTTGTTTTGTGGTAATACCGGGTATCAACCCCAACGCGTTGGGCGAAGGGTCGGCTTTGGCAAACCAGATGAACAGCAACACCCTGCTGGGTCTGCTGGACGTATTCTCTGGCGGTGCATTTGCCAATGCGGCCATTTTCGCGCTCGGTGTCATGCCCTACATCACCGCTTCGATCATCATTCAGCTCCTGGGCATGATGGTGCCCGCGGTGCAGAAGTTGCAGAAGGAGGGTGAAAGCGGCCGCCGCAAAATGAACCAGTGGACGCGTCTGCTGACCATCGGCGTATTGTGCCTCCAGGGTCCCGCATACGTGGCCAACCTGTACCGCACCTCTTCGGAGGCGTTCGTCTACGGCGGTACGTTCTACTTCTTCGCCTATGCGACCGTCATCCTCATCGCCGGCACCATGTTCACCATGTGGCTTGGCGAGAAGATCACGGACAAGGGCATCGGCAACGGCATTTCGCTCATCATCATGATCGGTATCGTGGCCCGTCTGCCGCAGGCTCTGCTGGCCGAGTTCACGGCCCGCGTGGAGACCTCTACGGGCAGCCTGATCATGTTCGTGGTCGAGCTGGCGCTGCTGTTCCTCGTGTTCATGGTGACTATCGCCGTGGTGCAGGCAGTCCGCAAGGTGCCTGTGCAGTATGCCAAGCGCATCGTAGGTAACAAACAGTACGGCGGTGTGCGTCAATACATCCCGCTGAAGATGAATGCGGCCAACGTGATGCCCATCATCTTCGCGCAGGCATTGATGTTCATCCCCGCGTTCATACCGGGTCTGAAGGGCGCCTTCTCGAACCTTCAGGGATTCTGGTACAACCTCACGCTGGCAGTGCTGGTAATCGTCTTCACCTATTTCTATACGGCGATTATCATCAATCCTCAAATGATGGCCGACGACATGAAGCGCAACGGCGGCTTTATCCCGGGAATCAAGCCGGGTAAGCAGACCGTGAACTACATCGACACCATCATGACGAGAATCACCCTCCCGGGATCGATCTTCCTCGCGCTCGTGGCCATCATGCCCGCGCTGGCTATGCGATTCCTCGGCGTGCAGCAGCATTTCGCTTACTTCTACGGAGGTACGTCGCTGCTGATCATGGTGGGTGTGGTGCTCGACACTCTGAAGCAGATTGAGAGCTATCTGTTGATGCGTCACTACGACGGTCTGATGAAGACGGGACGCATACAGGGACGTTATTAGAGTCGGAGATACGTTTGAGATTATAGAGAGTCCGACGGTCGGCTGCGCTGCAAGAGCCGCGCGGCATGAAAAAACACGAACGAAATGATACATCTGAAGACAGACGAGGAGATCGAGATCCTGCGCGAGAACAACATTCTGGTGAGCCGCACGCTCGCCGAGGTGGGACGCCACATACGTCCCGGTGTCACCACGCGCTATCTGGACAAGATCGCCGAGGATTTTATCCGTGCCAACGGCGCCGTTCCCGCATGTCTGGGTTACGAGGGCTATCCTGCCGCGACCTGCATATCGGTCAACGAGCAGGTGGTGCACGGCATCCCGTCGGATCGTGTCATCGAGGAGGGTGAGTTGGTATCGGTCGATTTGTGTACGCTTTTGAAGGGGTTTGTTGGTGATTCGGCATATACGTTTGCCGTGGGCGAGGTCGGCGAAGAGGCGCGACGACTTCTGGAAGTCACCAAAGAAGCTCTTTATAAGGGTACGGCGCAGGCCAAGGCGGGAAATCGCGTGGGCGATATCTCGGCGGCCGTGCAGGAGTACGTCGAGAGCTTCGGCTACGGCGTAGTGCGCGAGCTGGAGGGTCACGGATTGGGGCGAGGAATGCACGAGGCCCCGGGTGTCCCCAATTTCGGCGCGCGCGGCAGAGGCCCGCTGCTCAAGGAGGGCATGGTCATCTGCATAGAACCGATGATTACGATGGGCGGCAGAGCGGTGGTTTTCGAGCGCGACGGCTGGACCGTGCGCACCCGTGACCGCAAACCCGCGGCGCACTTCGAGTTCGCCGTGGCTGTCCGTCGCAACGGACCCGACGTGTTGACGGACTTTAATATAATCGAACAGGCAATTAACAACAAGTAGCTAAGACTCTATGGCAAAACAAACTGCTATTGAACGGGACGGAACCATCATCGAGGCGTTGTCGAACGCCATGTTCCGTGTCGAATTGGATAACGGCCACGTTATCACGGCCCACATCTCGGGAAAGATGCGCATGCACTACATCAAGATCCTTCCCGGCGATAAGGTCAAAGTGGAGATGACCCCCTACGATTTGAGTAAGGGTCGTATATCCTTCAGGTACAAATAACATTAGATTGCTTGAAAATCATGAAAGTAAAAGCATCAATCAAGAAGAGAAGCGAGGATTGCAAGATCGTGAAGCGCAAAGGTAAGCTCTACGTCATCTGCAAGAAAAATCCCAAATTCAAAATGCGCCAAGGGTAGTATTCAAACGATTAATTAAAGTAAAGTATTTATGGCACGTATAGTCGGTGTAGATTTACCGAAAAACAAGCGGGGCGAGATAGGCCTTACCTACATTTACGGTATCGGTCGCAGCACTGCCCGCAAGATTCTCGACAACGCGGGAATCAGCTATGATGTAAAAGTAAGCGACTGGTCGGACGACCAGGTCGGAGCGATACGTTCGACGATCGCCGATATGGGCATCAAGGTCGAGGGCGAGTGCCGCTCGATCGTCCAGCTCAACATCAAGCGATTGATGGATATCGGCTGCTATCGCGGTATCCGCCATCGTCTGGGACTTCCCGTTCGCGGTCAGAGCACCAAGAACAACGCGCGTACCCGCAAGGGCCGCAAGAAGACCGTAGCAAACAAGAAAAAGGCAACGAAGTAATAAATAGGAAGTTATGGCAAAGAAAACTGGAACTGTCAAAAAGAAGGTTGTCAAGGTGGGTGCCGTGGGCATGGCCTTCGTTCACTCGACTTTCAATAACGTAATCATCACCATCACCAACGAGGTAGGCGAGGTAATCAGCTGGTCGTCGGCAGGTAAGATGGGTTTCCGCGGTTCGAAGAAAAATACTCCCTATGCAGCGCAGACGGCAGCGGCCGATTGCGCGAAGGTTGCTTTCGACATGGGCTTGCGCAAGGTTAAGGTTTATGTCAAGGGCCCGGGCCAGGGTCGCGAGAGCGCCGTGCGTACCATCCACGGTGCTGGTATCGAGGTGATGGAGATCATCGACGTCACTCCGCTGCCGCACAACGGCTGCCGCGCTCCCAACCGCCGTCGCGTATAACGCTTCGGTGCGCAGACAGAGGACTTTAACGAAAAAGTTATTTTAATAAAAGTTTGAAACAATGGCAAGATATATAGGACCTAAATCAAAGATCGCCCGTAAGTTCGGCGAAGCTATCTATGGTGCGGACAAAGTTCTTGAGAAGAGAAACTATCCTCCCGGACAGCACGGTCTTGCTCGCAAGCGTAAGAAGAACTCGGAGTACGGAGAGCAGCTTAGCGAGAAGCAGAAGGCAAAGTACACATACGGTATTCTGGAGAAGCAGTTCGCCCGCACCTACGAGGCTGCTGCCCGCATGGGCGGTATCACGGGCGAGAACCTGCTCAAACTGCTGGAGTGCCGTCTGGATAACGTGGTTTACCGTCTGGGCATAGCTCCCACCCGCGCGGCTGCCCGTCAGCTGGTGTCGCACCGTCACATCTGCGTGAACGGCTCGGTGGTGAACATCCCTTCGTATTCGCTCAAGGCCGGCGACGTGGTGTCGGTACGCGAGAAGTCGAAGAGCCTGGAGGTTATCACGACGTCTGTTTCGGGTTCGTCGAGAAGCCGTTACGCATGGTTGGAGTGGGATGGCGCCACGTTGAGCGGCAAGTTCCTGCAGAAGCCCGAGCGCGAGGAGATTCCCGAGAACATCAAGGAGCAGCTTATCGTCGAGTTGTACTCTAAGTAGTAATCAAACAAATTCAATATTTTATGGCAATATTAGCATTCCAGAAACCTGAAAAGGTTATTATGCTCGAAGCCACGGCGTCATTCGGAAAGTTCGAGTTCCGTCCGCTGGAGCCCGGTTTCGGTATGACAGTCGGCAACGCTTTGCGACGCGTTTTGCTCTCATCGTTGGAGGGTTATGCAATTACGACCGTAAAGGTAGCCGGAGTGAACAACGAGTTTGCCGCTATCCCGGGCGTGATGGAGGGTATGATGGACATCATCCTGAAATTGAAGCAGGTCCGCTTCCTCCGCACGGTCGACAATCAGGAGTCGGAGAAGGTGATCGTGAATGTTGCCGGTGTGACGGAGCTTACGGCCGGTTACATCTCGAACTACCTGTCGTCGTTCAAGGTGCTCAATCCCGAGCTGGTGATTTGCCACCTCGCTCCGGGCACGAAGATGCAGATCACCCTCACCATCGGTAAGGGCCGCGGATACGTGCCTTCGGAGGAGAACGCGCCCGCCGAGAAGGAGCTGGACGTTCTGCCGATCGATTCGATCTTCACGCCCATCAAGAACGTCAAATACTCGATCGAGGATTACCGCGTCGAGCAGAAGACCGACTACGAAAAGTTGAATTTGGAGATTACCACCGACGGATCGATTCACCCCAAGGACGCCTTGAAAGAGGCTGCCAAGATTCTCATCCAGCACTTCATGCTCTTCTCGGACGAGAAGATCACCATCAACATGGACGACAGCAGCGAGAACGAGACTCTGGACGACGAGGCTCTGCGCATGCGCCAGCTTCTGAAGACCAAGCTCTCGGATCAGGACCTGAGCGTCCGCGCCCTGAACTGTCTGAAGGCTGCCGATGTCGACACCGTAGGCGATCTGGTGAAGCTGAACCGCAACGATCTGCTGAAGTTCCGCAACTTCGGCAAGAAGTCGCTCACCGAGTTGGACGAGTTGCTGACATCGTTGAATCTTAAGTTCGGAATGGACGTATCTATCTACAAACTTGATAAAGATTAATTAAATGAGACACAATAAGAATTTCAATCACCTTGGCAGACAGGCGGGTCACCGTCGTGCGATGCTGTCGAACATGGCGTCGTCGCTTATCCTGCACAAGCGCATCGAGACTACGGTTGCTAAGGCTAAGGCCGTGAAGCAGTTCGTAGAGCCTCTGGTAACCAAGTCTAAGGAGGACACCACCCATTCGCGTCGTGTGGTCTTCTCGTACCTCAAGCAGAAGGAGGCCGTGACCGAGCTGTTCCGCACGATCGCTCCCAAGATCGCCGATCGTCCGGGCGGTTACACCCGCATCCTGAAGACGGGCTTCCGTCTCGGCGACGCTGCCGACATGTGCATCATCGAGTTCGTCGACTTCAACGAGGCTTACACCTTCGGTAAGGTTACCTCTACCGAGGAGGCCAAGCCCAAGACCCGTCGTTCGCGCAAGCCCGCGGCCAAGAAGACCGACGCCGTGGAGGATGCCACCGTGGTAGCCGAGAAGAAGAACGCCAAGGTAAATGCTCCCAAGGCTGCGACCAAGACTGCCGCTCCCAAGGTAGCCAAGAAGACCAACGTAGGCAAGAAGATGTAATTCCCGCGGCGCGCGAGCGCTGCTTCGATATTTCGATTACGGCCCCTTTTTCGTGAGGGGCCGTTTTTGATTTTTTGGGGGGGGGATGCGAGGCTTGCGGAGATATTCCGTTATGCAGTTATGCCTCTGAACCGCGAGGATCGGTATCGCAAGAGGGGCCGCGGCTTGCCGTTCTGCTGTTCTGCTGTTCGCCGGGGACGGGTCGCGGATAGAATTTATCTTCGGCGGCTGCGGGGGGGGCGCGCTTTGCGCGAGCCGCCGAAGATA
>CAUHCL010000106.1 GCA_959604655.1 uncultured Alistipes sp. | reverse complement strand
GGTAGCGGCCCTTCTGCGGGCGGTCGGCACGCCATACGGGCTGAATCTGGTAGCGCTTGAACGGGAACGTTATCTCGCCCTGGTGCTGCACCACGTAACGGGCGAAAGGAACGGTCAAGTCGTAACGCAGACCCTTCTCGCATATGCGCGACGCCGAGCGCACCTCGGCGTCGGCGAGCCCCGCCGCGTAGTCGCCCGAATTGAGTATCTTGAAAAGCAGCTTGTCGCCCTCGTCGCCGTACTTGCCCAGCAGGGTAGAGAGATTCTCCATGGCGGGCGTCTCCAGCGGCGCGAATCCGTAGGTGCGGAACACGCTTTTGATCGTTTCGAAAATATATGTGCGGCGCATCATCTCGGCAGGCGAGAAGTCGCGCGTACCTTTGGGTATTGAAGGTTTCTGTGCCATTGCGTTTTTACTTTATTAATTCCGACTTCAATAATATTAAACCGAATTTCAACATTATCAAACACCGACTTAACATTATTGAAATTACTCCATCAGTTTCTTATACTTCACACGCTTGGGTGCGGTGTCCTCGCCCTGCGCGCGCTTCCATTCCTCGTACTCGCTGTACGAGCCCTCGTAGAACACCACCTTCGAGTCGCCCTCGAACGAGAGGATATGGGTGGCTATGCGGTCGAGGAACCAGCGGTCGTGCGAGATCACCACGGCGCAGCCCGCGAAGTTCTCCAGGCCTTCCTCCAGCGCACGCAACGTGTTGACGTCGATGTCGTTGGTAGGCTCGTCGAGCAACAGCACGTTGCCTTCCTCCTTCAGTGCCAGAGCCAGATGCAGGCGGTTGCGCTCGCCGCCCGACAGCATGCCGCACTTCTTCTCCTGGTCGGCGCCCGAGAAGTTGAAGCGCGCCACGTATGCGCGCGACGGGATCTGACGGTTGCCCAGCGTTATGATGTCGCTGTTCTGCGAGATGACCTCGTAGACGCTCTTTTCGGGGTCGATCGACTTGTGCTGCTGGTCCACGTAGGCCAGTTTCACCGTCTGCCCGACTGTAAACGTTCCCTCGGTTGGCTGCTCCAGACCCATAATCATGCGGAATAGGGTGGTCTTGCCCGTACCGTTGGGACCTATCACACCGACGATGCCAGCGGGCGGCAGCGAGAAATTGAGCCCCTCGTAGAGTATGCGGTCGCCGAAGACCTTCTTCACGTCGTGCGCCTCGATCACCACGTCGCCCAGACGCGGACCGTTGGGGATGAAGATCTCCAGCTTTTCCTCCTTCTGCTTCACATCCTCGTTCAGCATCTTGTCGTAGGCCGACAGACGGGCCTTGCTCTTGGCACGGCGGCCCGAGGGTGACATGCGCACCCACTCCAGCTCGCGCTCCAGCGTCTTGCGGCGTTTGCTCTCCTGCTTTTCCTCCATGGCCAGACGCTTGGTCTTCTGGTCGAGCCAGCCCGAGTAGTTGCCCTTCCACGGAATACCCTCGCCGCGGTCGAGTTCGAGAATCCAGCCCGCCACGTTGTCGAGGAAGTAACGGTCGTGCGTGACGGCGATGACGGTACCTTTATACTGCTGCAAATGCTGTTCGAGCCAGTCGATGCTCTCGGCGTCGAGGTGGTTGGTGGGCTCGTCGAGCAGCAGCACGTCGGGCTGCTGCAACAGCAGGCGGCACAATGCCACGCGGCGGCGCTCACCGCCCGACAGCACCTTGACGCTCTGGTCGGGATCGGGGCATCGCAGGGCGTCCATAGCGCGCTCCAGCACGCTGTCCAGCTCCCAGCCGTTAACGTGGTCGATCTGTTCGTACAGCTCGCCCTGACGCTCGATGAGGCGGTTCATCTCGTCGTCCGACATGGGCTCGCACAGCTTCATGTTGATCTCCTCGTACTCCTTGAGCAAGGCCACCGTGGCGGCGCATCCTTCCTCCACGACCTGCTTCACGGTCTTCGAGTCGTCGAGCTTGGGCTCCTGCTCCAGATAGCCCACCGAATACCCGGGAGCGAAGACCACTTCGCCCTGGAAGTTCTTGTCGATGCCCGCTATGATCTTCATCAAGGTAGACTTACCCGATCCGTTGAGACCGATGATACCGATCTTGGCCCCGTAGAAGAACGAGAGGTAGATGTTGTTGAGAACTCTCTTTTGATTGGTGAACGTCTTCGACACGCCCACCATCGAGAAGATGATTTTTTCGTCTGCCATTATCTTTGGTTTTTATTTGATTCCGTATATCCTTGCAAAGATAGCACAAGCCGACGGGTGTACAAAATTTATGGCGATTATATATTTCGATACACCGAAGTTTCTTCGCCGCAGAATCGGATACGCCGCCCGCCCGTCCGCGGCGATCCGACGCCGACGGCAATAGCGTATAGAAAAACCTTATTGAAGTATAAGATAATACGATCGGAAATGTTGTCGCGGCATCGAATTTTCATATATCTTTGCAATAAGAAAAAAACGGAATTCATTCACACATAAAACAAACATTACCATGGAAAGCATCAAGGGAACTTTGACCGAGCAGAATCTGCTCAAGGCATTCGCAGGCGAGAGCCAGGCGCGCAACCGTTACACCTTCTTCGCGAGCGTGGCGAAAAAGGAGGGTTACGAACAGATCGCGGGAGTGTTCACCGAGACCGCGGAGCAGGAGAAGGAGCACGCGAAGCGATTCTTCAAATATCTTGAAGGCGGCGACGTGACCATAACGGCCTCGTATCCCGCCGGCCGCATAGGCTCGACGCCCGAGAATCTGCTGGCCGCCGCGCAGGGCGAGCATGAGGAGTGGGACGTGCTCTATTCGAGCTTCGCCGAGACGGCCGAGCAGGAGGGTTTCGCCGACATAGCCAACACGTTCCGCCAGATCGCGAAGGTGGAGGCCGAGCACGAGAGCCGCTATCTGAAACTGCTCAGCCGCATAACCGACGGCAATTTCTTCGTGCGCGACAACGAGATATGGTGGCAGTGCCGCAACTGCGGCTACGTATGCAAGGCCAAGGAGGCTCCGCTCAAATGCCCCGCATGCAACCATCCGCAGGCATACTTCGAGCCGAAGAAAGAGAATTACTAAACGGCCGAACGGCTTGGACGGAAACGCCTCCGACTTTCAGAGTCGGAGGCGCTTTCGTTTAGACGGTATTGGCCGCAAGGCATCAGATCCCCAGCAGGGCGCGCGTATCGCTCATGAACTGCCCGTAGGCACGGCGGGCGTCGGCGTTCATGCGCAGCGTATCGCCCACCTCGGGCGGCAGGATGACATACCCCGGGCACAAGACCCACACGGGGATAGCCTCCGCTTCGTACGACAGCCGTCCGTCGGGCGCAAGGGTCACATCGACGACCGCCATCAATCCGCCGTCGCAATAGCGTTTGCGCTGGTTCGACACGAAGTTTCCCAGCGAATAGAACGTCGGTCCGCCGTCGGACTCGATCTCGAACGGCTGCACCACGTGAGGATGGCTGCCTATGATGATGTCGACGCCGTGCCGCTTCAGGAATGCGGCCACGGCCCGTTGGTCGCCGTTGGGACGCCGCTCGTACTCGTTGCCCCAATGCACCGCGGCGATCACGCAATCGGCGCGGCGGCGGTCTATCGATGCCAGGTCACGGGCCATGACGGCCGTGTCGAGCATGTTCACCATCGTGCCGCGCGGCACGGGAATGCCGTTGGTGCCGTAGGTGTAGTTGACAACGGCGAAGGCTATGCCGCCGCGCTTCAGGTAGGCTATGCGGTTGAGCTCGTAGTCGAGACTGTCGCGGAACACTCCCGTGCGGGCTATGCCGCGGCGATCGAGGATGTCGGTCGTGGACACGATGCCCGACGCGCCACGGTCGCAGCAATGGTTGTTGGCCATCACGGCAAGATCGATGTTCATGTCGCGCATGGCGTCGGCCACCTCCGACGGAGAACGGAAACAGGGATATCCCGAATAGGGGCCTTCGTCGGAAAGGGTGGTTTCGAGATTGACTATCGCCAGATCGGCCTCGCGGAAATAGCGGGCCGCATGGCGGAACGACTCCCGATAATCATAGCAGCCGTCGGCCCGCCGCGCCGCCGCCACCTGCGGCATGTGCTGCATCAGATCGCCCGCCGCAACGATACGCGCCCGCCTGACCCGAGGAACCGATTCACACTCCGCGGCGACGCCGCAACCCGTTTCGGGAAACGACACGAGCCACAGCGGGGCGAATGCCGCCGCCATCATGACAATTATAATAGGGATGATCTTCACGGGGTTCAAAGTTAATGAAAATATCGGGAATATATACTCCGCCGACGGCGGAGGGCGCTTTATCGGGTAAATCATCATGCTTGTCCGCAAAAACGCCCGATGAAATTTCGACATAGCACCGCTATGTCGGCAGTTCGCCGCCGCCCCATGCGGCGGACTGCAATTCGCTTTACGCTTTTGCACTCCGTCGCCGACGGCGAACAGCGGATACTCTTTCGCGGAAAGGATGACGAAAAAGGCCGCCCGACAAAAGCGTCGGACAGCCTCGGACCCGAGTCGTTGCGACCGAGATCAGAAGTTATACTGAAGCATGAGGCTCAGTCGGTTGGCCTCGCCCTTGAATGAGTTCATGTCCGTGCGCGATCCGTGCAGATACTCCGCCGCGATGCGGCAGTTGGGAGTCGGCCGGTAGAATATGTTTCCGAACATGTAGTTTCCGCGCTTGTACTCGGTCTCGGCGTAATAGCCGTGGTGCTTCTCGACGCGTGCGGTGGAGTAACCGCCCGAGATCCAGAATTTCGACGGGATGAAGCTGACCTGACCCGAGGCCTGCCAGGCCCACATGGGCATGGTCTGTATGCGCATGGGATTCTCGGGATCGGGCGTGAAGTCGAGTCCGCTGCCCGTGAGGTCCTGAATGTAGGGCGTGATGCCCTCGCCGTAGATTCCGTTGAAGAATATGGTGAAGTAGGGGCATGTCTCCACTCGGCCGCTCGCCTGCACGCCCCAGCCGAAGAGGCTCGTGTTCTTCTCGGTGGCGGCATTGTGCAGATACATGTTGCGGAAGACTCCCGACGCGCGGAAATGGCTTTGACGGTCCTCGCCCCAGGCGACCTGCAAATAGACGGGCACGTCGGGCACGCGCTGCGAGATGGGGCGGAAGTTCTCGTCGTAGGTACCGCTCACCACGGGCATCTCGGCAGCCACGCCGAAGGTGCAGTAGTCTTGCAGGAAATCGACCTCGTAGCGCAGCATGGTGGCGAAATTGAGGTTATAGGCGTTGGGGCCCTGAAAATCGACGGTCAGCGGCGCGGCCTGCAAATCGCAGAAGGTGGTTATGTCGCGGCCCGCCGTGAAGCCCAGCAACGACACGTAAGCCGAACGCAGGCGCGGGGTGTAACTGAATTCCTCGCCGCCGCGGAAGTCCATGTCGACATAGGCGACCACGCGGCCCAGTGCACGCGAGTTGATGACGGCTTTGGTGAACAGACGCGACGTGGTGGCGTCCATCATCAAACGCTGGCGGTTGGCGTAGGTCTCCTGCATGGGGATGTCGTAGGGGATGAAGTCGATGTTGTCCACAGCGCCCTTCAGATCGTAGCTCGCGCGGAGGTTGATGTAGCCGCCGATACCGAGCGCGAACTTGTTGTCCTTCGTGGCGAAGACGAACTGCGGGTTATGCGCCTGCTGGAAACCCGTGCGGAGCGTCTGTTCGAAATCTTGGCGGACGTTCGCCGCGGCCATGTTCTTGCGGGCCACGGCCTGCTGCATGGGGCATCGGGGCAGGGTATCGGTCTGCTCGACGGCGATCATGTATACCGTCGGCTTGCGGCGTTCGTGACGCCAACCGCGACGTTGCGCCGATGCGCCTTGCACACACAACACCAGAAACATGGCGCCGATCAGGAGTCTTGATTTTTTCATAAGTCGAATTGATTTTGATTGAATAACTGACTATTTTTTAGCGATTGCATGATTAAATTGTCCTATCTTTGCCGTGTATTCAAGCAACTAATATGCCAAAGGAGCCAATACGAACGCGCCCCGCGGCACCGTAAATCTTCAACCGTATGATTTGGTTCACAGCATTGTTTTCGCTCGCCATGATAGGCGTGGATCTGATGGCCGTCGGGCGTCTGACAGGCAACGGAAACCGCCGACGCCGCACGGCGATAACCATATGCGCCCTCGCCGCCGACCTGCTGCCATTCTTGAGCATGGCCGCGGTTTTCTTCCTCTCGCGCGACAACACCACGGGGGTGATGATGTTCTCGGCATGGATGTTTTACCTATATATGATTGCGGCCGTGGCGCGGGTGCCGTTCAACCTCGCCGCAGTGCTGTCGCGCAATAGGGCGGTGCGCACGGCGGGAGCGGCGGTGAGTCTTGCCATGATAGCGATGTTCGTCTACGGCATGGCCGTCACGCGCACCGACTACGAGGTGAAACGCATAACGATCGAGTCGGACCGCCTGCCCGCCGCGTTCGACGGCTACGAGATAGCGGTGATATCCGATATACATATAGGTACCATGCTGCGGCCGCAAAAGGAGCTGGCACGCATAGCCGAGCTATGCGATTCGCTGCACCCCGACATGGTGGCGTTCTGCGGCGATCTGGTGAACATACGCTACACCGAGATCGACGCGCCGATCGCCCGCGCCCTCGCGCGGTTCTCGGCTCCCGACGGGGTGTTCTCGGTGATAGGCAATCACGACATAGGCGTGTACATACGCGACTCGATATCGCTCACGCCCGAGGATAACACGGCGCGCCTGATAGAGAAGGAGACGGAAGCGGGGTGGCGGGTGCTCGACGACCGCACCGAATACATCCGCCGCGGCACGGACTCGATAGCGGTGACGGGAATATCGTTCACGCGCACGCAGCACGAGGAACGCCA